>NZ_JAUBTG010000021.1:49794-90233 GCF_036702395.1 Microcoleus sp. D3_18_C2 | reverse complement strand
GTCCCGCCCGTCCAAAACGGACGGGCGGGACGCCCATCCCACAATAACAATTAAAATTGTAAGTTATTTAATTCGCGATCCTAAGTGGACTGAATGATACAAGAATCTCTGCCCTTCTAGGGCCCAGAGTTGTCAAATTAACAGCCTCCCAGCGTTCCGCGTTTTTCTGCAAACTTCGATCGGGGGGCGCGATCGAAAACGCTTGATTTCACATGAGAGGAGAAGCCTCTGTCCCTGGGAACCCTTGCCTGGTTAGCGCTAGGTACAGCTACTGTATAGTCCATTTCCTCCCTCTCTACACCACCGCCTGAGAGGATTTCATCTACTGTAATCTTTTTCAGGGAATCCTGGTCTACACTGTGAAAATTTTCTTCAAATTCTTGATTATTTTCCATACCGACCGCCATTGAAAAAAGTGACTAAATAAAAAATTACTAAATATAATATATCCTCAAATCAAGGATCGAGCAATACCCGAAATTTATTTTTTGCTATGAACTCTATGTGTTATTCTGAGTTTGGTAAAAGCTGTTTCTGCTTAGACCGCGATCGCCCCCTTCCCAAATTAAGAAATTTACCCTCTAAAAATTGACATGATTACTGTTGCACTTCCCAAAGGCGGACTGTTAGGAGATAGCATTCGGCTGTTTAAATCGGTTGGATTAGACTTCAGTGCTTTTCTCGATTCCTCGAACCGACAACTTCAAATTTATGACCCGACGGGCACTGCCAAAGCTTTGCTAGTAAGGACGCACGACGTACCTGTTTATGTGGAATACGGTCAAGCGGATTTGGGGATTGCTGGCTATGATGTTTTGCGGGAAAAAAAGCCGAAAGTTGCCAATTTAATTGATTTAAATTTTGGCAAGTGTCGGCTGTCTGTGGCGGTGAAGGAATCTAGTTCTTATCGACGAACGGTGGATTTGCCTCCTCACGGGAGAGTTGCTTCTAAGTTCGTACACTGTGCAAGGGAATATTTTCACAATTTGAATTTGCCGGTGGAAATTGTGCCGCTTTACGGTTCTGTGGAATTGGGGCCTATTACGGGTATGTCGGAGGCAATTGTGGATTTGGTTTCGACTGGCAAAACTTTGCGAGAAAATGGTTTGGTGGAAATTGATGTTTTGTTTGAAAGTTCGGCTTATTTAATCGGTCATCCTCTGAGTTACCGTTTGAATGCGGGGGGGGTGAATGAGTTGATCGGGAAGTTGAGAGAGCAAGTTTTGACCGCTGTTTGATGGTCTAAAATTAGAGTAGACTTATGGCATAAATCTTTCAGTAATAGGGAAAGCACAGACGCAACGCAGATACAATTCACGATAGTTAGGAATGAGAATTAAATAACTTCCACTCTTGAAAGTGGGATGGGCTCTTATAGCCCGTCCTTTTTGGATGGGCTATAAGAGCCCATCCCACAATAACAATTAAATTTGTAAGTTATTTAATTCACGATAGTTAGCGACTTTTTCCAGAGTTCTAAACTCTTGTGGGAAGTAGGGTTTTGGCTTCTCGCCCGCCCTAAAAGTTAAATCTTTATGAGCTAGTATTTGCCGTAAGAAATAGGACTGAAATCCTCAGTACGAACTGGTTCTATTTAGTTGATTTCTGAGCGCTTACTTACAGGTATAAAACCTAGTTTTTCCTGGCAGCGATTGATATAAAAACTGACGACTGTATCAGCAGGGTTTTGTTCGATTAGTTGCTGAAAATATCCCAAGGCTGCGACAAATCTTTCGGATTGCCATCCTTGAATTCCTTTGTCAAATAAACCCTGGGTAAGCTGCTTTGCCTCAGAGTCGGGACAAGAGGCTGCCCAGATTTCGTAGATTTCAATAGCTTGCTGTTTGCCGCGCGGCGTTACTCGATCGATCCAGCGATAGTAATAATTGTTGCTGGGCAAATGGCTGTCAGCAGCAGTCGCCCCAGAAGTAGAAATAATACTCTCCTGTGTTTCCATTTCTAAGTCGCACTTTAATAATAGACTTTCTTTTGAGTGGGAGTTGGAACTTATGCCATTTAGAAATTCTCTCGCATGAACAATGGCATTTTCGCTAACAATAATTTGGCAGCCGTATATTTTAGTTAAATTTTCTAACCGAGAAGCTGTATTTACCACATCGCCGATGACTGTAGAGTCCATGCGGCGATCGGAACCTAAAGTGCCGATCATGCCGATACCTGTGTTAATTCCCGTACCAATATTGACGGGAGATTCTAAATTGTATTGGTGGCGACTGGCATTAAATTCTTGCAAGGTTTCTTGCATTGCTACTGCGGCTTCGATCGCATTCATGGCGTGAGAATTTGGCTGGTCAAATACTGCCATGATTGCATCGCCTAGGTATTTGTCAATAAACCCGCCGTGAGACGTGATGCACTCGTTCATTTTAGTAAAAAAAGCGTTCAACCATTCAAAAGTCTTTCGAGCTTGTTGAGATTCGGCGATCGCAGTAAACCCGCGAATGTCGCAAAATAAAACAGTCAGCTCTTCTTCTGTGGCATTGCCCAACTGAATAGATTCTATTCCTTGCGGCGCAATTCGTTCGAGAAGTTGCTCTGGCACAAATAGCTGAAATTTTTCTGACAGATATTCGTTGGCTTCCCAAGCTGCGGCGATTTGGCGTTTGCTTTGCTCTTTTACCTGCTGGTGGAATTGGGAAGATACTGCTTGCGATCGCATTTGACTCAACTGCAAAATATTTTCCACTTTCGCCAGCAACAAGCGACTGTTAAAAGGCTTTGTCAAATAATCATCTGCCATCATTTCTAACCCTTTGATGCGAGATATATCGTCATCGAGGGCAGTTAAAAAAATCACCGGTACAGTTTGCAATTCCGTATCCTTCCGTAGGATATCGCACACATCAAAACCGTCCATCTCCGGCATCATAATATCTAGTAAAATTAAATCGGGTCGAGAGGCGCGGGCAAGCGAGAGCGCTTCATGGCCAGATAGCGCTGATACTGTAGCGTATCCTTTCAGGTGCAATAACTCTTCGAGTAAAGTCAGATTAGCTGGCTCGTCATCAACCAACATGATGCAGGGCGACTTGTTTGACATGGAATATGATAGGTAAAGTTTGGCCACCGATCGGCAAGGACAAAGGATTTAGGTATTTAGCTAGGATTGACGCACGATCGCCTAGAAATCGGATTTTTTCCGAAAATACTGCATACAGACTTTTAATCGGGGTAAAAAACCCGGTTTCTTTAGTCTAATAGCGTCCAGAACTGATTGTGTTGTGTTCTTTAGTCTTTCCCCTCGTTTCTGAAAAGAGATGTCCCCGATCGATCGCCGAAATAGTTGAGTTAGGTTAATATAAGTTGATTTTACATTCAATCTAAAATTTATCTACTATTGAGTTTAGCGTTTCGCATCATGAAATGTAATAAATTACACCTCTGTGGCAGTGAACCCAGGATTAGTGGCAGTTGGAAAAGTCGGAGGCCCAGCAGTGGCAAATACAATAGTGCGATCGAAGACAGCCTCACGTGGGGCTGTTTTCTTTTTCCCTAATAGTCTTGGACGCACGGGTGGCCAGAAACCGGGTTTTTTTACGAAAATCCTCTGCTGTAGTCCGCAGATTAGGTAAAAAACCCGGTTTCTTTGTCGGCCCTGGCGTAAGTTCTGTCTAAAAAACCGATTCCTACGATCGGTTATCGGCCATGAGGTGTCAAATCAGTGCGATCGGGCAAAGCAAACACAACTTTTAATCGGATATTGGGGACTCGCTGGCGACACAACTGAAGATGTCCGTCAGCGTCCGATCGACTGCGGTATCGCCCGATAATCGCCCACTGCAAATTGGGAAGTAAACGGGCAACCGCCCAAGGCTTGAGGCACTCTTTGTAAGTCATAATGGTTTTGTCTCCATTGCATAAGGGAGCCAGAGCCAGCGCGGACACTTGGTAGGTAGAGGCGCTGGCTTTTGATTTATTACTCATATTATGACGCTAGCGTGTATATGTCAATATGTAATTATTAATATGTATATGCGAAAGTTATAGTTCTGACACTGAAATACTCATAAGCTAATGAGTATGTACAGAGTAAAAATCAAAGTAAAAGAGCTTAGCGAGGAGCGGAACTGGAGCCTGAGCGAACTAAGCAGGCGTTCAGGCGTCCCATACAATACCGTTCGCCGTTATGCTATGCAGCCAATGGCAAAAATAGAAATAGACCCAGTTAGTCGCATTAAGGAAACTTTTGGTTGTTCTTGGGATGAGTTGTTGGAATTGCTTGGGGATGATTCTTTTGATGAGTGAGTGCGATCGCTTGTTCATTTTTATAGGAGGGGTGCGATCGCCCCCACCCTCATCAAATCAATCCACTTGGATGCGATCGCCCTCCGAGACATTACAGAGTGCGATCGCTTAATTGAACAAAAACAACCCCGGATCGACGTGAAAAAACCTCCCCAAAGCCTCAGCTTGTTTCTTGCTGATTTCTAGCCGATCGTTAATTACCTCAACTACCGCCTCACTTGAACCCATAATTTCTACTAAATCCTCTGCTTCTAGACTCCGAGCATCCATTAAATGCAGCAACCTTGACTTGGGCGTTGATGTATTAAGTTGATAGTGCCGATCTTCAAAATCCTCAATCAGTTTTACCAGCAATTCCAACAGCGCATCTTCTTCTGGAGTCTGATTTGGACGTGAGAGTAATTCTTCAACAATTTTCAAAAATATCTCGTTTTCCTCTTCAGTTTTGATAATTCGAGGCTGATATTGAGAGAGCAAGCTACTGTAAATTTTTAGATCAAAAGTAATAGTCATTTTTCCAGGTTTCCTTGTCATACTCGGCGTGAGTGAAAACGTATTTTATATAAATAATTTGCTTCTCATAGTTAATACTCGCGATTAAGCGATATTTATTTCCTTTGATATTAAAAACTGTAAAATTTCCAACTGCTTCAGCTTTGAGATAAACAGCTTGAACTTCAACAAGATTAGTCCAGGCTGCTTTACTGGCAATTTTATACCAGTCATCGAGCGCTTCGCAGGAATCAGCGTGACTTTGGCAGTAGTCTCTTAATTTTTTCCGACTGATAACGTGCATTAGCTATCATTATGATATTTTCTAGATGTCTGAATCCCGTCATCATCTATTATATAGCGCGTCTAAATCATTTCAAGCAAATTTTTATTGGCACTTTGATGGACAAGCTTTTCTCATCCCGTGCAAGCTAACAGTTACTTTGACAAGCTTTGTATAAATGCTGTTTAAGTGAGAAAAGAACGGATAGTAGCGATCGTCAAATTCAAATCCAGCGGCTTGCTCAAATAACCAGAAGCGCCTGCTTCCAAACATCGCTCACTGTCACCGGGCATAGCCATCGCCGTCACCGCAATCATCGGTACCGAATCCCAGACAGGATCTGCTTTAACTCGGCGCATCAACTCAAAGCCGTCAACATCCGGCAACTGAATGTCCATCAAAATCAAATCCGGCAGCAACTCCGGGGCTGCAGAGGCTGCGAGAATACGATCGGCCATCGCCTTCCCATCCGCGAGTATCTCTACCCCGTACCCCTCCAATTCCATCACCTCAGAAATTAACATTTGGTTAAAAAGCTGGTCTTCAACAACCAAAATTCGCTTGCTGGCAATTGGTAAAGCGATCGCAGAAGCAGGAACTAACTTGGTATCCAAAGCACAAGAAGCAAAGTTTCCCAACTGTTGACGCATCTCCGTCAACGGCAGCCAAACGCGGAAAAGACTTCCCCGATCGCAAACAGATTGAAAAGAAACAGTTCCCCCGTGCAATTCTGCCAAACGCTTAGTCAAAGCCAAACCCAAACCTGTACCTTCGTGCCTCCGAGTCAGGGAAGAATCCACCTGTTGAAAAGGTCGAAATAGCAAGTGCCAGCGGTCTTGAGGAATGCCGATGCCGGAGTCTTTTACCTCAAAACAAAAATAAGGAGTGCTGGCATTTATAGGAGAACAATCCGGTCGGTAGTCGCCGTCTATTTCACTGCCGTAGGCCAGACGCCCGCTGAGTTTAACTTGTCCCTGTTCGGGGGTAAATTTGATGGCATTGGAAAGTAAATTAATCACAATTTGTCGCACTCGCCGTTCGTCGAGCCAAACTTTAGTAATACGGTTGTCGAGTTCTAAAGACAAACCGATCCGCTTTTTGTCTGCCCGTGGCTGCATCATTTTCATACAGTCTGTCGCCAGTTCTTGAACGCGAACAGGCTGTAAGTTGAGTTCTACTTTCCCGGCTTCAATTTTAGAAAGATCGAGAATATCGTTGATTAGCTGCAACAAGTGCTGACCGCTTTTTTCGATCAGTTCTACATAGTTGATTTGTCGATCGCTCAACTGTCCGGCCGTTTGCCGCAGCAGCAAGTCAGAAAAGCCGAGAATGCTGTTGAGAGGCGTCCGCAATTCGTGGGACATTGAGGCTAAAAACTCGGATTTCAACTGAGAAGAATACTCTAATTCTTCATTAACTTGGCGCAAGTTCTCTTGTGTCTGAGCCCGCTCGATCGCCGCCCCCAGAGTCCGGCAAGCAGCTTCGAGTACGTCTTGGTGGACGGCGGCTTGCAGTTTTTTGATGTTGCGGGACTCCAGCGTCAGCACTCCGATGATTGTGCCGTTGGTAGCTGCGATCGGAAAAATACCCAGTTGTCCGATTCCCGGATGCCGAAATTCCGGCACGGCATTGGGATGTTGGGCATAATCCTCGACAAACACAGGTTTACCAGTTTTCACCACTTCCCACAGTAAACCGATGCCGTAGGGAATGCCTTGGTCGAGCAATTCTTGCATTCCTGCGACTACTGGTTCCCCGTAAGTAGCCAAAAATTGACTAGAAACTTGGTTGCAAATCCCCGACGCTTGCCGATCGTTTCCCTTGCCGTTAATCACCTTGACATCTCCGAAAGCTGCATTCATTGCCTCTACTAAATAGGTGAGGGCAAACTGACCTATTTCTTGCAAACTGTCAGACTTTTGCAGGCGTTCAGTTAAACCTAAAAGAAAGCTAAGCCGCCTGACTTCTGCGTTCAAGCTAGCTTGGGAGTTTCGGTATACCGTAACGTCTCGAAAGGTAAATAGCCGTCCGCCGCTGTTGGTAATCGTGGCGCACACCTCCAAACAAACCGCATTGGATTGCTCGAAATAAAATGATAAACTTTCATCCTGAGATTTTTCGAGTGCTTGCTGAAACTCTTGCCACTGCTGAAGGGACAAGTAACCCCGATCGACAATTTCCGCAAACAGCAAGTGGCACTTCGGCTTTGTTTCCAGCCATTCTGGGGACAGTTCCCAGATTCCCGCCAATTTTTTGTTAAACAAAACTAAGCAATCAGACGAGTCGAACAGAGCGATCGCATTGTCTACTTGATTGAGAATCAGTTCTTGGTCTGCCCTCAACTGGTGCAAGTCTCTCTCCATTTTCTCTGTGTGTGTAGCTCTTAGTTTCGTTGTCATAACTTTCTAGGGATATGGCAAGAGTTATTGTATAACCCCTTACTTAATCTGACATAACTTTACGTTTTTTGGCAGTGAGGGCGATCGATCTGCCTTGTGATCTGAGACACTTGCTAGTTTACGAGGGCGATCGGATCCCGCTTTGAACTGCGTCGCCTACATTGCTTAATCATGAGGCAATAAGGAGGGAAAGCATAATGACAGAAGCAGAATCTTTTAATAACAATACTGTCGAAATTGAGGGCATCTGACTTGAAACTATTGTGTCCAACCCTGTGCTAAATTGACCCATAATAATAAAAACTAATTCCACTGATAAGAAATCAGCATCTAGCAATCCTCGCATCATTTGTGAATTTCTTACGGACTCCCAGCGCGTTCGGGGAGGGTTGGCGTGGGGTAAAAAAAATACGACTTTTGCAAGAATTGCTATATGTCAAAATGCAATCATGACTTTACCCTTAAATTTTATTAGCAATAACTTGATGATTTGGATTAACTGGTAAAGCAAGTGTTGGATTCAAAAACCTAGGCATAAGGCTCGCTCTAAGCACCCGGAGAAAGTGATATCAGTTTCAAAAAAGCAACTTTAGGCTCGCGATCCCAACCCATACACAATCAGTTATTCCCCATAATTTAATCTAAAATTGTGCGACTGAGCGCTCACGCCGAAGTCGAAAATCTACGAGGGTATGAGTTATGACGATCGCACTTATGAGTAAGGTGTGCAGTGCACACCCTACAAATGCGAGTTAAGCTAATCCGCATTTAAATTGCAGAGTCAAATAAATCTTTACTCTTGTGGGGAGTAGGGGTTGGGCAGGAGATCCCACACTTAACATACAATTTAAATGCTGTACAGGTTAAAGCGTAAGTATGCTTAATATTTCTTAGGATTTTTCGGAAAAGGAATGCCCAAACTTTCGTGAAAAACAACCTGAGTTTTATAAGTCAAGCGCCGGTTAACTTGTTTGATGATTTTTTCCAAAAGCGCATCGCCGGTTTTTTCTATTAAAGGTTGAGACATCGATCGAATAAACTTGGGAAAGCAAACTCCCACAGCCAAATCCAGCTTCCAGCTAGTAATGGTAATCACAGGCGGCAGCTTAGCACGTTCCGAGCTCGGCCAATCGGCGGCAAACTCCTGAGACGGTATCTCCCCTAGCTTCATTGCCGATCGAAAATCCACTTCATACCCAGGCGAGGTATAATTCGGAACCGGAATAGTCTTAATCAAATAGCAGCCTTCAGCATCCGGCGGCAGCAACTCTAAACCAATTCTCGCTTCAACACGGTAGCCGAAAGCCCCAAAACGCCCGATTAATAAATCATAGCCGTTTTCGCCGATCGGCTGGGCCTTCATCGGCGAAGCGCACTGGCAAAACCAACTCTTGTGGTTGTTCAAATGCTTCGCCACCGTCTCCGCATCGGCGTACATCTCCATGCTGTCTTCAAAATGCGTGTGAAACCAAATCGGCTCAACTTCCTCTGGTGCATCCGCGCTTCCACTTTCGGGCTGTCGGAAACTCGCATCTGGGTAGTAATTTTCGTCAGAAGCTTCAAAAGTTTGATATTCAGCGGAATCTTGCTTCATTCTATACTCTCCTGTAATACGCACCGGTCGGGTTGGGGATGTGTTAAGGGAGTTTCCTCCCTACAATTGAGAAATTGATAGCAACAAAACTTACCCTAGTTCAGCATAACTCGACATATGAAAGCATTTGTAGCAGGAGCCACAGGTCAGACTGGCCGCCGCATCGTCGCAGAATTGGTCAAGCGAGGTATTCCCGTGCGCGCCTTAGTCCGAAATCTAGACACAGCGAGGCAAATTTTACCACCGGAGGCTGAGTTAGTGACTGGGGATGTATTAAATGCAACTTCCCTAGGCGATGCCATCGGCGATAGTACGGTATTGCTGTGTGCGACAGGGGCGGCCCCTGGTTTTGACCCGACAGCGCCTTACAAGGTGGATTTTGAAGGTACTAAAAATTTGGTGGATGCAGCTAAGGCTAAGGGAATTGAGCATTTTGTGCTGGTGACTTCTCTGTGCGTCTCTCAGTTTTTTCACCCGCTGAATTTGTTCTGGCTGATTTTGGTTTGGAAAAAACAAGCCGAGGAGTATTTGCAAAAAAGCGGCCTAACTTATACGATCGTCCGTCCGGGCGGCCTCAAAAATGAGGATAATTCAGATGCGATCGTCATGACTGGTGCGGACAAAATGTTTGAGAGCAGCATTCCCCGCACCAAGGTAGCCCAAGTGTGCGTGGAGGCGCTGTTTCAGCCGACTTCTCGCAACAAGGTTGTGGAAATTGTGGCGAAGTCGGAGGCTCCGCAAAAGAGTTTTGAGGAGTTGTTTGCCAGTGTGATTTGATTGAATTAGGACGCACGGGTGCCCAGAAACCGGGTTTTTTCACGAAAATACCCGTTGCAGCCAGCAGCAAAGGTAAAAAACCCGGTTTCTTTAGGCCCAGGTAGCGAACAAAGAAACCGGGTTTTTTTACCGAGATTGAGGGTTTTAGGCAAGTTTTTGCTTAAAAAACCCGGTTTCTGGGCATCAGCGCGCAAGTCCCATCAGTACAAACCGCAGGGGAATTGCCAGTTTTCCGATCGCCAAATCTGGCAAAATCTTAATAGTTTTACCATTCGCCCTTAAACTTTCGTTCTCCCAGCATGAAAACTCTCAAGTGGCCAGCTTGGTTCCCCTATCCGATTTCGTGGTTAAGGGCATTTGCTCTCGCTCAGAGTTTTAGTTTTGTCCTTCGCAGGGGCATTCCTTTTGTCAGCGACAATATCGGCTTTCTGAGTCTACTGCTGGCGGCTTGGCTGATTCAGTTGCCTGTGTTCTTTGTTTGTCACTTTTTAGCAGTCAAAATCTTAAATCCCTTACTAATTATGCTGCCGGGGCGCTTTCGCGTTGCGCGCAAGTTCAAGCGTCGGCATACGGGTATTCGATCGCACTTGCGAGAAGGCTTGAATGCTGTTGTAGTGATTTTTTTTGCCTTTAATCTGTCGCTGTTGGTGCAACTTGCGATTTTTTATTGGCCCGCGCGATCGATCGATCCGGCTCAATTACTAACAGGAATATCTACTCTGACAAATGTTGCCATAGCCGGTGAATTAGATTTCTGGATGATTAAATTGGCGGGGGTTTTATCGAGTCTAACGCTGGTAGCCGCGCCGCTATATCAATACGATTTTCGGGTGCGCCGGATGCGGGCGGCTCGAAAATTGGCGGAAATTTCGGAAATGGAAATGAGTTGGCTAGAAGCTGAGAAATTGAGCCGTCGCAAAAGAGGTTTGCTGAGGCGAGCAGAGATTCAAATCCTCGGATTTATACTTTTAATCGGCGCTGTGATTGGCGGCGGTGTTTTTTTGGTTGACAGTTTGCGGGGAAATCAGCAGTTGTCGCAGTCGGTAAGCGGGCGGGGAAAATTCCCGCCGCTGGCTATTAAAACGGGCGATCCTTATATTCGGGCGCTGATGCGTACTATTTCTGCTAGCGAGTCGAATGTTGCTCGCCCTTATCACGTTGTTTACGGTGGCAAATACATATTAGATTTGAGCCGCCATCCTGACTGGTGCGTGAAGATTGTTAATGGCCCGAATCGAGGCAGGTGTACTACCGCTGCGGGCAGGTATCAATTTCTGACTACGACTTGGAAGGAGAAGGCTAAGCGCTATCAGGCGCGTCGTGCTAATTTTTTATTCTGGGAAGATTACAGTTTTGAACCAGAAGATCAGGATGCTGTGGTTTATGCTTGGTTGAGCGATCGCAAGTTTTGGAAAGCTGATATTTCTGAGATGTTGCGACAGGAAAGATTAACTGACGTGTTGCGGATGCTTTCGGGAACTTGGACGAGTTTGGGATATGGAATTGAAACCAATTCTATGAGTTCTCGTTTGCCGAAAGTCTACCGGGAAATGCTGCGGGAAGAATTGGAAAATGCTGGTTCTTAGGTTAAATTAACACAAAGAAGGGTAGGGACACGGCAGTCTCCATTGGTGTCAACTTAACGTTAAACAGTCCGACTGTCCGACAGTCCGACAGGGAATGAATTCCCTGCCTCAAAGCTAAAGTCCTCGCTATGAGGACTGAGAATAAAATTTTTTAAACTCATTAGTCCTCATAGCGAGGACTTTAGGTATTAGACAGGGGTTTCAACCCCTGGCGGACTGACGGGTAGGCGGGAATATTGATGGACTAAAAGCTTAAGTTGACACCTATGGGCCAAGCCGTGTCCTAGAGATATCCGGTGCAATCCACCATATTTGATATAATAGACCTCTTGCAAAAATGCTTTTCATCAATTGATGGGACGGGCTCTGGGGCTCATCCCACAAGAAAAAATAACTCTTGTGGGATGGGCCCCAGAGCCCGTCCTAATTATTTTTGCAAGAGGTCTAATTACTTCAATTTTGGTAAAAATGCTGTCAAACATTTGTACAATTCTAATCCCGGCCATGCTTGCAGGGGATAAAGCCTGTCGAAATTAATGGGGTTTCCCGGTGCTAATTTCCACTCGGTTTTCTGTGCTGTTTTTGGGGAAATTTCGATCGCTACCGTGATGTTAATAATGTTGTTGTGCTGGGGGATGCCCCGGAAGCAGTAACTTTTGCCCGTGCGTTTGTCGGAATCGCTGCCGGTGATGTATCTGTCTTGTTTGCGAAATTGAATTTCTCGAAAAGGTCGATCGAGCGCAAAGGAGTCTCGGTAGCGGTAGTCTCCGTCGCCCAAGCTTTCGACAGTCGGCCTGATTTGACTTATCACTGTTGCTGCACTAAGAGTTAGCATCATTGATCCGCATTCCTCCTGTGAAATCGGTGATTTTGGTTGCTGGTGTCTGAGTCGTCGTGGGCGGCTGAAACAAACCCGCCGTGTAACAAATTAATAAAAGCCCTTAAGCAGTTTAAGTTGATCCCTATCTATCGTGAATAATTATTTCATGCTTTCATCTCTGTTACCTATCTGAGTAATAATAGAAACATACAGCAAGCCGTGAGAAAATTTACGGGCGCATATTTAGGGATTAATTGACGATACTGCGAGGATACTGCTATGTTTGGCGTGACGCGAGAAACACAAAATTTAGGGCGGGTTGAAACCGGAAATTCCCAACGGCGAGGCTCTTTCACCTCTGCGTCTAAAAGTACCCGTATTCGGCTATCTCGAATTTACAAAGATGAGGCTTTGGTGTCGGCCACACTAGCGGGACTGCCAGCTCTTTTGGCATCCCTGGAAAGCTTTCGCGAGGAGTAGAACCTGGCATTTTCTATTGCTATATATGGCGCGTGGATGCTTGTGATAGCGGCGGCCAACCGAGCAGGGGCTGTTTTGATTGCACCTAAAATCCTCCTCGATTTGAGTAGAGTTTTGCTGTGCTGAACTATTGCAAGACTCAGAAACCTGGTTGTTTATACAAAAACATTTTTACAGCCCTTTGTTATGGTATGAAAAATGGTATAAAAACCAGGTTTATTGGTATGTGTCCGTAAGTCTTGTGTTTACAAAATTTATTTGTCAGTGTCATCGGGTGCGATCGATGCCTCTACCTCTTGGGAGGAACGGCTTAACATAGAGTCGTGCAGGTGTTCGCTGTGCTGCCTTTCTTGAGCCATTAATTCTCTGGCTTTTTCTTCAGCAATTCCCTCCCCATGTGTTTCTAGCTCGTGGGAGGAACGATTGAGCATAGCTTCGTGCAAGTGTTCGCTATGCTGCCTTTCTCGTGCAATTAGTTGTCTAGCTTTTTCTTCAGCGTTCATGAGTAGTATCTCCAATTGTTTGTTTGAAGTGATTCTTATATTAAGATGCCACAATTCGAGGGTAAATGTAGCAAGATTAACATAAAATTTTACAAATAATTGTATAAAAAAAATTGAGTTGGCTGGCGGTGGGTATCGGGATCGGTGGTTGCTGAGCTAATTATTGCCAGACGCCGGAAAAGATATTCTTGACGGCGATCGCAATTCGATTTAAGTCTTCCTTCAGCAGCGGTGGCCAAGAAACTCCTCTGCGGAGTCCAGCTTCAAATTGCTGCAAACCTTCTACTGACAGTAAATGCAGTGCCGATATCAATTGTCGATCGAGCATTGGAGATTCTTGCAGCCCTTCAAACAATATTTTTAAAGCTAATAAAATCGATGTCACCTGTCCGGGTACGGGCGGTTGACCTTGTTTGAGACGCATCAGGAAGGCGTCGGGATTTTTCTTGGTTTCCAGGGCGGTTCCTTGGTCGATCAGAAAACTGCGGGCGGTTTTGTAATCCATTTGACGTGCGATCGATCGGAGTGCAATTAATTAGCAGGCATTATATCACTTTTTGGCTCGCTCAATTTGGTAATATATTTCCATACAGGCTACACTACAGCTACTGGTGAGGTGCGCCCATAAGCACGCTACAGCTACTGATTAGACACGTAGCATTCATCCCACAGTCGCCTGGAGCAAAGTGAAACGGACAGGGAAAAATAAAACAATGGCAAAACACCAAAGAAATAGCAGAAAATCCAAGATTTATCGCTACTTGTGGCTGCTTTTTTTGTGTCTGAGCTTTCTGTTAGTTCCGCTCATCAAAAAAATAGTTGCCTCTACGCCATTTCCCCCACCCGCTCCTATTGAAAATAATGCTAGTTTTGGAGCAAGGATTCAAAGGACGATGGGGCTACTTGCTGCTAGCACTCCAACAGACCGCCGCCAAGTGCGTATTCTATTCTACGGTCAATCCATCACAGAACAAGATTGGTGGAAAGATGTAGTGAAGGATTTAAGACAGCGATTTCCCAATGCAGATTTGATTGTGGAAAATCGGGCGATCGGAGGATTTGCCGCCCCGATTTTAATCCGTCCCAGCGAACACGATTTGTATCCTTTTTATCCAGACTTGCTAATTTTTCACGTCTACGGAGGCGGTGAAGATTACGAAGCCATAATTGCCAATGTCCGCAGCCGCACTGCTAGCGAAATACTCTTGCATTCAGACCATCTTGACTGGATGCCTACAGGCAACAGCGACGATCCAAATTCAGTCAAAAGATACGAATGGCACAACACTCATTCTACTAAATGGCTGCCGGA
Organism: Microcoleus sp. D3_18_C2; assembly: GCF_036702395.1. Classification (NCBI taxonomy): domain Bacteria; kingdom Bacillati; phylum Cyanobacteriota; class Cyanophyceae; order Oscillatoriales; family Microcoleaceae; genus Microcoleus; species Microcoleus sp. D3_18_C2. The sequence goes on along the minus strand of NZ_JAUBTG010000021.1, from coordinate 75,721 downwards.
GTTGGCCGATAAATACGGCTGCGAAATAGCCGAAATTCGTGAACCTTGGCGCAGGTATTTGAAAGACAATCGCTTGCAGCCACAACAGCTATTGAGCGACAGCATTCACCTCAACGATTGGGGAAACTTTCTCCTAGCGGCCCTGATAAAACCGCATCTGCGATACAAGCCAAATTCTCCTCAACCGCCGCAGGATTTAGTGAAAACCTATACAGTTGGCACCGATGTTAAATGGCAAGATGGCAAGTTGGTTTTAGAATTTGAAGGAAATAGAATAGATGCGATCGCCGATAAAACCTTCAACGGCAAAGCAATTTCTGCTAGAATTGCGATCGACGGCAAAAAACCCTCAGAATTTCCTGAACTTTACAGCATCACCAGACCTAGCGTTACTCTTGGCGTCGGTTTGCCAGCAATCATCCAAATATCCAGTCAAAAACCGCTAATCGTCGAAGATTGGAAAGCCGTGATTACTGAGATTAACAGCGACGCCAGCAAGTTTAAATTTGACGTTGTAGGTTCTAAAACAGGTTACGACGGCAGCGGTACAAACGACGAAATGTTTGTCTCAAACTCTGGCCGCGTCGTGATTGAACCGAGAAACTGGTGGCTGAAAAATTCTTATGAAGAGTCTAAAAAACCGACGCCTAAAGGCTTTGAAATTTCCTGGCAAGTGCGACCAATGTTTGTTGATTCATACGTTCCTCCACAAATTACAGATTCAAGCCGCGAGTATTCTACAACATTGGCTCAGAATTTGAGCAACTCCAAACACACCCTCGAAATCGTCCCCGAAACAGATGGGAAAGTTCCAATCCAGGCAATTCGAGTGTATCGCCCTCCTTTCTCCTTCTCCAATCTACCATCTGAAGTTGAGAGTTTTAAACCGCAGATATCAGCGGATGAACACGGATGAACGCTGATGCAATTTTATCGGCGTTTATTTGCGTTCATCTGCGGTTAAAAAAATATTCATGTTATTTTATAGAAATCCTGGTGGCATTCGGGTTGATGATTGTTCAAACCCTTAATATTTAAGCGTCTTGACTCCTGAATCCTGCTATAATCGCCAAGATTATCAACCTTTGAGCATCCTCAACTCGTGAAATATCAACAACGATAAAAAGAAATCTGCTACAAAAATCAACACCCAAGAAGTTACCACCGCCGCCGTTGCAGCTTGGCCTACTCCTTTCCCTCCGCCCACCGTCGTCAATCCCCAACCGCAACCGACAAGGGCAATTATCAACCCAAAAATAAAACTTTTAATCACCACAGTTACTAAATCCCCAGGCCCCAAAAAAGTCCGCACCGATTCCAAAAATACCGACGGTTCCAAATTATAAAAATGAACCGCTACAAATAGCCCGCCCAAAATTCCCACCGCTACCGCAAAAATTGTTAAAATCGGCAGCATGATGCAGCAAGCTATCACCCTCGGCACTACTAAATAATCAACCGGATTTGTTCTTAACATATACAGGGCGTCTATTTGTTCCGTCACCTGCATTTCTCCTATCTCCGCCGCAAAGGCCGAACCTACTTGTCCCGCCACCACGCCCGCCGTTAAAAGTGGTGCTAATTCGCCACAAAATGCCACAGCAAACGCACCTCCCATCGCCCCAACCGCCCCAAAGCGAACCAATTCTCTGGCGGATTGAAATGTAAAAATCATGCCGCCAAAAAAGGCTATTAGCAGCACGGATCGGAAAGAATCCAGGCCTACTGTTACTAAATGTTCCATGATTTTGCGACGGTCAATTTTGCCTTGGAGTATGCGTAGCAGCACTTGGCCCCCCAGGAACAACGTCAAAAAAAACCGCTGAAACCACCTGTTATTGAAGGTTTCATCTAAATGTCGATCGCGCTTTTCTTGGTATTTCTTAACCACTGACGGAGGGCTCGCGATTAATTGCAAACAGGGCGAAGCACTGCTAAATAGAGATTTTCGGCAATCCTACAGCAATTATTGCACGATTTGTCAACATATATTTTTTGTCTCTGGGCCCTGCGGTTGGTGGGTTAGGCGCGGTTTAAGATTTATTTATTGGTGACTTAACTTAATCGCCGCGCCCAACCCACCCTACAATATGACTAAAATCTAAAATCCTAGGACTACGGGAGCAAGTAACAAGTCGATAAACTTATCTAACTGTTCATTATTCTTTTCGGCTTGATCCTTGCCAATTCTCAGCAGTGCCGATATCTTCTCTTCCGAGGCATCATCAATCGGCAGCGGTTGTTCGTGGCTCAAATCGGGAGTAATTCTCAAATATTGATTCGGTCTTTCAACCGCATCATAAATTTGAATTAGTTGATAATTTACAGTTTCAGCAACTCCCGTCATCATGATATTAATCAAAGGCTCTACCCACTCAATTTGACCCCAATTTTTTACTTTTTCGTAGGGGTATTTTTTCTGAGCTTCTCCGGTTCCCAAGGATAAAATTACCATATCTTTTGCTTTCGGGCCTCGGTAGGAGTCATTGTCAGGAATTCTGAATTTATTTCTAACTTCTGCATAAGCACAAAGTGCGGGATTGTTGGCGAAGACTCCCCCGTCAATTAAAGCGTAGCATTCATTGCTAAAAGAATAGATTTTAGAAGCCTCAAAATAAGAGGGAGCTGCCGATGTGGCTCTGGCGATATCTCTAATAAAATAGTCTTCGGCTGGATATTCTTTAGCATCTATTTGATCGAAAAAGTGAGCTTTTCTCCTTTCGATGTCGTAACTGGAAATTAAACAAGGTTTTAGCAGTTCGCTGAGTTTGCAATCTCTAAAATTTTCCCAAAATAATTTTTCTAAGGGCTCGCTGGGATATTTCTCATCTCTCACACCATTTAGAGATCTGACTTTTTGCCACAATGAAGTCTGAAAAACGTCGCGGCCACTCTCAATCGAAAAATTAACAGCGTCTTGGGCTGCCCACCGAGGTCTGGTGGGATTTTCGGCATCGGGACACAAATAGATGCAAGTTAAAATTCCTCCTGCACTCGTGCCGGCGATTAAATCAAAATAGTCAGCTATTCTCGCATCAGGGTTGCCACTTTTTTGTTGCAGCTTTGACTCAACGCTAACTAAAATTTGCGCTGGAATAATTCCTCTAATTCCGCCTCCATCTATGGATAAAATTCTGGTATATTTCGCCATAATTGTTGCCTATTCTGAATATTTTCTCGTTTGCTAATCTCAAATCCCCAAGCCTCCGAATCCATGCACCGCTTAATCTAAAATCTAAAATTTCAAATCTAAATTTAATTGGCGGGCTGCGATCGTATAGCGAAAAATGTATTCTACAATTTCTACGTAATTGTAGGCGGCGGCTGGCGACTCTGCCCAGACTGTAATGCCGTGATCGCGAATTAACAAAGCGGGTACAGAGGGCGCAGAAATGGCAAAAAATTCGCAAATTTCCTTGGCTATCTTAGGGACTTCTAAATAATTTGTAAAGAGGGGTATCGACACTTGCGGGTTTTCCTCCCACATTCCCAAACCTTTCAGCATTTCGATCGCCGGTAAAGGCACTGCATCTCCTGCGGTTAGCCGAGAAACTAAATTTGCCTCGATGGAGTGGACGTGATAGCAAGCTTTCGCGTCTGGAAAACAATTGTAAACGGCTAAATGAATGCTGGTTTCGGCGGAAGGGCGGCTGTCAGCAACAGGTTGCTCGACAATTGCGCCGTCTAAGTTCATTCTGATAAAATCTTGTTCAGTTAACTGCCCTTTCGCGCGGCCACTAGCAGTAATCCAGAAAGTGCCATCTGGTAAGCGGGCTGAAAGATTCCCAGCAGTCCCAACCATCCAACCGCGATCGTAAAAATGTTTGGCTGCTGCAATTAAATCCGATCTCAAATCACCACTCATTCTTGACAAATCCTCAGTTTTTAATCTACTTTTTACGTTAATAGGAATTGCGCTGGTTTATCTAAACGTAGTGCACTGCGTACCTTATATCAAATCCGGTAGCATCGGACTTATATGCACGGGGGCGGGTTTATTATATTGTCTATTATGGGCAATTATTGTTTGTGAACCCGCCCCTACAAAATTTAACATCATACAATACCGATGCAAACGGAATTTATATTACCTGAGAAAGGCGATAGTTTCAATTCCATTTTTGGGACAAATTTTCCAACACATCAAAAAAATTATCCCATTTAGTATAAGGCTTTTGCTGTTCGTCTAGATACTGGGCAAGCCGATCGCGCGCAAACACCGACGAAGCCTGCAAAGCCATATTAAAATCCGTTAGCGAATCTCCGATCGCCACCTGTTCCTCGGCCGGGTGCTGGCCCATCACCCGCACCTTAGACACCAATTCCTCATCTCCTTCAAACTCAGAATTGACTTGCAAGCGAGGGCCACTAGCGTCCACATCCACAGCGTAAATAACCCTCGCCCGGTGTACCAAATCGCCCATTACCGTCTCTACCATAATCCGAAGACCGCCGGAAACGATCGCAAAATCTACCTTTTTTTTGTCCAAAAAATCCAGCAATTCCACCAATCCCGGCCGCATCAGCTTTCCCCTAGAAAATTCCACAATTTCCCCGTAACGTTCCGAGGGAATAGACTCTAGTAACTGCCGCACTCCCGATCGCAAACTCAGCCTTCTAGCGTATATTTCTGGCATCAGTTGAGACGACAGTTCCGGTGCGAAATGCTTGAGCATTGCCACAAAAGTTTCTTCAACAGTTATCGTGCCGTCAAAGTCGCAGAATACCACCCGTTGCTGATTGTTCGGGATTGAAGATTTTGGCTTGTCATCGGTCATTGTCAGTCGCACCTTTCGAGAACAGGAAAAGTTTACACAATTTATCCTACACTGTCGAGCCATCGAGCGCGACTGCCCAAAACTAATAGTGACGTGCTGTTTGTTGGCAATTTCCCGCAGGATTTTATGCAGATTCTTCGAGAGAATCTTCATCATCCAGGGAATCTTCATCATCCAGGGAATCTTCATCATCCAGGGAATCATCCAAGGAATCTTCTACCTCCTGCTTTTGGTTTTTTGTCTTTTGGGGGTTAGACTTAGCAGGCAAACAGATTAAATTATCATCCTCAGTATTAATCAAACCTTTCGATCGCAACTTACCCATCAAGCGCGTCACCGTCACCCGCGTTGAGCCAATTGCGCTGCCAATTTGAGCGTGAGTCAATGTCCAAGGCAGTCGGTAGCCCCGAACCACATCCGGTTCGCCGTCACCTATGTAAGGTTCGCCGAACTCTTCGATCAACAAAGTGAGAAATCCCAGCAGTCGGTCGATCGTCCGGCGCTGTCCCAAAGTGCTCAGCCAGAGAAGTTTCCGCTGGTGTTGGTAGCGAAACGCATCCAAAATTTCCCTACGAAAGTGAGGCCAATTATCCAAGTCGTGCCAATACATCCACACTACGTGAGTTTGATCGGCGTGGGCGTAAGCTTGGAGAGTAAACGGAGACTGAGCAACCAGTTCAAAGGGCTGACCGGCGCCAACGAAGCCCAAAAAAGCTTCTTCTGTAGTTTTGTCAGCGGATTTCGACTTCCCCGCAGCAGCGCTAACTTGAGCACTGCCTACGAGCCGCACAGAACCTTTCTGGACTAAATACAGCAGTCCGGGTCTTGCGGGAATCCGCTCGTCTTTGCTAAAAGTCCGGCAGCGGTAGTGTTCCTGGGCCCAGTCGATAATTCGCTGCCAAGTGATAAACGGTCGATCGATAGTCTCTACAGATGTGGAAGTTGATTGCATAAGTGAGGCTCTGGGATATATTTAAGAGTGAGAAAAACAGCTTCTGCCAGCAGTGCGATACCAAGTGAGACAACCAACCCCCGATCGAGCTTGCACGCTTCTTAACTGTGCTGACTTTTCTTAGTTTTACCGAAATATTTAATGTAGCAAAAAATACATCAAAATGGTATAGTTCAGCAAAAAATTTGTCGTAAATTATTGTATATTTAGCAAAAAAATCGCTATAAAGCCGATTAATTCGATGTAGCCTCGTCCGGGGGAGCCGATCGACTATCTCTGAGATCAGCAGTTTAACGTACAAGAAAAGTGCAAGCGGTAACAGTCGATCGTTGCTCTTACGGTAGGATGAGCCGATATGGATACAGCAAATATGGAGCAGTGCCCGGAAGTTACAGTGAAGTGTTTCTTGCTTTCCAGGTTCCAAAGGGCGATCGGCCAGCAAGAGGCACTAGGGAAAATTCCATTAAATCTCATAGGTGGCACCATTCTCAAGAACGGGCAAGATGCCCATTCCACAAGAGATGAATTTGTTCTCAAGAACAGGCAAGATGCCTGTTCCACAACAAGTGAATTTGGTTGTGGGGTGGGCATCCTGCCCGCCCAAGATGCCTGTTCCACAAAGAGTGAATTTGATTGTGGGGTGGGCATCCTGCCCGCCCATAAAAAGCTTATTGAGAATGGTGCAATATTTCCGTTAAATCGGAGTAAAGATAGCGCGCGGGTGCTGTACGTGTCTGCGATCGCCCTGAAATTGGCTAAAACTTGGCAGCAGACACCGCAGACAATCGCGACCGAGTTGGCCGAAACTCTCGAACCGCTGTGCTACCCAGATTTCGCCGTTAAACTAGCGCCGGCGGGAATTATTGAGTTGGAGTTGACTGATGCAGGTTTAGCCGTCTGGTTGCAGCGTTTAGCTCAAACGAACCTCCCAGTTCCAGAATCTAGAGTATTATCCCCTGTTGTGTCTGCCGATCGACTGTTTCCCATTCAGTACAGCCACGCGCGCTGCTGTTCCCTGCTGCGAATGGCCCACCGCGATCGGATAATTGCGATCGCGCAGCCCGATGTCGCTACAGCGCCGCAAATTTGGTCGCTGGCGAGTCCAAATCCTATCCCTTGGATTGACGAGGGCGATCGACTGCGGTTAGTGCATCCAGCAGAACGCCGTTTAATATCCCAACTGTTAACAGTGCTAGACAATTTATATCCTAATTTTGAGGTAAAAAAACGCGAACAACCTGTCAATTATTTCAAATTAGCCAATAGTTTGAGCGAAGCATTTCAGATTTTTTACAGCCAGTGCCGAATTTGGGGAGAAGTTAAAATAGAACAGCCACAACTCGCCCAAGCTCGATTAGGTTTAATATTAGCAACTCAATCTTTGCTGCGATTTATCCTAGAAAATTTGTTGAACGCTATTGCTCCTTTAGAACTTTGAATTAGTCCGTATAAAAAAGTAACAAGTAGCATAAAAAAAAGTATTTTACTGTATTTTGGCGCTGGTTTCGGACAAGTTTAATTTTTGAAATCGCAGCGATAAATGAGTTATTTTTGCCCGCTTAAACGAATTTCCAAAAAAGTGCGATAACCCGTTATATTATGTCCGGTCGATTCCCTCCGCTTCGCTTCGCCCAAAATCATGTAGGGGCGGGTTCACCAACAATATCTGCCAATAATTGACAATCTCAAAAACCCGCCCCGGCCGGGATATTATGGTCAATCGATCGGACATGATATTACTCTTTGACAGAGAAATAGCAGCAGCGCTATGCAGTTTAAACCAGTGTGAATTTTCCGCCAGCGGTGCGATCGCTCCTGATTAATTTCCGCTGCAATTCCCCACGAAAAAGCCATCAAAAGCGTCCCATCGAGTCCGTAATAAAAATGAGAAACCAGCCATACATTATCCCTGTGAAAAATCCCGTCTTGAAATCCCAAGAAAAAGCCTGCATCTAGTTTAAGGCGTTGCAGGCGAGATTTGCTTTTTTCCTGGTTTTGCGATCGGCAGTGTTACTGTAAATGTACTGCCCACACATTCTTCACTGCTCAACGTAATTTCGCCACCGTGCAAGTCCACGCATTTTTTAACAATGCTCAGCCCCAGTCCAGTACCGGGAATTCGACCGACATTTTTAGCCCGGTAAAATGAATCAAAAAGCCGTCCTTGGTCTGCTAAAGGTATGCCAATTCCTGCATCCTGTACCGAAAAAATAGCCTCGGTTTCAGTAACTTTTAATTCAAAAATTACTTCGGTATTGGGGGCAGAATACTTAATAGCATTGGACAGCAAATTGCCCAGAATTCGCCGGAGCAAGCTTACCTCCAAACACGCCATAGCCGATTGATGGTGATTCACAAAAATCAGCGTCACCCGATCATTTTCAGGTTTCAGCTTCAGGCTGCTCTGAAATTCGCCTACCAACTCATTACAAAACTTTGCTAAGTCTAGCGGTAGCAAGCAAAACCCGGCTTGTCCTGACTCAACACGCCCCAGCAGCAGAACATCATCTAATAACAAATCTATACCTTTGGCGGCTGCTTGAGTTTTGTCTAGAAGTTCTTGTGTTTTCTCATCTGTTAATGTCAACTTGTACTTGCTAAGAAGTTGTGTAGTGCCGATGATGAAATTCAAAGGATTGCGAACGTCGTGGGCAATCATGTACAGCAAAGATGTTTTCATCTCATTGAGTTCTTGGGCTGTTTGCAGAGTGCGATCGAGTTGGTCGTGAGACAATTTGAGAGTTAAAGACAACTGGCGCGATCGCAGCAAAATCTCCACCCGCGCTTGCAATTCAATCTTCTCGATCGGAGCGATAATCAAATCATCAATACTTTGCCAAATAAATTGCGTTGCCATCCCTACATCCGAGCGGGATGTAATCAAAAGAAAAGGCAAGCATACCGGGTGTTCTGCCTGTTTTTGGGCTGCCACCCATTGCCAGTGGCGTTTCAGGGAAATACCGTCAATTATCCCCAGGTCAAAAGATTGATTAAATGGTAAAAAATCCTCACTATTATCTGTGGAGTTTGGCAGCAATACCTCATAGTAAACAGCTAGCCATTCTAATAACAGGCGGCGATTTTCTTTCTGTTCGACAAGCAATAAAATTTGACTCACGCAGATTCTCCTAGCAAGCTGTGCACAATGGATAGCAAATCTCTAACGATCAAAGGTTTTACCAACATATTCCGAGCCCCGTGGCAGAGGCTTTCGTGCCCAATAGCAGCGCTTTGTTTGGGCGAGAGTATCAGAAAAGGGATTTGGTGATTTCGCAGTTGTTCGCAGCAGTCCCAAATCCGGCGATCGAAACCAGAAATATCTACTAAAGCCATCCCGATCCTAGCAGGCTGACTGATAGCTTGTGCAACATCTTCAAAGTTATAAGCCGCGATCATCTGGTATCCTTCTTTGTTAAGAAATTGTGCTAATAGTTCCAAGTTTCGATGATTGCGATCTACGGCTAAAATTATTGATTTGCCAGTCATTTATCAGGTTCCTGTGAATACGGGTTATACCATTTTAGATTTTAGATTTTAGATTTTAGATTGGAGAGTGAGTGATTATATATGGGTTGGGATGTGGCATAAAGTTGGATTCTTTTTCTATCTGGAATTAGCTTACTTGTCGGCGAACTATTACATAGGTTTTCAGTTGAGTGAAGTACAGATGCTGGGGTACAGGACACTGCCGCGTACCCTGTACCCCTACTGTATTTCATAGAATTAAAAACTACACTACGATAAAAGTCGAAAAATACACAAATTTACCAATATATTTAAGTTTTCCAGGACTTAGGCTAGTGGTGAGGTGCGCGGTGCGCCCCCTACTCATTAGTAGATTCACGACTGCGAAATTAGCTGCACTTGCCCAGAAACAGCAGGACAAACCCCGATTCAATCTTCATCCGCTCCCCCCTCAATCCACACCGGCGCCGAACTCAAAATGCCGCGCAGCCCCGCTATCGGTTTGCTGACTTTGATTCCGTAGCGAGTAATCTCGAGTTCTCGCAGAGTTCTCTCGAAATTGCTGACTCGTTTTTTAATTACTCCGATCGCCTTGCGGATTTCTGTCCTATTATGCAATTGGCGTTCCAGATAGCGTATAAACAGAAGATTATCCGCCAAATAGCTAATTCCGATCTCGGTCAGCCGAAAATCTCCGCTAATGGCTTCTACCTCATTAATCAAGATAACGGTGACTCCCATATTCTTCAGATACTTGCACAAAGCGTGCAAATTGTTCACCAAATCTTGTCCCTGCATCGAAAGCTGATAGCCAGAAATACTGTCAATCATCACAATCCGCGTCTTTTCCTGCTCCACCTCCTGCCGTACCATACAGGCAAACTGATCCGGCGAGTACAGCAAAGGTTCCACGGGTATCACCGAAAGGCTTCCTTGTCCAATCATCGCCCCAACCGGGATGTTAACTGATTCGCAGCGGCGCAGCAGAGTAGAACTTGACTCCTCAAAAATGTAAACTACCGATCGCTCCCCCCTTCCTGCGGCTTCCTTCATAAACTGAATCCCCACCGTCGTTTTACCCACGCCGCTAGGCCCGCTAATCACCGTCACAGTCCCCCGTTCCAGTCCCCCGTGCAGCAGTTCGTCAATTTCTGGAACCCCAGAAGAAATTGCTTCAGCAACAAAATCCTGTTGAAAGTTGTCTGGAAGCAGTCGCGGAAATACCTCCATACCAGCCTGAGTCAGGCGCAGCGAATGGCGGCCGCTGCGGAAGTTAGAGCCTCGCAGCTTGGTGACAGTCAGGGCGCGTCCTTCAGGGCGCAGTTCTAAATAAATTACCCCGTCGCTGATGAATTGCAAATCGTCATCGGGAGCACTTGAAGTGCCTTCGGAGGTAAACACCACCGTCGCCCCCCCTTCGACTAAAAACCGCAGAAAAGACAAAACTTGCTTGCGAAACTGAAACTCATCCGCAGCTAAGTAGCGAAATTGAGTGATTGCGTCCAAAAACACCCGTTGTGGCTTGACAGCTTGGACTCGCTCGATAATCTTTTGTGTAGTCGGTTCTCGCTCCACCTCGGAGGGGGAGAAAATATCATAAGTCTGAACTTCTGTAAAAAATTCTGAGGATGGACTCAAATCGAGGAACGCCATCGCTTCCATATCAAAACCGAGACTTGTGGCATTGGCCCGCAATTGCGCTTCCGGTTCTCCTAAAGTAATAAACAGGGGCGTTTCTCCCAGAGCCACACCTGCTGCCAAAAAGTGAAAGCCCAGTGTAGTCTTGCCAGTACCCGGGCCGCCGCGCACCAGATAAGAGCGTTGAGGAATCAGGCCGCCGCCAATCACTTCGTTGAGACCGGTAATTCCCACAGAAATTCGGTTTTGAGACATTTGTTTCTTCATGTTTTGAATATCGGGCCCGTATTAATATTTAATGGTTTTAGGCAGTGTTTTGATAATTTTTTTTACCGGGCGTCTGATAACCTTCATGAAATCTTTTTCTACCGAAAATTACGTAAGCATACAAGAATTAGAAAGTATTGTCGGGGCTGCTGGCATCTGTCGCTGGCAAGATACAGAGCCATTTTGGCAAGAACGGGTAGAAAAAGCAGTTGCCCCCGACACGAAAATGGATTGTACTGTTTACCCCAATACTCAGGAAGAACTGGCGGCCGTCATTGCTTGGGCACAGCAACATCGCTGTGCAGTCTTGCCTTGTGGCAGTGGCAGCAAACTTGATTGGGGCGGTTTAGTTAAATTAGACTCCGATCCCCCCCGGCCCAGGGCGGGCACGGGGGCACCGCCCCTACAAAGGGGGGAGCAAGATGTTGTCAAAGTGGGTCTTTTTAAGGGGGATTTAAGGGTATCTCCTGATGCAGCGGGGCTTGTGGCTGTCAGCACTTCGCGCCTCAATCGGCTTGTAGAACACGCTGTGGGCGATTTAACGGTGACTGCGGAAGCGGGGATGAAGTTTGCGGATTTGCAACAAATTTTAGCTGCAGCAGGTCAATTTTTGCCGATCGATCCAGCATATCCGCAACAGGCAACTTTGGGCGGCATTGTCGCTACTGCTGATGCGGGTTCCTTGCGGCATCGCTATCGGGGGGTGAGAGATTTGCTATTGGGAATTACCTTTGTGCGATCGGACGGTAAAATTGCCGTAGCCGGGGGTCGAGTTGTTAAAAATGTCGCCGGTTACGACTTGATGAAACTGTTTACTGGTGCTTACGGCACATTGGGCGTCATAAGTCAAGTAACTTTCCGAGTTTATCCGCTGCCTGAATCATCGGGAACCGTAGTGCTGACAGGGGAAATTAATGCTTTGTCCCAAACGGCTCAAATCTTATTATCCTCTGCTTTGACACCAAGTGCCGTTGATTTGCTGTCACCTGAATTAGTCGCAAAATTAGGCTTAGGAAAGGGCACGGGATTAATCGTCAGATTTCAAAGTATCGCCCCAAGTGTTAAACAACAATCAGCCCGCTTGCTGGAAGTTGGCGAAAAGTTGGGTTTGCAAGGCACTAGCTACGGCGAAAATGATGAGAATCAGTTATGGCAAAGATTGCCAGAAACAATGTGGGATTCTGGCACAAAGTCGGCAATTATTTGCAAAATAGGAATCAGACCGTCGGAAGCTGTAACGGCAATTAACACATTGCCGATACAGAACGCTTGGATTCATGCAGGCAGCGGTTTGGGGGTTTTGCGGTTTGAGAATGCGACGGCGGATACGTTGTTGCAGGTACGCAGAGGGTGCGAAGCTAAAGGCGGTTTTCTGACTGTTTTAGCAGCGCCGACCGATATCAAGCAACAGTTAGATGTTTGGGGCTATACTGGAAGTGCGATCGATTTAATGCGCCGGATCAAACAGCAGTTTGACCCGGAAAATCTTTTGAGTCCCGATCGTTTTATCAGCGGTATTTAGTTTAAAGTTTATAGTCAGGAGTTGGGTATTTCTTGAATCCCGGTCTATGTCATTTGTGAACCAGATTTGTTTTTTAACGAACCGCGAAGGCGCGAAGACCGCGAAGAAAGAGAAAAGAAGAGAAGTTTTGTTTGCTTGATGGATTTAGGCTTGCTAAGCATAGCAACCGCGCCTGACTGTTAGGAAGTTCTTTTCTTAATTGCTGAAATATAAGCAATCGATTGCTTCTGACTTCTCTCCTAGATAACTAAACTTTTTTTCTTATTCCTTCTTTCTTCTTCCGACTTCCATCGGACTGACATCCGTTACATCCGTTACATCCCGTACATTGCTCGTTGCCGAACTTTCTCCCATATATGCAAACTTCAGAAAAATCTCAACTTCCCAGCGACAATTTAAGACCTGCAAAAGAAAGCAATTTTCTAGCACAAAATCCCCAATTACAAACCCTCGAAATCCCAGGTTTCGACGCGAACAATCCGCCCGATCCGAAATTAATCGACACTTGCGTACACTGTGGCTTTTGTTTGTCAACTTGTCCGAGTTATCGCGTACTCGGCAAAGAAATGGATTCCCCCAGAGGCCGCATTTATTTAATGGATGCAATTAACGAAGGCGACGCACCTTTAAACGAAGCAACCTCGCAGCATTTCGATACTTGTTTGGGCTGTTTGGCCTGCGTTACAACTTGTCCGTCTGGAGTTCAATACGACAAGTTAATTTCCGCTACTCGCCACCAAGTTACTAGAAATCAGGAACGCACTTTTTCCGACAATGTAATTCGCACTCTGATTTTTAATCTCTTCCCTTATCCTCACAGATTGCGGCCTTTGCTGGTACCGCTATTTATTTATCAAAAATTAGGACTGCCAAAACTTGTCCGCAAAACAGGTTTGCTGAAAAAAGTCTTTCCCCGCTTGGCGGCGATGGAATCAATTTTGCCGAAAGTTACTGTCGATTCTTTCCGGGATAATTTACCAGAGGTAATTCCGGCACAAGGGGAGAAACGCTATCGAGTCGGCGTGATTTTAGGCTGCGTGCAGCGGCTGTTATTTTCGCCAGTTAATGAGGCTACTGTGCGTGTTTTGACGGCTAACGGTTGCGAGGTTGTGGTTCCTAAAAGTCAGGGATGCTGTGCTGCTTTGCCGGAACACCAAGGCCAAGCCCAACAGGCGAAAGCCTTGGCGAGACAAATGATTGATAGCTTTGAAAATACGGGTGTTGATTTTGTGATTATCAACGCTGCTGGGTGCGGCCATACTTTGAAAGAATACGGTCACATTTTAACGGATGACCCTGATTATCGGGAGAAAGCTGAGAAATTTGCTGCTAATGTTAAGGACGTGCAAGAGTTTTTGGCAAGTGCGGGAATTACGGCGAAACTCAATCCTTTGATTGAGGGAGATTTGACAATTGTATATCAGGATGCTTGTCATTTGTTGCACGGGCAAAAGATTAGTTTGCAGCCGCGTCAGTTGCTGCAACAAATCCCTGGGGTGAAGTTAAAAGAACCTGTGGATGCGGCTTTGTGCTGCGGGAGTGCGGGGGTTTACAATATGCTTCAGCCGGAGGTTGCTGATGAGTTGGGTGTGCAAAAGGTGGAGAATTTGCTGAATACTGGGGCGGAGTTGATTGCTTCTTCTAATCCGGGTTGTTCTTTGCAAATTAAGAAGCATTTGGAGTTGCAGGGAAAAACAGTTACTTTGATGCACCCAATTGAGCTTTTGGATTATTCGATTCGCGGGGTGAAGTTGCTGAGGAAGTAGTTTTGTAGGGCGGGCGGTGTCTGCCCTATTTTCGCTGCTGAGTGAGATTTTTTTTATGAACCGCAGAGGGCGCAGAGGGCGCAGAGGAAGAGAAGAGAGAGAAATATGAATAGGTTATTGTATTGAGAAAGTACGCGCGGCTTAGCTATCCCGCTCTTAATCGCACTTTTCACTCTTCCTACAAGCTAAAATTAAATTAAACAGTCCCTAACCCCGGACAACAGTTATGGTAACTCAACTTAAGTCTCCTCAAAAACCTGATGTAATTTACCCCGACAGCGACGGCGAACCAATGTCAGACAATACCAAACAATTTCGCTGGATACTCATCATTCAACAAAATTTAGCGTGGCTATTTGCGGATGACCCGAATGTATTTGTCGCCGGAAATTTGCTGTGGTATCCTGTTGAAGGAGATAACAAAACTTCTATCGGCCCGGATGTGATGGTAGTCTTGGGCAGACCGAAAGGAGATAGGGGTTCTTACAAGCAGTGGGAAGAAGAAAATATCGCGCCACAAGTAGTGTTTGAAATTCTTTCTCCCGGTAACAGGCTAACAGAAATGAATAAAAAACAGGTATTTTACGATCGCCACGGGGTAGAGGAATATTACCTGTACGACCCGGAACGCAACGATTTCAGCGGTTGGATGCGTTCACAGGGGCGTTTGGACGTAATTGATGCGATCGAAAATTGGGTCAGTCCCCGACTGGGAATTCGCTTTGATTTGTCGGGTGAAGAGTTGCAAATTTATCGCCCTGACGGCCAACCGTTTACAAGTTATGAGGATGTTTCTCGCAGCTTGGAACAAGAACGACTGCGGGCAGAACAAGCTGAACAGCGGGCTGCTGTCCTAGCAGAAAGACTGCGATCGATGGGAATTGACCCGGAACAATTGTAAACTAGATGGGGGAAAAGACCATCGCACTTTTAAATTTTAGCAAAAGTGCGATCGGCATAATGACTAATGACTAATGACTATTTCCCGTCTTCTAACCTCAAAAAATGCACCTGTCCCGAAGCTTCCGCCACTAAGATTGTCACCCCATCCGGTGCAATAGCGCAAGCTTTCAAAGCACTATCTCCGCTGAAACTAGCAATTACTTCTCGACTTAACAAATCCCAAACTTTGAGAGTATTATCGTCCGAAACAGAAATTGCCTTTGTTCCCATAGTCGCCACCGATGTTACCGCATCTGCATGACCTGCCAAAGTAAAAACTTCTTTTCTACTTGACAAATCCCAAACTTTCAAATTCTGTTCCCGCCCTCCTGAAATCGCCCATTTGCCATCCGCCGTAACTGCCACAGCATTCACAAAACTCTCATGACCTTTGAGAGTGAAAAGTAGATTTTTGACGGCTAAATTCCAGAAATTTGCCAAAATATTCTTTTCTTTACCCAAACTCCAAATTTTCAGAGTTTGGTCGCCGGAAGCCGAAATAACCCGCTTGCTGTCGGGAGTAACTGCCACAGCTTTTATCCCGTCCTCATGACCTAAAAAAGTAAAAACTTCCTCTCCTGTTTCTAGATTCCAAACTTTAATAGTTTTGTCTCCAGAACCGGAAATCGCCATCGTTCCGTCTGGCGTCACTGCCACAGAATTTACCCAGTCTGTGTGACCCGTGAAAGTAAAGATTTCTTTTCCGGTTTCTATATCCCAAACTTTCACAGTTTTGTCGCCGGAACCCGAAACTACTCGCTTGCTATCCGGTGTGATTGCGATCGCTTTTACCCAATCTTGATGCCCCGAAATAGTTAAAATTTCCTGTCCCTTTTTGAGATTCCAGACTTTAATGCTGTTGTCTCCTGAACCGGAAATCGCTTTCGTACCGTCCGCCGTCACTGCTACGGCATTTACCCAGTCATCGTGACCTGCAAATGATAAATTTTCTTTGCCTGTTTCTAAGTGCCAAACTTTGAGAGTTTTGTCAGAGGAACCAGAAACTATCCTCTTGCCGTCCGGGGTAACGGCCACAGCATTCACTGGGGCTATGTGATTGGTAAAAGTGAAAAGTTCTTCTTTTGTTTCGAGATTCCAAACTTTCAGCGTTTTGTCGCCGGCAGCCGAAATTACCCGTTTGCCGTCGGGGGTAACAGCCACAGCTTGAACGAAACTGCTGTGTTTTCCTAAAGTGAAAAGTTGCTTTCTTTCTGACAAACTCCAGACTTGAACAGTTTCGTCGTAGCTGCCGGAAATTATTTTTTCGCCGTCGGGAGTAACGGCTACACTTTTTACCCAGTCTGTATGACCGGTGAGAGTAAAAAGTTCTTTTCCGGTTTCTATGTTCCAGACTTTCATGCTGTTGTCTCCCGACCCGGAAATTAACCGTTTGCTATCAGGACTTACTGCTACGGACTGGACAAAACTGCTGTGACCTTTGAAGTTAAAAATTACTTCCCTGCTTGTCAAATCCCAAACTTTAATACTGCCATCCCAAGAACCTGAAATTACTCGCTTGCCGTCGGGAGTTACTGCTACTGCTTCTACGGCAAAAGTATCGCCTGCAAAGGTAAATATTTCTGTCGCTGTTTCTAAATCCCAAATTTTAATTGTATTGTCCCAAGAACCGGAAATTACTTTAGTACCGTCGGGGGTTACAGCTACAGCATTGACGTAGGTAAGATGACCTTTGAGGGTGCCAAGTTCTTCTCCTGTTTCTAAGTGCCAAATTTTAAGAGTGTGGTCGGAGGACGCAGAAATTGCCCGCTTGCCGTCGGGGGTGATTGCTACACCTTGTACCCAGTCTGTATGTCCGGTGAGGGTACGCAGCAATCTCCCGCCGGGAGGGGTAAAGCTGGGCGTTAGCGGTCGCAGCCAGGGGGTTGTTTGATGTTTTGCCTGTGCTAGCAGGGCTTGAATTTCTGGACTTTCAAAGCGCATCAAGCGGGCTATTAGTTGGGTGGCTAGTTGGCTTTTATCTGCGGCTAGAATGTGGGCTGACAGCCGAATTGCTTCTTGGATTAATTTGAGTCGTTCGGCTTTTTGGTCTGAAATAATATCGGGACTTGTTGCTAAATCGTAATCTTCTATTAGCGCCTGTACTCCCGATGCTGACAGCTTGGCTTTAATAAAATTGTAATCTGTTAGTAAGCTGTATAATTTTTCGGAGTCTGAAGTCGCTGCTAGCTGACTGGGCAATATTCCCAGGTAGTTCGTCTGTTCTGCGGGCTGGATTTGATCCAGCCCTTGTTTAAACTCGGTCATAAATTTACGGATGTGTTCTTTAAATGTATACGATCGCTAGCTGCACCCTACCGAAAAGCCGATCGAGAATCTTTTCTCTTAGACTTAGCATGACATATTTGAATGCTATGTGCTATAGGCTTGCTGTCCTCGGTTTGGTGATGGTTCGATGAATTGCTTGTTTTTTAGTCGAAGTCTGCTTTGAGAATTTTCAAGCAGTGCGATTACAATAAATCGCGGCCAATATAATTCAACTCAGCAACGCCCAATTTACCGATTGAGCGACAAAAGCTGACATATATCTTTGTTTTTCTTAACATAGCGGCTCTTTGGGCAATGGTCGATCGATAAACACTCTCAAGCTAAAAATTTTCAGGTATCGCAATCCTATTGAAAGTGCGAAAAAGACTTTTTATAACGAAACATGATGGCGGATGCTCTAATTTTCTCTCAAGTCGGCCACATCAGGGAGGCAGATGTCCCCCTGGTTGGGTTTGCTACCAGGGCGGCATCTGCAATCTGTTTCACCTAAAGCTCTCAGAAAGCTTTGCAGGTGCGCCCCCTTCCTCTAAAATATAGAAAAGGACTTGCACTATTAAACCGGGTTTCTAGACAAAATCATTGGTTTGACCGCTAGGTACGTAGGAAGAAACCGGGTTTCTGACTCCATAGCGCGCAAGTCACGATCGCAAATAAAGCAGTATTGACTTTAGAGACAAATTTCATGGATGTTATCGAGTTTTTCGAGTTAAGTGCAGGTAAATGGTTTTCTCAGCGTACCGTACACAATCTCCATTCTGGGGAATTGCAGGCAGGTAAATCCGACCTCAAAATAGAAATACTGACAGCTAGCGATGCAGCAGTCGTTAAACTTTGCCAACAACACTCGATTAACCCGGCTTCAACTAAGCTAACTAGCGTTCGGATTAGTTGGGACGGTATTCCCGATCGCGACCAAGCTAAACAAATCGGTTCTACAATACTAGCGATCGTACCAAATCCCGACAATCCAAGCGAAGGCAAAGTGTTGCAAGACAAGGGTAATAGTCGCTACGTGATGGGCGACGACGTGCTGACATTGATTACAGAATCAGACACCCTCCATGCGGAAGAAAGGCTGTGGTATCTCATGCCCAATTTGCGGCTGCGGACTAGCGTTGTTAAGCAAGCTAACGGTACGGAACAAGCTTCTTTTTGTTCGGAAATTCGGATGGGAGTAAGTGCCCCAAGTGAAAAGTGAAAAATAACTATATAGTTCCCAAAGTTTACACTCTATTTCTGCTTTCTCCCTTCTTTCTTCGGCCTTCTCTGGCAATCGCTTTTAACTTGGTATGAAAATCAGTGTGTTTGACAACTGGGAATGATTTTGCCACAGGTTTGTCCGCTAATTTGTGCTCAACTTCGGCTCGATCGGCGAGGGCAGTAACAGCCACATCTTCATATACTACAAATTCTGTATTTTCTTTTGTGCGATCGTCGGCAGCAGGTAATTTTCCTGTTTCCTGGGCCTCTGTGTTTGGGACTTCTGCTTGAAGCGCCACATCCAGTTGCGCCTCTGACGGCCCACGCAAATCTAACTCTGCGGCACTTACTTCCGGTTCCTGGTGCGATAAAAGTATATCTTCCGGTGACAGTTGAGCAGCACTTTCCCCCGTTAAATTTTGAGGAAAATTATTGCATACCAAGCGTTCAAACTCGCGATTGAAATGATAGAGAGGTTGACCTATCCGATGCCACATACTCAATAGCTGTCCCACAGAAACAGCCTTGTAGCGCCCTTGATAAAGCGCTTCAACCACTGCTAAACGCAGCCAATAGCCGGGATACTTGGTCAGCCATTCACCCGCCAATTTCTCGGCTTTTTTGCCACCTAGGTCAAAACCGTAGTGAACCAGCAGAGCCGCTGCTTGTGCAGATATTGCGGTCACTTCTGTCATGTGTTGTCTGTTGACTGTTGACTGTTGACTGTTTTCTGTGGACTGTTTTCTGTTGACGGTTGGTTCAAAATTCCCAATGACCAATTCCCAATGACCAATTCCCAATCACTAATTACCAATTACCAATTGAATTAATCAGATAAACGCACTCCTCCTTCTACAGTTCGCGCGTCCCCGGAAAAAGGTTGGGGAGTCCCATTCCAGTTGAAGTCGCTAATTCTAAAAGTCAGGCTGCCGACTTGACGCTCAGGATTAAAACGCAAAATGATTGCGTAGCTGCGGCGGCTGTATTCTAGAGTGTAATTCGTACTGATTGTTTCCCCGCTTTCTAAATTAATAGCACTTTGAAATCCAACTCGAAAGCCTCCGTAAACTTGCTGGACAAGTCCAAAAGACAGGACTCTCAAATCTACTAGGCGATCGAATAAAAACGGCGATACACCGTCGCGCCCCACTTGGGTATAAGTCACGTTAAACCCAGTGTAATCGAGGAAAGGGCGGGAGAAATGACCGAACTGCCCTTGAATGCCGACGCTGGGGGCGAGGGAATTTTGTCGATCGCCACTGCTGTAATAAGTACCAACTCCCCGGAGTCCCAAGGCTAGTTGCAAGAAAGGAACCACCGGCGTCCGCGTATACCTCAAACCCTGGGTGGGAGTGCGGGGCAGCGGTTCGCCCTCCCACAAGTTGAAGCCGCGACTCAAGGCAAAGCTAACTTGGGAACGGCCCAGATCGATGCGGTTGTTTTCCCGCACTGGTTCGAGCAAGTCTGGTCGATCGGTGTCAGCATTGATAAATTGATACCCAGCTTGGTAGCTGAGATTGATGCCCGTGCCTCCGAGTGGGATGACTGGGGAAGTCAGGACTGCCCCCAGGCTGCTCTGCACGGTTTGAAAGCCCAGAGAACCGTTAAACAGTCGATCGCGATAACTGTATTCTGCGGCCAGAGTGTGAGTGCCGATCGACTGTCGCAGGCGCAAATTGCCCCGAAAGCTGTCTTCCGGCAAGTTCGGGAAATTTTCAAAACTCAGAAATATTGCCGATCCGTCCAGCCTGGTACGCGGGCCCAGACTAGCGCCCAACCTCGCTTTCAGCCCGTAGCTGTCGGGAGAAAACGGATTGCCGCCGTTCTCTGCCACGAGACGCTGCAGGTAAATTTGGGGCGTCAGAGTCAGCCGCACCGGCCCGTTTTGCAACACCTCAAAACCGCACTCGGCATACAAACCGCCGCGTTCGCCTCCGTCGTAGCCAAAGGTCAAACACGGGCCGCTCTGCTGCCTGCTGTCAAACACTTGCCTGCGGGGATACACGGGTATTTTCACTCGGTTGTCGAACACCAAGCGGGGTTTCGTTGTGACTAATTCCTCTGCCGTGGGCGAAATCCTTCTAATCGTCGCCGTCCGGGCCCTGTATTCAAATTCCGGGGGGGAAAACGGGTCGTTAGTAAGCCGAATGTTGGTTGCTACCCTCGCGCCGTCTGGCAGCAGTTCGATGCGTTCTGCTTCAAAGCGGATGCGGTTGACGGCGCCGACCACTTGGGGGGCTGCTAGCTGTCCACCCCCACCGAGAGTTACTGTAGCAGCGCCGGGGGATCTGACTCCGCGCAGGGGCTGCTGGCTGGTAATTCGATCGCTCAGTGGCTGTTCGAGAATCGTCCCGGCACTAATATCTGTCGGCAGTGTGGGAGTCAATTCGCTACCTGCTGCGGGCAGGAATATTTCGCCTCTTGCTTGTTCGACTGCGCCGCTGTTGAGGCCGAGATTGAACTCCATCCGCTGGCCGCGCACTACTTGTTGCCCGCGGGTATAGGCGACATTGCCGGATGCTACCACTTGGCGGGTGACTAAGTTGACAATCGCTCGATCGGCATCAATCACAGTTTGCCGGAACCGCACGACGACATTACCAACCGCCGTCACAATTTGCTGCTTGTCGTCGAATTCTTGGCTGTCAGCCTTAACTTCGATAGTATCGGCTGGAGTCACGGGAAAAGGCACCGTCCGCCCAGAAGGGGCGGTGCGGACTCCCGGCGCGGCTGGTTTAGGTTTCGGTGTCGGCGCAGGGGGGGTTCTGGGTGCGGGGGTGGTTGCTGGTGCGGGAATGTCGAACTGCTGTTGCCCGCTGGGTTCTGGTTCTAGGGCGGGTTCTGGAACGGGAATTTCAGCAGGTTGGGGAGAGTTATCTTCTAACTGTCGGCCTTGGGCCTGATACCAACTTTCCTGCTTTCCGGCAAGATTTCTCTCCTGTTTTCTCTGCGCCTCTGCGGTTCGTTCCCGATTCCGAATGGCAATGGCATTTTCTACCGAACCCAATTGGTAAGCTGTAAACGAGGAATCTTTCGGAGTTTCCGCAGTTTCGGGTTCTTCCACAGGGGCCTGACGCTGAAATCCCACCACTGCGTGGCCGCTTTCGACTTCCGCTAGGGGGTCGGCGATTTCTGGAGGCCCATCGGTGGCTGCAGTGGTGCCGAGGAGTGTGGCTGCGGGTTCTGCTGGGGCTGGTGTGGGTTCTGGCTGAACGATGTCTGGGCTTGGTTCCGGTATTTCTGCGGGGTTGCGGAGGGTGTCTCCATCGCCGGCCGCGACAGTGAGGGCGACTTTTTTTGGCTTTGCGATGTAGATGATGCCAGGGGGTTCTGGCGGCGGTACCGGATAGGGCATAGTTACTACAGGTAAGTCATCCGATTTTAGATTTTAGATTTTAGATTTTAGATTTTATAGGGTGCAATTTATTGAAAATTTTGCATCTAAAAGGTAACTGTTTAGAGATTAATCTGACATCTAAAATTTGCAGTGGCTTTGGCGCGCCGGAATAGGGCTGCTTTCAGAACTTGCTTCCGCCACAAGATAACCTCGCTGGCGGTGCGAGGTCAATCGATTTTAGATTTTAGATTTTAGATTTTAGATTTGAAGCATTTACCCCACGGATCAATTCGGGGGCTCCTTTATCGGATACAGGTTTTTTATTTCTGGACTGATGAATCAGGGGGCTTGTATCCTGGATGCTTGGATTGTCAAGTTTTGTCCGACTAATTTTTGCGGGTTTGTCGGCTGTTGCAGGGGCTGCGGTGACGCGCCCCTACTCTGCGGGCGAGATAAGTTGTTTATTCCATGTCTCTGCGGTTGGGGTTCCGGGCTGGGTCATTGGACAAAAATCCAAATATGAACAGGGAAACAAAAAATAAAACAACTACATTAACTACGATTTTGAGGGTTAGCACTGTGGGAGTCTCCAAAGATGGCCTAATACTGAGCTGATTTGCTGCTGTTGCCGCAACTTTTTTATCATAAGCTAAAGATTAGTCAATTTTATCTTTGCTTTTGAGGATTTTTGGCAAGTTGATTTTTGCCCAATTCCAGAGTTGCTCGGCGATGTTTTCTAGCCGCAGCATAACTCGATCGAGCCATTCGAGCACTTGTTCTAGGGGGTGCTTAATGTATCCCATCGATTCTGCTTTTGTTTCTAAGTATTCGCCCTCTGGTGGGACGCCTGCGCTGGGATTTTTTGGTTCAGCAGCAGCGCGGGTTGGGGCGGTGTATCTGCTGGTTTGCGGGGTGATTGCTGCTGGGGATTTGTTGTTTTGTGCGGTGTTCGGGTTGGTGTTTTTTGGCACTTGGGTTTCCGGCGCGCGCCCTGGGGTTGATTCTGCTGCGAGTGCAGAGCTATTTTTTTGAGTAACTGCTAAATCTGATAAATCAGATGCTGTTTGGGGTTGAGTATTTGGGCTTTTTGTGAGCAAGCTCTGTTTTAGCTGCCCTAGCAGGCGGTGAAGTGCTTCGGGGTAAGGGGATATTGAGACTGCGATCGATCGACCTTCGGGCAATTCTCCTACTTCTGCTATTTCCTGCTTGACTTTTGGGCTAGTTTGTGCTACATCGGTTTCGGAACTGCCGTCGATTAAATGCGGCGGTGCTGCTTCCCCGAATAAGTCTTGCCAGTTGAGCCACGGTCGATCGACCTCTGGGCTATTTTGGGTGTTTTCTTGTTCTTGTCGCTGTTTCAAATAATACTGAATTGCAACTGATTTCTCCGTATTATCACTGGCTGCCGTTTCTTTGCCCAAAAGGTGGTCTACTGACGACCAAATCATTTGTTCGATGTTTCTAGCGTATTTTTCGAGGATGTCACGGGCGGAAAAATCTACATTGGCATCTGTGCCGGATGTGTCAATTTTGACTCCGGGGGCTTCCGTGGGTGCGGCGGTTGTTTTTGCCGCTGGCGGGAGGGTTAATTCCTCGATGTTGACGGCGGCGCGATCGAGTAATGTAACAAAGGAGAGAGGAGTTGGGGGTCGATCGAACTTGCTGTTAAAATTAGTTTCTAGTTTTGGGGTATTGTGGTCGATCGAATTCGATGCCGCAATTGACTGCTGTGCGGTTTTTGCTTCGATCTGCGCGCGGGCTTTTTGGACTAGGATGGCATTGCGGTCGATCGATTTTTTAACTGCGAGGATTGATTCTCCAAACTGATTTCTTTTGAGGGCAACCGGACTCGTCTGAAGCCAGGCCATCAATTCCCAAAAACGACGCATCGGCGGTAACTGCGCTTTTTTCGCCGCTGACTCCAAACCGAGATTAAATTTTAATTCTTTTTGGGTAATTTCCCGTCGTTCCGGCCCGCTGTTGGCTACTTCCCAAGTTATGCAACCTTCAAGCATTTCCTGCTGTTCGGGTGTCAAAATATCTAATATCTGATTTTCTCTTCCCACCAATACTAAAGTGCGGGCTGGTATAAAACTGGCAATTCCCTCAACTTTCGGCTGGGGTTTTAATTCAGTTTTAGCCAGCGGGTGTTCTAAGACGGAAGTGGTTTGATGCTTGGCGGTTTGTCCGCTAAAATTGATAGCCGGATGTAAATCGCTAGCAGCATTTCCCTGATTTATTAACAGCGGGAAGCTGGCTAAAGTTTTCGCGGTTTGCGACGAGGTTAGTAAATTTTCGGCGAGGTGCAAAATTTCGGCGATCGAACTTTCTTCGGAAACTTCCCCCTGATACCAATTTTGTGGCAAATCGGCATTTTCGTCACCGCCAAATTCTTGCAGTTCCGGTAAATCTATTTTTTGACTTGATGCCCGCAACTGTCGGCCCAGCATTCGGGAACTTTGCACCAGCAAATAAGCTGGATAAAGCAGAATTTGGGTGGCGGTGAGAGTTGTTTCTTTAATTTGACGCCAAGTTCGATCGCAATTGTCGGCGACTTGGCGGGACTGTTTCGATATAAAATTTAATAATCGGCTTTGGTATGGGCCGTAGTAACCGTTGGACATAAGTTTAATTCTTGAATTCAGATTTTTGATTCGCGCCGGAATTGCTGAATTTGCTGTAAAATCAAAGCGATATCTTAATCGAAGCTTCAAACCCTCTGAAACCTTTATTTCTTCGCGTCCTACCCTTCGGGAACGGCTTCGCCGAACGCGTCTTCGCGGTTCGATATAAGATATTGCACCAATGTCAATAAGCCTTTTACTGACTGCAGGATGCCCACCCCCTACTCCCCACAAGAAAATTCACTCTTTGTGGAACAGGCATCTTGCCTGTTCTTGAGAATAGTGCAAGATGTGAGTTCAATCCGATTTTTGATTAATACACAATTCCTATTTTAGCGAAATATGAGCGCTTCTGTGTCACCTGCTAGCAACAATATTTCTGCCACTGTCGAAAAGTTGCGCCGCCTCAGCCAAGTGGAGGTTCAGTCTGGTTGGAGGTACTGCGATTCTGACTCTGCTGTCTCTTCGGTAAATATTTGTAACAGTCCTGTTGTCGAACTTAACAGCAAAGGACATATTACTTGGCCGTCGGGGAAGCAAGTTTTGTATTTGGGTCAGCAATTTGTAATTCCTGACAATTTGCACGGCTATCCTGTGGTTGGTTTGCGGTTGCTACTGGGCTTGACTTGGTGGGCGGAAGATGCTCAAATTTTTGTCAACGGCGAGTTGGTCGGACAGGGAGATTTATTTGATTTTGCCGATCGAGTTTTGTTGAGTTCGTCGGCCAATCCCGGAGATGAATTTTTAGTAATTTTGCGGTTGGTAAGTCCGGGTCACGATAGCGGTGCTTTAGTGCGATCGATTTGTTTGTACGAAGCTGCTGACTCTTCTTGTTTCGATCCGGGTTTTGTGGCTGCCGAATTAGAGATTTTGCAAAATTCGCTTAGTCGAAATTTAGAAATTAAAAATTCCCAATACCTCCCCACCGAAATAATAGCAAATCGCCCCAGGTTTGTCAAGGGGGAAATGCTGAAATCTGAGATTGATTTGGCTATGGGTTTGATTGATTGGGCGGCGGTGGGCGATCGCGATAAGTTCGATCGCTCGCTGTCTGTTTTGCGGCACAATTTACTGGGATATCTGCGGGCTTTTTTGGGGGATTTAGATGATGGAACCGCAGAGGACACAGAGGGCGCAGAGGGAGGAAGAA
>NZ_JAUBTG010000021.1:0-49694 GCF_036702395.1 Microcoleus sp. D3_18_C2 | reverse complement strand
GGGAGGAGGTTTCTCAGGTTGGAGACAATAGCGATGCTACATCTATATATATAGGAGAAAGCGGTGAGCTGACATCTTTTTCTGGGAATTTAGATGTGGGAACCGCAGAGGGCGCAGAGGGCGCAGAGGGAGGAAGAAGGGAGGAGGTTTCTCAGGTTGGAGACAATAGCGATGCTACATCTATATATATAGGAGAAAGCGGTGAGCTGACATCTATATATACAGGTACAATCTATTTGGTTGGTCACGCTCATTTAGACTTGGCTTGGCTGTGGCCTGTCCCGGAAACTTGGGAAGCGGCACAGCGAACTTTTGAGTCGGTATTGAAATTGCAATCGGAGTTTCCCGATTTGATATTCTGCCATTCAACTCCGGCACTTTATGCTTGGATAGAAGAACATCGGCCGGACTTATTTGCTGCGATTAAAAAACAGGTGGCGGCGGGTTGCTGGGAAGTTGTCGGCGGGATGTGGGTAGAACCGGATTTAAACTTGATTTCTGCTGAGTCAATGGTGCGGCAAGTTTTTTATGGACAGCGTTATGCAAAAGAAAATTTTGGGGAATTGATGCGGGTGGCTTGGCTACCTGATACTTTCGGTTTTGGGTGGCAATTACCTCAGATTTTGCGGCAAGGTGGAGTTGATTATTTTGTGACGCAAAAGTTGCGGTGGAATGATACAACGGAATTTCCCTACGGTGTGTTTTGGTGGGAAGGGTTGGACGGTACTAAAATATTTAGTATGATGTCTCCTCCCATTGGTGAAGGCATAGAATCTGTGAAAATGGCAAGTTATGCTTTTGACTGGCAAGCTAAAACTAATTTGCAAGATGCTCTTTGGTTGCCTGGAGTTGGCGACCACGGCGGTGGCCCGACTCGTGATATGTTGGAGGTGGCGAAACGCTGGAAAATGTCGCCTTTTTTCCCAAGGTTGGAGTTTGCGACAGCGGTTGATTATTTGTCTTTGATTGAGAGTCAGTTTTTGCCGGAAGTTGGGGAAAGTTCGCAGGAAAGTGATGTTCCAGAATCGGACAATCAGGAAAATTTGCGGGCGCGAGAATTGTCAAACTTGTCGCCAATCAAGGATGCAAATCCTCCCATCTCACAACTCAAAACTCTTCCCGTTTGGAAAGATGAACTTTATTTAGAATTCCACCGGGGTTGCTACACGACTCGCGCCGACCAAAAACGACAAAACCGCCGCTGCGAAGAATTGCTCTACCAAGCGGAGTTGCTGTCTTCGCTGGCAACGATTTGTACTGGTGCGGTTTATCCGAAATCTGAGTTAGAATCAGTTTGGAAACAAATTTTGTTTAACCAGTTTCATGATATTTTGCCCGGTTCTGCGATCGCCCCAGTCTACGCGGATGCTAATCTAGCTTTTGCTGAGGTCGATCGCACTTGTCGCGAAATCCTGCTACAATCTTTGGATGCCATCTCGGCTCAAATTTCTCTCCCTTCCCCTCCGCAGCCTGACGCTCAACCGATTTTGATTTTCAATACTCTCAATTGGCCGCGCTCTGAGGTTGTCGCCGTACCGCTTCCCGATTCCGCTGATTCCGCTTGGCAAATTTACGATTTTTCCCGACGGCGATTGGCTTCGCAGATTGTCAGGGGCGATCGACCGCAATCGCACTCTACACTGTTATTTTGGGCAAATAATATCCCCGCCGTTGGCTACCAGGTGTTTTGGCT
This sequence comes from Microcoleus sp. D3_18_C2, assembly GCF_036702395.1. Taxonomy (NCBI): domain Bacteria; kingdom Bacillati; phylum Cyanobacteriota; class Cyanophyceae; order Oscillatoriales; family Microcoleaceae; genus Microcoleus; species Microcoleus sp. D3_18_C2. The sequence goes on along the minus strand of NZ_JAUBTG010000021.1, from coordinate 48,001 downwards.
GTGTCGCGAAGACGCTCAAACTGTGGATCATGCGTCCGCGAGTCCAGAAACCGAAAAAAAGACAGATTTATCAAAACTTACACACGGTATAGCACAAAAAAACACAGCTTGTCAAGAAACGCATTTTGCAGCCGCAGAAATGGTTCTAGAAAATGAATTTATTCGGGCAACAATAGACGGCAAAACTGGGGATTTATCCAGCATTTGGGATAAAGTAAATAACCGAGAAGTCCTGAATGCAGCCGGTGGCAATCAACTGCAAGCATTTCAAGACAGCGGCCAATATTGGGATGCTTGGAACATTGACCCAAATTATGAAAAACATCAATTACCCGCGCCGATACTCAAAGATATTTGTTGGGTAGAGGAGGGGGAATTACGGCAGAGTTTGCGCGTAGTCCGACAAATTGGCAAGTCGGAGTTTTGCCAAGATTATATAGTAGAAATAGGTTCGCCGCTGCTGAAAATCAAGACAGTGGCAGATTGGCAAGAAACTCACGTTTTAGTAAAAGCAGCCTTTGGGTTAAATGTAGAAGCAGATTTTGCAACTTGCGAAATTCCCGGCGGTGCGATCGCACGCACAACCAAGCCGCAAACACCCGCCGCAAAAGCCAAATGGGAAGTGCCGATTTTGCGCTGGACTGATATCAGCAATGACGGTTTTGGAGTGAGTTTGCTCAATGATTGCAAATACGGTTGCGACCTTCAACCGAATCGAATTCGGCTGACTTTGCTTCGGGGTTCGACTTGGCCGGATGAACAAGCAGATTTAGGAGTTTCGGAATTTACTTGTGCAGTTTATCCCCATGCTGGAAATTGGCAAGAAGCCGACACAGTTCGACAGGGCTACGAGTTGAATTTACCACTGCTAGTAAAGGTGTTGCCCAAGTTAGAGAAAAATGACCACAAGACTCTGCCCGCAGTTGGCAATTTCTTGGATTTGTCCGCCGAAAATTTAGTGCTGATGGCATTCAAACAATCGGAAGATGATTCTAATGTGTGGATTTTGCGGTGTTACGAGTGTCACGGTGAAGAGGCAAAGTTGGAATTAAAGAGCGATTTGGGTTTGGCGATTAGTCAGCCTGTCGATTTATTAGAACAACCCATAAATTTGCCTCAGAATTCAGACGATGGGACAAGTTTCACAATATCGCCGTGGAAAATAGCCAGTTTTGCAGTAAATTTATCATTGCCAATGGAGAATAGTACCCCATCGGACATTTATCCAACCTTTTGAGACTTTGGGAACTTACTGTTAACAAAATTTGTCAACCTGCGCCAATTAGCTCTCACAACTTTCTTCTGATCTAAAATATGCAAAATTACGAACGCTAAAAATGTGTACGCCAGCCAAAAATGCAAACTCCTTCCCAAATCAACCATTGCGGAATTCTGCGGAAACACATCGGGTAAAACAATGCCGAAAAATTTCACATTGTTACTTTTGAAAGAGTTAGAAAAAAAGAAGCCTGTAACCGGAACTAGCCACATAAAAACGTACAAAGTTGCGTGCAAAGCAAAATTTTTGTACCATTCATTCGTAAACTTTGGCAGGCGTTTTGTATATTTTTTCCACCATACCCGCAACAGAGTTAAAATCCGCCAAGTCAGTAAAGCCATTGTCAGCACCGCTACGGATTTGTGAAAATCATAAAGGGGGCCTCGAATAAACAAGCCTCTCGGCAATCGAGCCATAAACATACCGCCAATAAACAGCACTAAATAGCAAGCTGACATCACCCAGTGTAAGGACATCAGTTGTTTGAACGCAGAATTAAGTCTGGGTTTCGCAGCGGGTTGGGTAGTCACTGTTCCTTGCCTCCTTAGCGTTTGCTGGACAAGATTAAGTATAAACTATAGGACTAAAGTCGGTGGCCGATTGTGCATTATAAGATTTACTTAACTTAAGTATTATAAATATTTATTAAACAGTCTAATTAATTAGATTCACCCTCGTCATTCCCAATACAAAACATCGTACTGGGGTCGATCGCCTCCCAAGCAGTTTTCAGGTCGAGTATCCCCAAAAGCCACAGCACTCATCTGACTCGATAATTGCAACCGCCGCCCGGTTCATCCGCAGCCCCGGCAAATATCCCAAACCGAATCCGAAGTAGGTCAGTCCGAATCTAGGTATTTGAGTGTTATCGTATATACTTAAAATCAGTGATTGCCGATTTTTTTATTGTCTAGGATGCTAAAAGTACAGACCGGGTAATTGCAGCTAAACCTGCTGGCATTGCAACTAGCGGGAAATATCGTCGGCAGACGGTCTACTAACTACAAACAAACACAGTGGTTGCATTGGGAAGCGAAAATCAGGGTGCTGGACAAGTGGTATTTTTGTTACAACTTGTAACTTTTTTCAAACAACAGGTTTAATTTAGTTTCACAAAAAAGTTAAATTCCAGAAAGTAAAATTAATTACAGTCGAGTTAAGCTAAAAGTGTTTGCTAAAAAAAGTAATTCAAGCAACCCCGAAACCAACTATTCTCACTTGCTCGACACAGAGGGCGAGTTCGCGACAGCAAAACTTGCGTGCAGCCAACAAGTCGAACAAGATTGGTATGGAACTCTCTACGAGAATTTTCCGGGCATTTACTTCGTTCTAGATGCTTTGGGAAGAGTTTTTTCGCTCAATCAATTCGGCGCGTCTCGCCTCGCCTACAAATCGCAGGAATTAATTTGTCATTCAATTTTTAACATATTTTACTGCCAAGAACAAGGCAAAATGCAGGCAGAATTTGCTGGATTGGCCCAGCCGGAAAACGGTACGTCAACTCCAAAAATTGCCTGTTGGGAAGGCTGCTTGACTTGCAAAGACGGCAAGATTATTAGGGTAAAAGCAACCGCGCGCCCAATGCCGACGGTTGATTGGAAAATAGAGGAAAATACTCATGGTCGTTCAATTGCCAATTTCCAACGGCCGGCTGTACTGTTAGTTTGCGAAGAAATTAAGGCCGCTTCGCAGTCACCCATGCCGCCCAACCAGAGAGGAAATTGGCGCAGTCCAACTTTGGCGATCGCAAAATTAGCCAAAAGTCAACTAAAAGAACGCCACAATATAGAAGACTTCATCCGCGAAGTAACAGAAACCGCTGTCAGTATTGTCAACTGCGATCGAGCCAGTATTTGGCTGTATGGCGAAGACAAAACGCAGCTTCACTGCATTGACCTTTACGAACAAAATACTAAACTCCATTCCGTACAAATAATCATCACAGCAGCCGACTGTCCGGCATATTTTCAAGCTTTAAAATCGGCAAGTGCGATCGCAACTGTGGCTGCAGAAAATGACCCCAGAACGCGAGAACTTGTCGGTCTTTATTTGCTCGATCGGGGCGCGACTTCCTTGTTGAACGTACCGATTGTGCTAGCAGGTAAAAGCTTGGGAATAGTCAGCGCCGAACGCCAGGGTTCGGACGGTGATTGGACGGAAGAAGAACACGAATTTACCCAAATATTAGCAGATTTTGTATCCTCAAGTTTGTCAGCTAGCGAAAAGTTAAAATTAGAAGCAATGCGGCACGAACAACAGCAAAACTTGCTAAGCCAATACTACGATCAACTAGAAGAAAGAGTAGAAAGACGCACGGCTGAACTCAAAAAAGCTAACCACAAACTGCAAAAAGAAATAATTAAAAGAAAACAAGCCGAAGCCGAACTACGCCTGCAGCAACAAGAACAGCAAATAATTTTTGATTCCGTGCCGGCGATGATTTGGCTCAAAGATACCGAAAGTCGCCTGCTGCGAATTAATCAAGCCGCCGCTGCATCGAGAGGTTTGCCCGCAGCTCAATTAGAAGGTAAATCTTTTTATGAAATCTATCCAGACGAAGCAGAGCAATATTATTTAGAAGATTTGGAAGTAATCAATTCCGGCGTTCCCAAACAGGGGCAAGTCGAACTACTGCCAACAGCCTCTGGTCAAAAATGCTGGGTGCGGACAGATAAAATACCTTACCGCGATGAAACCGGTAAAGTCGCTGGCGTCATCGTGTTTGCCGTAGATATTACTGATTTAATTAGAGTCGAAAAAGAACTGCGAGAATATCGCGATCGCCTCGCACAAAAAGTCGAAAAACGTACTGCTATGTACAGGCAAGCCATGACCGCTTTGTACTCGGCAAATACGCAATTGCAACAGTTAATTAACAACAGCTATTCCTCTGGGGAAAATGGCAGCAGCCAGTCAGCAGCGCGCTTGCTCGAATGCGAAGCTTATTTTGAAGCTGTTGCCGTGGCTGACCGCGACACAATTTTGAGCGTCAGCAGCAATTTTGCCCAACTTTTCGGTTACGAACCTGCGGAAATGGTGGGAATGAGCTTGCTGGAACTACTGTCGCCGAAATCATACAAACAGGCGTCGCAAATGATTTCTGCAGCCAGCAATACAGTCTGTGAAACTATTTTTCTCAAGCGAGATGGAACTGCTTTTCCTGCTGATGTTCGCAGTAAATTCGTATTTTGGGAAGGTCGTTTAGTCCAGGTGAAAGCAGTCCGAGACCTCACGGAACGCAAATTGCTCGCAGCAGAATTAGAGCGATCGCGCTCTCTGCTGCACGCTACCTTAGAAGCAACGGCAGACGGCATTCTCGCCGTTACTACCGCCGGAGAAATGATTAGTTATAACGAAAAGTTAGTTCAAATGTGGGGAATTTATGAAGAAGTTAGAAACTCAATGGATAGAACGCTGCGACTGGCATTTCTCACGAAGCAAGTGAAAGATCCGAGGGCTTTTTTGCAGAGAGTTAAAGAATTTTATAGCGATGCGGAGTCGGAAGGTTGCGATATTCTAGAGTTTAAAGACGGCCGCTCTTTTGAGCGCTATACGCAGCCAATTCGAGTCGGACAAAATATTATTGGCAGGGTGTGGCGCTTCCGGGATATTACCTCTCGCGAAAAGGTGACGGCAATGTTGGGAGATTCTCAAAGACGCTTTCGGGCAATTTTTGATTCTTCTTTCCAATTTGTGAGCTTATTGAAACCGGACGGCACTCTGCTGGAAGCTAACCAAACTTCTCTGGATTTTGCGGGAATTAAGCTACGGGATGTTGCCAATAAACCGTTTTGGCGGTTGCCTTGGTGGGGAGATTCTGAGGAAGTTAAGGAACAGTTGCAAGAGGCGATTTCTCGATCGGCAAAAGGTGAATTTGTCCGTTATGAAGTGGAAGTTCAAGGTGTAAATCGGACGGCAACTGTTGATTTTTCTCTCAAACCGGTCGCGGATGAAACTGGCAAAATAGTATTGTTGCTGCCGGAAGGTCGGGACATTACTGAAAGTAAGCAAGCCCAAGTCGCGCTGCGGCAACAAATAGAACGGGAACGTTTGATCGGACAGATTCAATCGCGCATCCGTTCTTCTCTGGATCTCCAAGATATTCTCAACACTACAGTAGCGGAAGTGCGGGAGTTTTTGGTAACAGATCGCGTGCTGATTTTCCGCTTCCGACCCGACTGGAACGGAGATGTGGTGGTGGAGTCGGTTGCAGAAGGATGGATGCCACTGAAGGGGATGGGAATTGACGATTGCTGTTTTGCCAATACTTACATCGGACAGTATTTAAAGGGCCGCATTCGTGCCATAGAGGATGTTCATGCTTCTAATTTGAGCGAGTGTCACCTTAATTTTTTGGAGGCGTGTCAGGTGAAGGCAAATTTGGTGGTGCCGATTGTTCAGCAGGGAATAGAACCTAGGGAAGGTAACGGTTCTTGTCAAGTGCCGAAGTTGTGGGGTTTGCTGATTGCCCACCACTGTTCGGGACCCCGCCAGTGGCAGCAGTTTGATGTGGATTTGCTGAGTCAGTTGGGTACTCAAGTTGCGATCGCGATCGAACAATCTTTACTTTACCAGCAGCTAGCTGCGGCCAACCAGCGGTTGGACGGGTTGGCGAATTTGGACAGTCTGACTCAACTAGCTAACCGCCGCCGTTTTGACGAGGTGATCAACCGAGAATGGGAGCAGTCGAGCTCTTTGGAACCGCTATCTTTGATTCTGTGCGACATTGACTGTTTTAAACTTTACAACGACAATTACGGCCATCAAGCCGGGGATGCTTGTTTGCAGCAAGTGGCGCGGGCGATCGGGGATGCTTGCACAAACGCACCCGCAGAACGCCTTTATTTGGCTGCTAGGTACGGCGGCGAGGAATTTGGGGTTATTTTGCCAAATACGGATATCGTGGCTGCACAGGCTGTTGCTGAGGGAATCCGCAGCCGCGTCAAAGCCTTGGCAATTCCCCACATCAAGTCTGTTGTCGGCGATTATGTGACTCTCAGCTTGGGAGTTGCGGTCGTTTCGCAAAGTCAAAATTCCCCAAAAATGTTGATTGAAGCTGCGGATAAGGCGCTTTATCGAGCTAAGTCTGGCGGGCGCGATCGAGTGGCGATTAGTGATTAGTCAGTAGTCAGGTTATTTGAGATTTTAGATTTGAGATTTTAGAATTGGAAATGACTGATGAAGCTGGTCGTTTAAAGCTTGTCTAAAGTTGCATTCTTTTTTCAAACTGGCATCACAAAAAAGCGATCGCCCTAACTGGCATAAAGTTAGTGCGATCGCGGTACTATGAATCAGCTATTTATCTATCAGATTCGGCGCAGAATTTTTACGCATTTTCACGGATTTTTTTACAAAACTTTACGGTGAGTAGCGTACAAATATCCAAAAACCACGTTTCTCTACCTGATCTCTCTTTTTTTATTGAACCGCAGAGGGCACAGAGGGCACAGAGGAAGAGAAGGGAGAAAGAAGGGAGTTCACACACTGATGAGGGATTGCCATAGCAGCAATTCGCAATGCCCTGTTTGGCCGATGCCCGATGCCCGATGCCCAATTCCCAATTCCCCCCCTATTTAGCTAACAGTTTTTGAAACACCTCATACATATCCTCAGCCAACTTTTTAGGATTCCACAAAGGTGCAAGATGTTCTGGCTGCTTAGATTTTATTAAATGCTCTTTCACGGCATTTCTGAAACCCGCATCGCGGCCAAACTTAACTCCCCACTGCGTGTATTCCTCCCAACTCCACGCCGCACCAACATCAAGATTTGCACTTTTGAGAAAAGCGTAACCCATCCGCGAAAGATATTGGTCGCCGGATCGAGTTACCACTGGCAAATTCGCCCACAAAGCCTCTAAATTGTGAGTCCCGCCGTTGTAAGGATAGGAATCTAAAAGCACGTCGGCTACATAATAAATAGCCCGATGTTCTTCTTCACTTCTGGTTTGACCTATAAACTTAATCCGACCAAAATCTACTCCCTGAATTTCGCATTCTTCGCGGTAAGTGCTGTGAATAACGTCGGGGTCGCCTTGACCTTTGCGGATTAACACACTATCTGGTACTTCCTTAAGGATTTTAACTTGAGCTCGTACCATTTCTGGATTGGTTTTTCTCCCTGGCGCAACGCACAGATAAGTCATTTGATCTAAGCCAATTCCGAGAGCATTTCTAATCGCCTCTCGATTCACAGGAATGCTTTGCAGTGCGCCAATTGCTACCGAACCTGCCGGCAATCTTACTAACTGTTCTAAGTAATTTTTTTCAACACCAGGGGGGTGAGTGTGTTCGTCGCACAGAAAGTAGTGATTATCAGAAATGTAGGGTGCGTCAAATCCCAGCCAAGAAACGCAAATTCCCGCAGGATATTGATACAGCACTTCGACATTTGTGGGTACTGTCATCGAGTCTAAGTCTATCAAAACATCCAAGTTGTCTTGCGCTACTTCGGCGAAGATTTCACCGCCGTCAGCAAAGCCGTTTGGATATTTTTTAGGCCAGTAAAACTTGCCCGCCATGTCTTCAAACCGCTGCGTAACCTCATCTCGGTGGAGTTTCCCGGTGACGTAAAGGTGAACGTGGGGGGTGATGTGGCTTAATTCGCGAATTAAAGCTTCGCTGCACCAGCCTACTGAGTGGCGGCGAAAGTGTTTGGAAAGGAAGCCGATTTTTAAAGGACGCTGTTCTTTTGTTTGGTACTTGGCTAGGTTGCTTCTGTTAATTTCCTGGCGCTTCGGGACGGCTTTTTGGTAGTATTCTTTGGCAATGAGTCTGTAGAAACTGGCATTCTTTTCGCGGTTGTCTCGCAGGTGAGAAACTGCAAACAGGAAGATTTCGTAGAGTAGTTTTAGTTCGATTCCGCTAAAGGTTTCGACCTTTTCGTAGCAGAGTTTTTCGATTTCTTCGAGTTTCTGAATTGCCTGTTTGCTGACACCTGATTGCAGGTAGGAAAAGACGTAGGCTGTAGCTGACATGACTGGGGCGACATCGCCGCAGTTTTCGCAGTATTTGTCGGCTATGCTACGGGCTCCGGCGAGGTTGGTGGAATGGCTTAGCAAGTCGCACAGTTGTTGGTAGGCTTCGCTATATTTGGGGTTGCATTCGATCGCCTTTTCAAATTTGGCGATCGCCTCCAAGGGCTTATCTTGTTTCTGAATGTGTCCCATCCGGCAGTAAACCTCTGCCCAATTCGGTTTTAATGCCAAAGCTTGCTGATAGCTGGCTAAAGCTTCTTCCAGTCGCCCCTGCATGGAAAAACAACTGCCGAGGTTAGCGTGAACTTCCGGCCAGTCGGGCTTGATTTTCAGAGTGTTTTGATAATTAGTAATGGCTTCTTCGTACTTGTTTTGCTGTAAAAAAGAATTGGCTATATTGAAGTGCAAAACTTCTAAGTGCGGCTTTAAAGCTACAGCTTTCTGATAGTAAGCGATGGCGGCGTCGAGATTGCCTTGTTGCGATCGCGCGCTGCCGATGTTACCGTAAGCTTCAGCCCAATCCGGTTTAATGGCGATCGCTTTTTCGTAGCATTCGATGGCTTCATCGCGCTTTCCTTGGCTGAAAAGTCGATTACCTAAGTTAAAGTGGAAGTCTGCACCGACTAGCTGCGGGTTGAGTTCGGATGTTCTTTTAAAACAGGCGATCGCTGCTTCGATGTTGCCGTGTTGCTGATATACTTTCCCTAAATTCCAGTGAGCTCCCGCTAAATCTGGACTCAGGGCGATGGCTTGCTGGTAATGGGCGATCGCTTCTTCCAAACGCCCCATTTTGAAATACATACTGCCGATATTGGCCCGCACTTCCGCAAAATTTGGCTGCAATTCTAGGGCTTGAGAATACGATCGAATTGCAGCTTCTGTTTTGCCTCCTGCTTGCAAGGCATTGCCTAAAGTGACGTAAGCGTAGATGAAATCTGGTCGAATTTTTAGCGCCTGCTGACAAGCTGCGATCGCCTCTTTAATTTTACCTTGAACTAAAAAGTTTTCTGCCAGTTTTTTGTAAGGTTCTACTTCTTGAAAATTGGCAACTTGTCCGGCATCGGGAACATTTAACGATGTAACTTGTTCGGAAAGTTCGGCGGGATTTGTAAACGGAGTATTTAAAGTCTCAGTGGTTGGTGCTGGCGGCAAATTGAGGCTCGAAGGCTGCAAGCCGTAGCCTTCATCTTTGTTGACAGATACTGTTTGCGATTCCCCTAATTCTGTTTCTAATTCGATAAAGTTGCTGTCAGTAGTTGCCCGCTCTTTTTGTGCGATTAAACTCGCTAATTTCTCAGCAGCGGTGGCATCTTCCGGTTGCTGTTGCAGCACTTTTTGATAGCAATTAATTGCTGCATCTAACTTTCCTTGCTGCTGCAAAACGCTTGCCAGCATCATATTGACCGAACACAATTGAGGATTAATTACCAGAGCTTTTTGGTAATAATTCCCCGCCTGTTCCAATTGCCCTAACTTGTAATACATACTGCCAAGATTCGCGCTAGCTTCGGCAAAATTCGGCTGAAATTTTAAAGCTTGCAAGTAAGCTTCAATGGCCATTTCCAGCTTGTTTTGACTGTGCAAAGCATTGCCCATTGTCAAGTAAGCAGGAGCAAAAGTGGGTTGAAATTGAAGAGCGACATTACAAGAGGCGATCGCCTTTTCAAATTCTCCTTGCAAAACATAAACTTCCGCCAACTTTTTATGAACTTCTGCATCTCCTGGATTAAACTCTAAAGCTTTCTGATAGTTATCGATTGCGCCACCGAGATCGCCTCGATCTTTCAGCCAATTCCCCTTTTGAAAATAATCTCTCACTGCCTCTAAACCTACTAAAGAATTCCCGATCATTTGCTCTGCCACTCTTACAGGTTTTACACTAATACTATTCAGCCATTCTAGCCACTGTCGGGAACGCACAGACCAAGTACACCCTCGATTTCTATATTCTACCTGCTGTCTCCGATGATTTTCAGCAGTGGCGCCGCCCGCACCCGTGCCATCATTTAAAACTCCGACTACGGCCTCTGAAAACCGCCTTGTATATCCCTCCCAATCTGGTTTACCTGCCCGCTTCTAATTACTTATCAATGCAAAATTTTCCACCCCTGACATGGAAACTAGACGGGCAAATCCAGCAGTTGTTTCCGGCAAAGCTGCCAATTCACTCGTCACAATCCGGCAACTGCAGGCCATCGCCTCCATCGCGACAATAGATGACGTTTCCAAACAGGTATTCGAGTAAGCTAAAACCGCCACTGAACGCAGTTGCCGGACGAGTTCGGGTTGCGGTACGGAACCGACGTACTCGACGCCTTCTGTTTCCTGGCACTGGCGGTAAAGTTGACAAAAAAAAGCTGGTTATCATTGTCGTATATTTGGTGTACTTTCATGCTTTAAAATAGTTGAATCTGGTTATGGAAACAGATTGACGAATTTCGAGATCGAGAAATCAGATTTTCATTGTGGCAATTATCCACCGATTTGTGAACTAGATTTTTTTATTTAACCGCAGAGGACGCAGAAGGCGCAGAGAAAAAAGAGAGAAATTCCCAATTGAAATAATTTGCCAGTTCCCTCTCTTCATCTTCTTCCTCTCTGCGTTCTCTGCGCTCTCTGCGGTTAAATAAATCCATAATAAATGGTATAATCTTAAAACTATTAAGGAGTACCGAACATGACCACAGAACAAGATCCCGTAAAATTGATGAAACAGCAAGTCGGCTTTGCAGCCGCCGATCGCGTAAAATCTGGTATGATTGTCGGACTCGGCACCGGGTCAACTACAGCTTATACTATTCAAGCATTGGGCGATCGCATAAAATCCGGTGAACTCAAAGATATCAAGGGAGTGCCGACATCTTTTCAATCAGAAGTGTTAGCCAAACAGTACGGAGTACCGCTGACAACACTAGATGAAATTGACAGAATAGATGTAGCTATTGACGGCGCTGATGAAGTAGATCCCCACCTCAACTTAATTAAAGGTGGCGGCGCAGCCCACACCCGCGAAAAAGTAGTCGATTACCTCGCCACTCAATTTATTGTAGTAGTTGACAGTTCCAAAATCGTAGATAAATTGGGTTCGACTTTTCGCGTGCCCATCGAAGTTATACCCATGGCATTAACACCAGTGATGCGCGCCATTGAAAAAATGGGCGGCAAACCCGAACTCCGCATGGGTGTGAAAAAAGCAGGCCCCGTAATTACCGATCAAGGTAATATGGTAATTGATGTCAAATTTGATGACATTGCCAACCCCGGAGAAATGGAAAAAAGCTTGAATAATATTCCCGGTGTCTTAGAAAATGGTTTGTTTGTAGACTGTACAGATTTGGTGTTAGTCGGGGAAATCCAAGACGGAAAACCAGTAGTACGGGAGATTTCTAAATAGTCAAAACTGCCCCAGTGGTGGTCAATAACTCTTTGTGGAACAGGCATCTTGCCTGTTCAGGAGAAGGCTGCCATATGGGAGTTACAACCCGCAAAAATACCAAAAACAAGGTTTTTTACCCTATAGCAACCGCCAAGACTATTAAGAAGTTCTTAATCAGTGAAACCCTTGCGATTGTTACATTTTCTTCCTTCTTCTTTCTTCCTTCTGCTATAGCTTTGACCGAAAGCATCCAGGATACCCGCCACGTGATTCATCCGTGGAGAAAGAAAAAACCTGTATCCGATGAAACTTGCCGAACGTATTTATCTCGCGCAAGTCAAAGCTTCAATCTAAAATCTAAAATCTAAAATCTAAAATCGATTGACTTTGATTATGATGATGCAATATCGCAGATTCGGTCGCACAGAATTATCCATGCCCGTCTTTTCCTGCGGTGGCATGAGATATCAGTACAAATGGCAAGACGTGCCAGCCAATGAAATTCCCCCAGACAATCAACAAAATCTAGAAGCGACGATTCGTTACTCGATTGAATGCGGCATCAATCACATAGAAACTGCTCGCGGTTACGGCACTTCCGAGATGCAATTGGGGTTAATTTTGCCGAACTTTCCCCGCGAAAAATTGATAGTGCAAACGAAAGTTAGTCCTAAACCAAACTCCCAAGAGTTCCGCGAAGAATTTGATAAATCCTTAGCTTATTTGCAACTGGAATACGTCGATTTACTGTCACTACACGGCATTAATACGTGGGAATTGCTAGAGGAGTCTATCCGTCCGGGCGGCTGCATGGATGTGGCGAGAAAGTTGCAAGCAGAAGGCAAAGTTAAGTTTATTGGTTTCTCGACTCACGGCCCGACTGATGTGATAGTCAAAACAATTGAAACTAATCAATTTGATTATCTTAACTTGCACTGGTACTACATCAATCAAAGTAATTGGCCTGCTATCGAAGCTGCTAAACGTCACGATATGGGCGTTTTTATTATCAGTCCTTCCGATAAAGGCGGTCAACTTTACAGCCCGCCGCAAAAATTGGTAGACTTGTGCTATCCGTTGAGTCCGATGGTGTTTAATGATTTGTTTTGTTTGTCGCATCCGCAAGTACACACTTTAAGTTTGGGCGCCGCCAAACCTGAAGATTTTAACGAGCATTTGAAAGCTGTAGAATTGTTAGATAGAGCCGATGAAATTTTGCCACCGATATTAGAAAAGTTAGAAAAAGCAGCAATTGATAAATTAGGAGAAGATTGGTTTAAGACTTGGCACGTCGGTTTACCAACTATCGAAAATACTCCCGGAGGTATTAATATTTATGTGATTCTGTGGCTGTGGAATTTGGCGCAGGCTTACGATACGATCGACTATTGCAAGATGCGCTACAACCTTTTAGGTAATGCCAGTCACTGGTTCCCCGGCCAAAAAGCCGTAGCTTGCGGGGCGGAACGCCATCGCCTCGATGAATTAGACTTGCGCCGCTGCCTAGCCCACAGTCCCCACGCTGCTAAAATTCCCGGTATTCTCCAAGCAGCCGATCGGCTTTTTGGAGGCGAAGCCATCCAACGCTTGTCCCAAGAATAATCAAAAAAAAACCCGGTTTCGAGACAGAAACCGGGTTGGTGAACCGGAGCACGTGAGTTAGTTACGCGCATACAATTAGCCTATACTTGAGAAACTCTCACCACCATCGCCCATCCGTCTCATCCATTCGGGCGATACAACTTTTTTCTCAACTCACTCCCCTTTTGCTTTAATTTGAGATAAAACAGTTAATAATTCACTTAGGTACTTTTTATGACTCTCAAACGCCGAGATTTCTTGTATTTGCTGACTGCCAGCGTTGGAGCTATTACCGGAGGTGCTTGCCAAGCATCAGGAAATAATGTATCCCCAGCAAGTCCAATTGCAGAAAGCCCAAAAATAGCCCAAACTTCGGGGGCTTTTACACTGCCACCCCTGCCCTACGAATACAATGCTTTAGAACCGCACATCGATGCGCGGACAATGCAATTTCACCACGACAAACACCACGCCGCCTACGTTAAAAATCTCAACGATGCTGTTAGTAAATACCCGCAACTCAAAAATATCACTGCGGAAAATATGCTGCGAGATTTGAGCAAAGTGCCGGAAGATATTCGCACAACCGTGCGTAACAATGGCGGCGGACACCTAAATCACAGTATGTTTTGGGAAATCATGAGTCCCAAAGGCGGCGGCGAACCGACAGGGGCAATTGCAACAGCAATCCAGCAAAATTTCGGCAGTGTGGACGATTTTAAAACAAAATTTAACGATGCCGGCGCCAAGCGTTTTGGCAGCGGTTGGGTGTGGCTAGTCCGTAATAAAGCTGGCAAACTTGAGATTACAACTACTGCCAATCAAGACACTCCTTTCATGCAGGGAAATTATCCAATTATGGGTAACGATGTTTGGGAACACGCTTATTATCTCAAGTACCAAAACTTGCGCGGCGACTATTTGAAAGCTTGGTGGAATGTTGTTAATTGGGCGGAAATTAACAAGCGCTACGAACAGGCGATCGGGTAGTTTTCAATTAGATGAAATACAGGACACGGCCGATGAAATACACGACACGGCAGTGCCGTGTCCCTACTAGCGCACGGGACGATCGAACTGCTGTACAACTTTCCGCAAGTAAACGCAGTGCCGCGCCCCCTGACTCGTGGGCGTTGTGAATGCTTCGACTGACTCAACTGTGCCGCCCAAATGCTCGATCGCCCTTTGCAACTCCGTCTCTTCCTCCACCGTCCAATTCCCACGGTAAAGTACCGCCAAACCGCCATTTTTTAGCAGAGGCAGCGCACATTTAGCGCAGAGAGGAGCGGCTCCCACTGCTCGGAGAAATGCTAAATCGTAAGCTTGTTTGTGCTGCGGCTGTCGGGCAATTTCATCGGCTCTGCCCAACAAAGTTGCCGCATTTTCTATCCCTAAAGACGGCACAACTGTTTCCAAAAAAGTAATTTTTTTGCGGGTAGAATCGAGCAAAGTAACTGATAGTTGCGGCAGGGCGATCGCGATCGGCAACCCCGGAAAACCCCCACCAGTCCCAATATCGATCGCTTTCTGCACCGAATCGGCGACAAATTCGGGATTTTCCGCCGAATTGTGATTAGCTGGCAGCAGTTTCGCAATTCCCCGCAGAGAATCCCACAAATGTTTTTCCCAAAACTCCATCGGTTCGGTAATTCGAGTTAAATTCAAGGAGCAATTTCCCTCGACAATTAACTCATAAAGTCGCTGAAATTGTTGCTGCTGCGACTCATCCGGCTGCCAATTCAGCGTTTTTTGCCACAACTCGTTCATCTGGGGCAACACAGGCATTGTAATCTGATTCATCTTCTATTCCCACTCTTTTGTAAGCTCTGCGAATTCTCTGCACTTAAAAATGCTTCATAATGCGATATACCCGCCCGCACTAACTAATGACTAATGACTAATGACTAATGACTAACAAAACTCGTTTCCTTAGCTTCTAATTTAGCCCGATCGACCTCTTGCAAATCCCCGTGGTTTAGAGTCCAAAATTTATCGGCTACACTCAACAAATCGCTAGCATCGTGAGTAACAATCAACAAAGTCCAGTGACTTTTCAACTTACTCAACAGGCTTACCAACTGCCGCCGCATCGACCAATCCAAACCCGCCGTCGGTTCGTCCAAAAGTAGCAAATGCGGCTGCCGAATTAGCTGCACCGCCAGGGCTACCCTGCGCTGTTGTCCGCCGCTCAAAGCGTGGGGGGAAGCGCGCAGCGGCAAATGTCCTAGTCCCACTTCTGCCATTGCTGAGTTAATTTGTTCTTGTCCCAATTCAGGATGCCCCAACCGCAATTCTTCTAAAATTGTGCCTCCGCAAAAATGCCTTTCTGGAAACTGGAACACTAACCCTCCTAACTGTTGCAAGTGTTCCGGTGTTAATTCTTGTTCCCGCCAGCGGATGTCGCCGCTAGTTTTTTCGGCTAAACCTGCTAATATTTCTAATAGCGTACTTTTGCCAGAACCGCTGCGACCCACAATCAGCCCCATTTGCTGCGATGGCAGTTCTAAGTTAATATTTTTCAGAATAGGATTCGGACAGGCGGTAGGATGATATACTAAGTTTTTTAGATAAAGCATTAACGGCAGTTGTTAGTTGGCAGTTGGCAGTTGCTAGTTGGCAGTTGTTAACACTCAACAGTGAACAATCAGAAAAATAGTTATTGTTGGAGGGGGGAACTTCTGGTTGTGCTATTGATAGTTAAGGCGGTTTTTGGCAGGGGTCGATCGCACACAATTATTTTACATAAA
Organism: Microcoleus sp. D3_18_C2; assembly: GCF_036702395.1. Taxonomy (NCBI): domain Bacteria; kingdom Bacillati; phylum Cyanobacteriota; class Cyanophyceae; order Oscillatoriales; family Microcoleaceae; genus Microcoleus; species Microcoleus sp. D3_18_C2. The sequence continues at coordinate 32,042 of NZ_JAUBTG010000021.1, read as the reverse complement.
TCTTAACAAAAATTTCCTTTTTTTTTCAGGAGTGGCGTTTGATTTTTCTGTTTTTTCATGGTATAGTTTAATAATGGAAATCTGTCCGTCAATATATTACAAGTCACACTACCATTATTAAAATATACCTCAACAACCACAAAAAATCAAGCAAATTTCACTCTTTTTTTGGTGGCGGCCCGAAAGTCTGAAAATTTAACTCTCTTGTTTCTAGTTTACAGTATATTACATTGAGAGAATTGACGATGACGAAAACTCCTTTAGCATCGGTGGGCAAGCAAATGTTAAGTTCTCAACAGACAGTGCGGGCGATCGCCTGTGCAGGAGCGATCGCCCTGGGCATCTGCATTAACTCAGCATTAGCGGGCGATCCCTTTCGCAGCAGCAACCCGCAGGCGATCGGGCCCAACACCGAAACCGCTTTCAAAACAATGTTTCAGCAAGGAAACTACAAACAAGCAAAAGCACAAGTTCAACAAGCACTATCAGCCGAACCAAACGAGCCACTAGCCTATGCAATGGCAGCCTCCCTCTCCTACATCGAGCAGGACTTAAACTCGATGAATTCCTACGCGCAAAAAACCCGCGAAGTCGGCGAAAAATTGGCGAAAACTAATCCATTGCGCGGCAATATTTACACAGCAGCAGGTCACTTTCTAGAAGGGGCGAACATTATAGCCAAAGAAGGAACAGCCAAAGGCGCGCCCCAAGCTTTGAGTAAATTGCGAGTAGTATTTCAATACCTAGAAGCGGCCGATAAAATAGCGCCCAACGACCCAGAACTAAACCTGATCAAAGGCTACATGGACTTAATGCTAGCCACAAACCTACCCTTTTCCAACCCCAACGAAGCAATTCAAAGACTCGAACAAAAAGCCTCTCCCCGCTACTTAGCTTATCGCGGCATGGCAGTAGGATATCGAGACTTAAAAAAGTACGATCGCGCTTTAGAATTTGCGAACAAATCCCTAGCAGAAACGCCAAATAATCCCGAAGTTCTCTATCTAAAAGCACAAATCTTGTTTTCCCAATCCCAGAGGAACAACGGCAACAAAACCTTACTTGAGGAAGCCCGAAAAAACTTCGACGCAGCCTTAGCAAAACCCGACCAACTTCCGCGCAGTTTAGTAGCCGAAATCTTCTTTCAGCAGTGCAGAACCCGTAACCGTCTCGACAGCCAATCTCGCGCCTGCGACCCGATGCGCGATAAAATCAGAGATGCAGATGGAGTCTGGGGGCCGGCAGCCTTACCACCACTATAAAAACACCAAAAAACTATGCAAGTAGAGTTTCGCGAGTTTAACCCCTTTGACCTCTGGATTTGGCTGAAGTTCAGCAACGTGCCTTCAAACGGTGAAAAACAGTATGTTGAAGAAGTGTTTGACTCTTGGTTTTTCTTGGGAAAACTTGGAGGATTTAATGCGGAAAATTTGCAAGTTCAAGATGAAGGCTTAGACATCAGTGATATGAATTACGATGTTAATCTAGCCGACCAAAGCATGATGGCTTTGATGCACAATATGGGAGAAATGGAGTATCAAGGTTATTGGGCTCGCTGCTGGTTTGATTTGGGCACTAGCGATGCCATTGGAATCGATGTTTTGATTAATGTTTTCCAGCAACTCAGCAAAGAATTCGTAACGATTGAAAAACTAATTATTGGCGGGGAAAATACAGACTGGCCCATTGAAAATAGGAGGAGCAGAGAGGGTTTTGCTGCCGATAATTAAACCTTGGCACGACACGGATGACACGGATAAACGGATAATATAGTCCTGGACGCACGGGTAATCAGAAACCGGGTTTTTTTCCTTGAATACTTTGTTACAACGCTTGAAGGGCAAAAAACCCGGTTTCTTTGGTTTTGATGCGTAATGACTAATGACTGATGACTGATGGCTATATTATGCAAGGTAAAATTCGCGTCATTGTTTTAGGATTAATTCGATCGGGCGATCGCATCTTCGTGTCAGAATGCGAAGATCCGGTCACAAAAGACACATTTTACCGCGCTTTGGGCGGCGGCGTAGAATTCGGAGAGCACAGCACCGACGCTTTGCAAAGAGAGTTTCAAGAAGAAATTCAAGCCGAGTTAACAAATATCAAATATTTGACTTGTTTGGAAAACTTCTTTGTTTATAATGGCAAAGCCGGACACGAATTAATACAACTATACCAGTGCGATTTTGTCGATCGCAAATTTTATGAATTGGAGAGTCTGGATTTTGCAGACGGAGATGGGGAACATACTGCATTTTGGATGCCCGTCGAGCGCTTTCGATCGGGCGAATTGCGCCTAGTTCCCGACAAATTTATCGACTACTGCGAAGGCTAATAACTCAACCAATACCAAAAAACAAATACCTGATATGGGAGAATTACACCTAAAATATTTGCCGTCGGGGCAGGTTTCACCTGAAATATTGGCGATAACTAACAGGATGAATAAACCCGCCCCTTCCTTCCGCCCCCCGCATTACCCGGATTTACCTTACACTAGGCAGAGTCCGCAACAGCTCATAGAGCAAAGAGTTGATAAAACCGAGGGCTATAGCACCCAGCAAAGCACTCCAAATTCCCCACCGCAAGCGAAATCCATCCACTAGCCAAGCCGCCAATCCAAAGATAGCAGCGTTGATAACAATTATCCACAAACCAAAAGTTACCAACAGCAATGGAAAACCCAAAACCACAAAAAGCGGCCGCACCAAAGCATTCAGCAATCCAAAAACCGCCGCCGAAATCATCGCTTTTCCAAAAGTGTCAATATCCACCCCGATGGGCAACTTGGAAATGATAAAAAAGCTCACGGAAGTAACTAGCCAAGCAATTACCAGCGAAATAATATCCATGTGCCAATCTCCTTAAAAAAGCTAAACATTAAATCGGAACAACAGCACATCCCCCTCTTGTACAACATACTCTTTTCCTTCACTGCGAACTAAGCCTTTTTCCTTAGCCGCATTCATCGCGCCCGTAGCAACCAAATCTTCATAAGCTACAGTTTCTGCCCGGATGAAACCCCGTTCAAAATCAGAGTGAATCACCCCTGCAGCTTGGGGTGCTAACATTCCCGCGATAATCGTCCAAGCGCGAGTTTCTTTCGGGCCGCTAGTAAAATAAGTCCGCAAACCCAATAATTCGTAAGTAGCTCGAATCAGAGATTTCAAGCCACCTTCTTTGACCCCCAGAGATTCTAGGAAATCCGTTCGTTCTTCCTCGGATAACTCCACCAATTCTGACTCAACTTGCGCCGAAACTATGACAACCTTAGCATTTTCGGCTTCTGCTACTTCCCGCACTTGTTCGACATAGCTATTTCCCGTTGCTAAATCGTCATCAGATACGTTAGCAGCATAGATAATTGGTTTGTTGGTCAGTAATTCCAAACCTTTAACTAATTCAGCTTCTTCATCTGTGAAATTGTACTGCCGCGCCGGTTTCCCGGCATTCAAAACAGCGACTAATTTTTCGAGTACATCCACTTCGGCCTGAGCTTCCTTGTTGTTGCGGGCCAGCTTGCGAGTGCGATCGAGCCTGCGTTCAATTTGAGCTAAGTCTGCTAAAATTAATTCGAGATTGATAATGTCAATATCTCGCTGGGGATCGACAGAACCGGCAACGTGAATAATATCATCATTGTCAAAACAGCGGACAACATGGACGATCGCATCTACGGCCCGAATGTGAGACAAAAACTGATTTCCCAGTCCTTCCCCCTGACTCGCCCCCTTCACCAAACCCGCAATATCCACAAACTCCATCCGCGTCGGCACAGTTTGCGCGGAATTGGAAATATTGCTCAGCACCTTCAACCGTTCGTCTGGCACTGCCACGATACCCGTATTTGGCTCGATCGTACAGAAAGGAAAATTAGCAGCAGTCGCCTTGGCATTAGCAACCAGAGCATTAAACAAAGTAGATTTGCCAACATTAGGCAGTCCGACAATTCCGGCAGTAAGCATAGCTATTTAGAAACATATCACTGTATCAAAATATCATAAGCAATAGCAATATATCTGACTTGTGCTTTCTAACTTCCACTGCTAGGCTTGAATAAATATACAACTTGAGGTAGATGGCTCAATGGTTAACCGATGGTTAAGCAAAGTAACGATGGCTGTGGGGCTGTCGCTGCCTCTGTTAGGGCTCACAGCAGCTAGCGTTTTCGCTAAAATGGTCAAACTTTCGGTGATTAACAACAGCGGCAAGACGATGACAGTCCTCCAGTCGAGTAATTCCGACGATGATTGGGGAGAAAACCTGTTAGACGGTCCGCTTGCCTATCAGGACACTGTCCCTTTTGAATTTGATTCAGCTGAGTACGAGGATGATATCTCGGATGGCTGTGTTTTTGATATCATGGCCACATACTCTGACGGCACACAGTCTGATTTGCGTGGTATTAACTTTTGTACAGCGCCGTCGATCAACTTCAGTAAGTAGTTAATCGATAATTTAGGCAAAAACCGAGTTTTTTCAAGTCTGATATTCATCAAAAAGATTGGGGACTTTGGAGAAAGTCGGTTTTTGCGATCGGCCTGACAAACAATCTTAAATTTCGCGATCGACTAAAACATAATTTAAACAGGTTCAGGGATTGTCTGAGGAATAGGCTCCGGCACTGTTTGAGGAATCGGAGAGGGTACAGTTTCCGGCACCGGTTCGGGAATTGGCTGGGGAATTGGCGCAGGTACCGGTTCCGGTACAAGGCCGGGAATCGGTTCGGGAACGGGGCCCGGCACTGGTGGCGATGCGGGTATAGTCGGCAGCCCCGGTTCGGTGCTGGGAATCTGCGGGCCGGGAAATGGAGTAGGGTTGGGAAAAATCATGTTAGTGTTTTGCTCGCTAATAGAGATGTTTCAAAAACATTTGCTAGCCACTTCTAGCTATATTTTTCAACAAAAATAACTGAGTTGTGGTACTCTTTTATCTCATAATTTTAAACTCAAGAGTGCAGTGAACACATCTATCTAAATAGCTATAATTAACTGTTACTTCCGCATAAATTTATGCCTTTAGCATTAAACTAAGTAGGTGGTTACAAATAAACATGAGATGGGTAGATCGCGTGAGTACAGCAAGAAACTGCCTGAAAGTAAAGGTACTAGCTCAACCCGTCCCTAGAAGATATTATGGTTTTTTCATATCGCTCTACTTAGATATCAAATACAGCAATCAGGATTAAGCGTGTCACCAGCAAACTCTCAAACAAAAACTCCCCTATTAGATGCCTTGCGCGATCGCACAAATCATCCGCACGCCCCATTCTACGCCCCCGGACATAAACGCGGACAAGGAATCTCTCAACCCCTAATTGACTTATTCGGTGCGGCAGTATTTAGAGCGGATTTGCCGGAATTGCCGGAATTAGACAATCTCTTTAACCCAGAAGGTGCAATTGCTGAAGCTCAAGACTTAGCCTCCGCAGCATTTGGAGCAAAATCAACTCGGTTTTTGGCTAACGGTTCGACTTGCGGAATTATCGCCGCCATCTTAGCGACTTGCAGCCCAGGAGATAAAATTATCCTACCTCGAAATATCCACTCATCGGCGATTTCTGGTTTAATTTTATCCGGTGCAATTCCAATTTTTGTCAATCCAGAGTACAACCCGGATTGGGATATTGCCAACAGCATCACCCCAAAAGCTACAGCCGCAGCCCTAGAACAACATCCCGACGCCAAAGCAGTATTGATGGTTTACCCAACCTATCACGGCGTCTGCGGGGATTTGCGGGCGATCGCCCAAATTACCCATCAATACAACATACCGTTATTAGTAGACGAAGCTCACGGCGCGCACTTTAACTTTCATCCAAACTTGCCAGAACCGGCACTATCAGCGGGTGCCGATTTAACAGTACAATCAATCCACAAAACCCTCGGTGCAATGACACAAGCATCGATGCTGCACGTCAAGGGATCTCGCATAGATATCCAAAAATTAAATAGAGCATTGCAGTTAGTACAATCTACCAGTCCGAGTTACATACTATTAGCATCCCTAGACGCCGCCCGCCAACAAATCGCACTCCACGGCAAAGAATTAATAGCGCAAACTTTACAGCTAGCAGAAAAAGCGCGATCGCGAATCAGTCTAATTCCCGGCTTATCAGTTTTAGAACCCTTAAATACACCGGGTTTTGCAGCATTAGACCGCACCAGGCTAACAGTAAAAGTATCAGATTTAGGAATCACAGGATTTGCCGCCGATGAAATTTTGCACTCTCAACTCGGCGTCACCGCAGAACTTCCCATGCCTCAACATTTAACATTTATTATCAGCTTGGGAAATACAGAATTAGATATTGACAATTTAGTTAAAGCTTGTACTCTTTTAGAAGGAAGAAGGAAGTTCGGCAACGTATTCTGTAACGGATGTAACGGATGTCAGGAAGAAGGAAGTTCGGCAACGGATGTAACGGATGTAACGGATGTAACGGATGTAACGGATGTCAGTCCGATGTCCGTCGGAAGAAAGAAGAAGTCCGAGAGAAGAAGTCCGATGTCCGATGGAAGATTTGCCCACTCTCCCACTCTCCCACTCTCCCCCTCTCCCCCTCTCCTCTCCCCCCGCGAGGCTTTCTTTTTTCCAGCGGAAACAGTACCCGCAGACAAAGCAGTCGATCGCCTCAGTGCCGAACTCATCTGTCCCTACCCCCCAGGAATACCAGTCCTAATGCCCGGTGAAATCATTACCCCAGCAGCCGTTGACTACCTGCAACAAATCCTGGCCGCCGGCGGAAAAATCACAGGTTGTAGCGATCCCGGCCTCCAAACTCTCAAGGTTGTGCGACAGTAAATATGAAGGCTTGGGGGAAATTGGCAGAATTTCTACTTCTTCCGCGAGTTCCAACTTCGGTCTTGCTTCAATCAAAAATCAAAATTCAAAAATATAACTATGCTTTGGCCCTACGTCACTCCAGGCATCCCGGATGACTTATTTGAACGTTTACCGGGAATTCCCATGAGTAAGCGAGAAGTCCGACTGCTGTTAATCTCCCACCTGCGGCTGCAAGCAGATTCAGTCGTGTGGGACATCGGTGCAGGTACTGGTACGATCGCCGTAGAAACAGGTTTGCTGTGTCCCAAAGGTCGGATTATTGCCGTCGAAAGGGACGAAGAAGTAGCAAGCTTGATTCGCAGAAATTGCGATCGATTCGAGCTCGACAACGTAGAAGTCATAGAAGGCAGTGCCCCGGAATGCCTGGAAAACCTGCCCCAACCCCCCCACCGAGTCTGCATCGAAGGAGGTCGCCCCATTAAAGCCATTCTCCAAGAAGTCTGGCGGTACTTGCAACCCCACGGTAGAGTTGTCGCCACAGCATCGAATTTAGAGAATCTTTACGCCCTTTCCGAAGGTTTCGCCGAGTTACAAGTCCGCAACATCGAAGTAGTCCAGTCCGCCGTCAACCGCTTGGAGACTCGCGGCCTCAGTCAAACCTTTGCCGCCGTCAATCCCATATTTATTCTCAGCGGCGAAAAGCTGGATTAGAAGTTAGTTGACAGTTGACACTTGACAGTTGACAGTTAACTTTAACCTGGTTCCTCGGCAGATCCTGGGAATACATACCCAATGCCCCATGCCCTATGCCCTATGCCCATTCCTAAATGTAATTCTTAATCTTTTTTAAGTTCACTTAACCTTCATACTTAAGAATAGGGGCCACCATAGCTGGATTGACCGCCTGACTTGAGATATTGGATGACCGATGGGGGATGGGGGTTAGTTGTGCAAGGGATCAACTCGTGCTCTAGAAAAATCCCAAATCTCAAATCCAAAATCCAAAATCCAAAATCCAAAATCGAATGATCCACCGCCGTCTGCAAGAGAAATTCATTTTATGCCTTGGTCTCGTATCCTGAGTGGAATAGTTGCGATCGCCCTTGCTTTGGGAATGATTATTATGGGCGGATGGTACTTCACCGTCGGCTTTGGAGTCATCGTCTACCTAGGCCAATTGGAATATTTTCAATTAGCCAGGGCTAAAGGTATTGCACCCGCTGCCAAAACTACCTTAGCCGTCAGTCAAGGGCTATTAATTACTGCCGCCCTAGCACCGGAACTCGTAGATGCCATGTTCCCTCTAGCGGGAACCTTAATCTGTTTCTACCTGTTATTCCAACCTAAATTATCGACGATCGCCGATATTGCCTCCTCAGTTTTAGGATTGTTCTACGGCGGTTATTTGCCCAGCTATTGGGTACGGCTGCGAGTCGGCCTCGACCCAGCCAATCTTGCTACAACCCAATTTTCGCAAGCAGTAGCAAGCAATTTGCCCGTTAACATTTACTCGCCGCCGTCTTGGACAACTTCTAGCCATATATCTTTAGGATTGACTTCGCTGCTGCTGGCTTTCTTCTGCATCTGGGCCGCTGACATTGGGGCTTATTTTGTCGGCAAATTCTTCGGGCGCACTAGCCTATCCCACATCAGCCCCAAAAAAACCGTTGAAGGTGCCGTATTTGGAGTTTGCGGCAGCATCGCCGTGGCAGTCGCTGGTTCTTGGTATTTACACTGGCCGGGGTGGCTGTATACTGGGGCTGCTTTTGGTCTGTTGATTGGGGTTGCTAGCCTGTTGGGAGATTTAACTGAGTCGATGATGAAGCGAGACGCCGGCGTTAAGGATTCGGGACAGTTGATCCCCGGTCACGGCGGCATTCTCGATCGCACCGACAGTTATGTTTTTACGGCTCCCTTAGTCTACTATTTTGTCACTTTACTATTGCCCGCGATCGACTCTTTTTTAATTAATCGGTAATTGGGAATTGGGAATTGGCCAAACAGGGCATTGGCCAAACAGGGCATTGGCCAAACAGGGCATTGGGTATTTATTCCCAGGATCTACCGAAGAACCAGGTTAAAGCCAACAGTCAACTAACTAAGGCAAAACTCTAATTCCCCCCCGACAAACAATCTCCCCCGGACTCAACATCAATTCTTCTATCTCAACTTCCGGCCCAAAATCAATGTTAAAACCATTGAAATCACTGCTCTTTAATTCTCCATCCATTTCGATTTCGGGTGATTCAAACATCAATTCGCGACCGCTGGCTATCCGCAAACCAGTCCGCAATACCAAAGGAATTTGCCTACCGCCAGCGCGCAAAATTGTCGCCGAAAGCGTTAACAAACCCCCCTCAATAGCAATCTGCGAATTTTGCAACTTCAGCGACTTTTCCCTATCTGTTAGTGGCAGCAGGGGGAGCAAAAATTCGCTCAAAGCATCAGCCAGCAAAGGCGCTTTCAGCGACGCATTCAAATCCGCTTGGCTGACCCTCAAAACGCCTGTTACGGGAACGGATTCCAGGAGGCGCAGGGGTTGGCCTTTGAGAGCTTGACCGAGGTTGATGCGAATGCCACAGCCCTCTATGGCAACGTCAGTTAGGTGTAGTCCTTTATACACAGCACCGATCGCGGCCGCCGTGACTTTGGGGATCGCACCGCTGAAGATTTGTCGATCGCTCCCCTCAATTTTCACCTTCAAGTCGTCCACCTGCTGAACTTGCGATCGCAGCCACAACTGCACCGCCGGAGACAGCACCGCGCTCGCGATCCGGCTGCCTTGACTCGGCGAAGCTCTCCCCGGTTCCTCGCCCAGATTAACAGTCTCACCAGAGCCAGCAGCGCCATCTCTATTGTCAAATTGAAGAGAGTTTCGATCGACAGTCATAAACAATTTCAGAATATAAACCTTAATATTCAAGCACAGAAATTTAACTAGAACTTGCACCTCCGGCCTCAAAAACCGGGTTTCTGCACAGATATACCGCTGTCAACCTCTGATTTTCCTGAGAAACCGGGTTGATGAACACAAGTCTGATTAACTCCAAAATCAAGCAGAAATCTGGCATCAGCAACGCCAGAAGCAGAAAAATTCTCACCTTTCTCCCCTTGAGATATTTGGATAGTTCACGAGTTGTGCGATCCCGATGAAAAATTCGCGATCGAGCGTATAAATTTAACCAGGAGTACGGGATTTATGGTAGTGTTGGTTTATGGTCGGGTCAGACCCACACCTTTCAAACCAGCCGCAAACCAACGGTGCAAACCTGTGCCTGCCGCGAGTCTTTTCGTCGTAGTTTTTGCACAGCATTCAGGGTAATGCCATCAGGACAATCTGCACCGGGCACAAGGACAATCTGCACTCTTGCCGGACGTCCTGTAATAATTGGTCAGCATTATAATTTATTCCCAACCAGGAATTGAGCATTGCTAGTACGGTTAATCAATTAACCGTGTCGTGTTTCCTCCCCACCGCTGGCTCGTTGGGGATTTCCACACTCCCGTCATGTCTGATGAAAGGCTGCAAAAAATCCTCGCCCAGTGGGGCATTGCCTCTCGCCGTCTTGCAGAACAGATGATTGTAGCTGGACGAGTCCGAGTTAATGGCAATATTGTTCACTTAGGAGAAAAAGCGAATCCCGATCGCGATCTCATCCAAGTCGATGGAGTCCCGGTGAAACCAACGGATAAACCCGCAAAGGTGTATCTGTTGCTCAACAAACCGGCAGGCGTAGTTTCTACTTGCAGCGATCCAAGATCCCGATCGAAAGTTCTCGACTTGCTGCCACCCCAACTGCGTTCGGGTCAAGGCATCCACCCCGTAGGACGCTTAGATGCAGATTCCACCGGCGCCCTCTTGCTCACCAATGATGGTAAGCTGACATTTTGTTTGACCCATCCGCGTCACTCGATCGCCAAAACTTATCAGGTTTGGGTGAGCGGCGATCCCCCGGAACCCATACTACAAACGTGGCGTCAGGGCATCATCTTGTCCGGCCGAAAAACTTTGCCCGCGAAAGTTAAAGTTCTCGATCGCGCGCAAGACCAAACTCTGTTAGAAGTCATTCTATCAGAAGGCAGAAACCGACAGATTCGGCGAACAGCCGAGCTCTTGGGATATCCCGTGGTGCGCCTGCACCGCACAGCCATTGGCCCGATTCAATTGCAGCGGCCCGGTTCGCCAATATTGCCACCAGGCTGCTGCCGACCCCTAGAAGATGCGGAAATTATTTATTTATGGAATCTAGTCAACCTAACATCAATAAGCGTGCCAGTAAATTCCCAGGAGCACAGCATATGACAAAGAATTTATTGTTTTTATTCTTCAAAACCACTAAGCAGAAACTGCACTCCCAAGAGCCAGAACCAGCTCAGAAGAAGCTAGCGGAAATAGGAGCTAAACTCCGTCAGTACCGCGAACAGCAGTCGATTTGTTTGGACAAAGTAGCCGTGGTAACAATGATTCGGCGGAATCTGCTACAAGCAATCGAGGACGGTCAACTCGACCAACTTCCCGAACCCGTCTACACTCAGGGTTTGATCAAGCGCTACGCTGAAGCAATGGGTTTGGACGGAACTCAGTTTGCCGAATTTTTTCCGATCGAACCGCCGCCCCGATCGATAACCAAGCTATCTTGGCAAGATGGGCCTCAGTTGCGGCCGATGCACCTCTACCTCTTTTACACATTTCTAATTATCTGTTCGGTCAATGTCTTATCTCAATTGATGAGCGGTTCTGTTACCGCAAAAAACGGTGCGGGAGCCGAAGAACTAGCGCTTGGGCAGCAAGAACAAGCTCGCACCGCTGCTGAGGCATCAAGAGCCTCACAAAATCAGAAACCGGATAGTTACGAGGCTGTCGAAGCAGTAAGAACCGGTCAAAATTTAAATAAATCTGGCAATAAACCAGTAATGGTTAGCGTCACTTTTAAAGCAGAATCGTGGATGCAGGTTGAAGTCGATGGTAAAACAGAGTTTGAGGGAACTTTGCCGACCGGGACTGTTCGCACCTGGGGGGCTCAAAAGCAATTGGTAGTGGTAGCAGGTAACGCCGGCGGGGTAATGGTTGCTGTTAATAACGGACAAGCCGAACAACTCGGAGAGCCTGGAGTCGCTAAAGAAGTTGTTTTTAAAGCAAGCGAACTTAAGCCTTCAGCACCGCCCCAGAATCAAGGTTGACTGTTAATGGGTAATTGTTAATGGGTAATAGGTAATAGCGGGCAGTCCACAGAGTTTAATTAGAATGTCCGTCTTGATTCACTCATTACCAATTACCAATTACCCATTCTATCAAACCCGGTTGCATCGGAATAGTCAAATCCAGTCAACAGTCAATCGATTTTAGATTTTAGATTTTAGATTTTAGAATTGAAGCATTGACTTGCGCGAGATAAATACGTTCGGCAAGTTTCATGGGATACAGGTTTTTTATTTCTGGACGGATGAATCACGTGGCGGGTATCCTGGATGCTTTCGGTTAACAATCACGGATGGTGCAACCGGAATTGATAGAATTCATCTGCGTTAATCTGTGTTGCATCTGCCTGTATCTGCGGTCAAGAAAAGATAATTTCTGAACCGCCCCGGACAAGGGATTGACGCTGATTCACGCAGATAAAGAGAAGAGAGATAGGAATAATTCCGATGTTAACAGGTTTGATATTACCCATTAACAATTACCAATTACCCCTTCCCGACAATCAATGTTTATTAGGAGCGCGCCCGGAGATGTAAGTCATAGTTTTTAGCCGATCGCCCACTTCCCAATTCACAGCTTCTGGCCGATACCGCCAGCCCCAATTTCCCTCTGGTTTCCCCGGAAAATTCATCCGCGCGTCAGTACCTAAACCCAACAAATCTTGAAACGGCACAATTGCCATATTAGCAACAGAAATCCAACCCATGCGGATTAAAGACCAGTGAATTCCTTGGGGATCGATGCAGCCCAAATAACGCATAACCTCATCTCTTTCGTAGTTTTGCAGTTGATTGAACCAGCCGACAGTCGTGTCGTTGTCGTGGGTACCAGTGTAGACTACGGAGTTGCGATCGTAATTGAAAGGCAAAAAAGGATCGCCCGGACCACCGGCAAAAGCAAACTGCAAAATCTTCATTCCTGGAAACTCGTATCGATCGCGCAAAGCTTCCACTTCTGGAGTAATTACCCCTAAATCCTCAGCGATAATCGGCAAGTTGCCAAACTTCTTATTAATTAGATCCAACAAAGCTGTTCCCGGCGCTTTAATCCACTCTCCCTCGATCGCAGTTTCTTGTCCGCGCTTCACCGCCCAGTAAGCGTCAAATCCTCGAAAGTGGTCGATCCGAGTCACATCTACATAAGAGAAAATCGCTTCAAAACGCTGCACCCACCACTCAAAATTAGTTGCTTGCAACTTCTCCCAATTGTATACGGGGTTGCCCCACAATTGACCTGTATTGCTGAAGTAATCAGGGGGAACTCCCGCCATTAAAGCTGGTTCTCCGCTGGCTTCATCCAAGCAAAATATTTCGCGATGAGACCATACATCGGCGCTATCGTGAGCTACATAAATCGGAATATCGCCAATAATTTTAATGTCCCGCATATTAGCATAGCGTTTCAACTCCGTCCACTGGCGAAAAAACTCAAACTGGACGTATTTGTAGTAATAAATCTCAGCATTTAGCTGCTGGCGCCACTTCTCTAGCGACTCTGGCTCTCTACGGGCAATTTCTGGTTCCCAATTGTTCCAGCTAACACCGCCAAAGCGATCTTTTAGTGCCATAAATAAGGCGTAATCTTCCAGCCAATTCTCTTTGCTTTCGCAAAAACCTGAGAATTCTTTTTGCTGGATCTGGGATGCTTTGGCTTTGAAGTTTTCGCAAGCTTTTTTGAGCAAAGGCACTTTCAGGGCGATCGCTCGATCGAAGTCTACATAATCCAGCGGAAATTCTGGTAAATTAGCGAAGTCTTCATCTGCGAGCAATTGCTGGTCCCGCAGCAGTTCTGGGTTGATCAGCAGCGGATTTCCCGCCATTGCTGAATAGCACGAATAAGGAGAATTGCCGTATCCTGTCGGGCCCAGCGGCAATAGCTGCCAGTATAGCTGGTCGCTCTCTACTAAAAAGTCAATAAAGCGATATGCTTCCATTCCCAAGTCCCCAATGCCAAATCGACTGGGAAAGGATGTGGGGTGGAGTAATATGCCGCTCGATCGGGGAAAAAGCATAATCTATCTAAAGATATAGGAATTTAACATTGACAATTTGACCGATATTCCCTACCAGTTAAACTTCGTAGTTTTTAGGGGGATTGTTAGGGCAAATACTTTTGTGATTGTCTCATATTTTCTGCGATCGCGTGCTGACCCCATATTTTTATAACTCTACTCATAAATCCTCAGTAGAGTTCAACACATCAAAATCCGAACTTACACGATCGCCCTACTTTCACAGCTAGGTTTTTTTACCCAGGCTCGTTTGCTGCAACAAAGTATGTTGCTTGAGCCTAGCCGGTTTCTGCCTAACCTTTAAACTTAACTTTTTTTGGGTTTTGCCCCATCTCTCTGCAGTCGTAAATTGCCCACAAAAAATCAGCCATCACTTAAGCAGAGCCCATGCACAAATCAGCCGGCTGTTTTGTATCTTTAAAAACAGCCGGCTGCGAAATTACTGGTGATAATGCTTAGTTCATGCTTGCTTGTTCAACAATTTCTGCACTTGTTTGAGAGCTATAGCGCCGACGTTGTAAGCCGCCCAGCCGCCCGCCAACAATACGGGCATCAATACTATTAGTATGCGGAAGTCAAAATCCATGAGTTCTCCTCCTAAAGTTTTTTAACAAATTCTCATAATCTATTTGTATCTCATTTTGTCGCCATTCTCCTGACTCTCTAAGCAAATATTCGGGATACGCAGGAGGACATCGCTCCCCAAGAATTGAGAGCGAAAGCGAAACTCCTGGGCGGATCTCGGCATTCGCTGCACCAATTATCCCACAATCTGTTTGGCAATCCCTTCCACAACCTTAGTTAGAGGGTCGTTAGGGAAGTGCAGCGCAAACACCCCCTTGCTGGCGAGCAGCATCATCTGGTCGCTGTGGGGCAGTACCCCTGCCACTGGGATGTCGTAAATACTCTCTACTTGCTGCTTCAAATCCTCGAAATCCAGCGATTCTGGGGCTTTGTTAATCGTCATCAAAATCTTGGGAACTTCTAATTTGCGGGCCACATCTACCGTGACAGCCGTTCCCTGAAAATCTTGCTGATCCGGACGCAGAATCAGCAGCAGGATGTCGGAAATGGTGATGCTGAGGAGGGTTTCTTCGTTGAGCCCCGGGTGCGTGTCTATAAATAGGTAGTCTAAGTTCAAAACCTCGATCAGTTCTTGAAAGCCGTCGGTAAGCAGTCCCACGTCGTAGCCTTCCCGCAAAACTCGCGCTATCTCGCCTGCTTTAATGCTCGAAGGAATCAGGTAGAGGCTGCCGTTACTGGCTAATTTTGGCAGCAGGGAACTCACATTGTAGGCCGTATCCGCGATCGGACATCGGCCCCACAGGTAATCGTTCAAGCAGCGATCCATATTGCTCTCGCTGAAACCGAACAGCACGTGAATCCCCGGTGATTGAATGTCTGTGTCCACAATGGCGACCCGATTTCCGCCGCGAGCGATAATAGATGCCAGGTTTGCTGTCGTGTTCGATTTGCCAGTTCCGCCCCGGTAAGAGTGGACAGAGATGATTTTGGACATGATCTGCGTATGAGGGTAAGAAACGGGGAGAACCCATTATGATGCAATTCTCGATGATACAGTCGAGTTGTCGGTCATTCTTCCTTGTCCCCCAAATCCTCCTTGTCTGCTAAACTATCAATTTTTTCATCTTTTATCATCTTTTGGCCGCCCCTGCGCTGCCGCATCTGTTTGGCTTTGGTTTGCAAATCGCTGAACTCGTCATCAGGTTTAGTTTCGGCTGAACTAGCACGACAACCGGTATCTATCGGGACACCCGTTTGAGAGCCGCTTTCCGATTCACTCACGGCGGCCCGCTGCTGATGCTGTTTGGCTTTTTCCTGCAACTGAGCTAAGTAATCGTCTGTCTGACTTTCGACCTTGGGAAGCTCTGGGGTAATGGCAATTATTTCTTGGGGTTCGGAAAGTTTTTTTTCAGAGGTTTCTTGTTTGCCAATCCTCAGTTTATCTTTCTTTTGCTGCAATTCTTTAAAGAAATCAGATTCTGTGATTTCTGCGACTTGCTGTTCTTTTTTGGCTTGGTCTATTTCGATTTTGAAGACTTGTTTTACTCGATCGCTAATTGCTTTCCCGTATCCGGCTTTATTAAATCTCTCTGCTGATACAATGCTACCGCCAGTTACGATTAATGCTAAGGCTGGCGCTGCCACAGGCACCCACCCTCCCAACAGAAAAATCCCAAAGCCGATCGCGCAGCACCCGGACAGCAGTGCTCCAAATGTCACCGTCAACTTCGCTGGGTGAGCCATCCGGGATGCCAAGGTTCCTCCCACAATTGACCATGCCGAAATCCACATGATTTCTGCCCATTCCGGCCAAAACCAAAACATCGGTCTGTTGTCTAAAACTGCACTCAGAATTTGGCTGACTACTTGTGCGTGTGCCACGATCCCCGGCATGAATTGGTTTTTTTGCTGTCGCCCACTGTAAGGAGTATAAAATAAATCTTTAACGGTTTCTGTGGTGTAACCGATGAGAACTATTTTATCTTTAACTAAATTCGGGTCAACTTTCCCTTCTAAAACATCGGTAATTCTGACTTGGTTTGCGACTGGCCGCCGGGAACGATAGTTAATTAATATTTGATATCCCCTGACATCGGCATTTTTGTATCCTCCGTCATTGCTTGCTAGTTGTTTTAATTGAGTTTCTCCCAGCCATAAAGATTGATCTGGTGCCAGTTTGGGATAGATTTTTTGCCCTTGCAGGTAGCGGAGTGCTAGCTGGAGGTTGAAGGAATATAAAACTTGAGAATTGTCATTGCAAAGATGTTTTTGGGCAGAAGAGTTGCCCTCAATTTTCGGCGGTTTCATAAATAATAAAGCTCTGCGGAGTATGCCACCGGGATCGACTCCGAAATCTGCAAATCCCACCCGGTTTTGTGGCAGCCCCGGCGCAGGCGGAGAACCGGGATTGTCCGGGCTTCCGTCGGTGACTAAACATACCCCGATCGTTCGATCGCTTTTTTGTAAAAATTTAGTCAATTCCTCGCGCCCGTCTCCTAAAGGTACGTCTCGCAGTACATCTAAACCGATGACTGCCGGCTGCATTTTTTCCAGTTTTTGTAAGATTTCAGCTATTTTGCGATCGGATATTGGCCACTGATTCAGTTTCTGAATGTCTGCTTCGGTAATCCCCACAACTAGCAAACGCGAGTCTGGCTGTTCATCGGGACGCCACCTCACCATTTGGTCGTAAGCGCTTAATTCTACTGGTTCGAGTATTCCTAGCTGTCTGGCTCCCATCAAGGATAATGTTACTGCCGCGCTGGCAATTAATACAGACTTAGCCAAGAAGAGTGATGGTTTATACCTTTGACTCACTTGAGCCACTGCCGATCGAATTTTGTTAGATATTTTACTCATTATCCCAGCATAAAAGTTTGACTCGTTTCTGGAACAGCAGTTGTTTCACATTCCCCACCTGCCGGAGACTTCCTCCATCTTAGAACACTCGGAAACTCCGACCGCTTTGTTACAAAAATTTACCTTACGTAGCGACCAACTGTATCCAATGATACTTGCGACCTAGGCAACCGGATTTTTCCGACAGAGAATCCACTTGCCGCTCGAATTAATTAATGTTATTGATGATATGTCAAGGTATAAATTGTGTATCTGCGCCCTCGACTAGCATCTCAAAAATATTTATGGCCATCAGCGAATGCCTGTGTTTGCAATTATAGTGAAAGGTACAACAAAATGAAATGTTTTCTACATCGGGCTACACTTGCCGTCGCCGTATCTGCGATCGCAGCTACCCTACCCAGTTCACTTGCACCGATGCGCGCACAATCCCAGCCGCTTCTGCTGAGTCAAAATGTTAATTTCAAGCCTCCCGATGTAACAGCCCCCGCCAACCGACAAGGAGGAACACATCGCGGCAACAAGCTTTGTCCAGCGGGTTTATCTATTACTCCTTTAGTACCTCCAACTAATATCGGTTTAACCCTAACGGATTCTCCCACAATTTTTGTCTATGTTCCTCAAACCTCTGCAAAAATAGAGTTTACTGTGCTCAACGACAAGGAAGAGGAAGTCGTCTACGAAAAAACATTTAAACTAGACAAATCTGGGATTGTTGGAGTTACTATTCCTGCTACCGTGGACAACAACAAATCCCTTGAAGTTGGTAAGCGATACGTGTGGTCATTTTCGCTAGTTTGCGACCCCGAAGACCGATCTGCGGATTTAGTTGTTAAAGGGTTCGTGCAGCGAATTGAACCGCAGGCAAATCTCAAGAGCGAGTTGGCAAATCCCGACCCCATGACTAGGCTCAACGTTTATGCTCAAAATGGGATTTGGTACGAAACTATCGCTACTTTAGCCCAAATGCGGCGCCAGACACCGGGGGATGTGAAGCTGACAGCCAAGTGGACGCAATTATTGCAGTCCCAAGGACTGGAATCAGTTGCAGCTCAACCACTGGTTGCGCCTCTTTAAATCTCGCTATTTCTTGAAGTTTTGTCGATCGGCCGATGGCGATGTGAAAATTGACCACGAATTTCTTCATGTGGTACCCGCCACGTGATTTATCCGTGGAATGAATCCAAAATCCAAAATCGAAAATCCTCAAGAAAGAGCATTTATCCGTAGGGTCGCCTCTAAAATCTAAAATCTAAAATCTAAAATCGATTGACAAATTTACTCGATCGCGCCCGGAGCTAAAACTCCGGGTTAACATTAGAGATGTACTCTATAAATATTTCTACAAGTTGGTGGAAAAATGAAACGTTTTATAAATTTTACTGCACTGGTGATGACTGTATTGGCGATCGCCGTTACTCTCCCCAGTTTGCTGACACCGATGCAGGCTGGACCCGCACCAATCCTGCTGAGTCAGAATGTTAATTTCACACCTCCCGATGTAACAGCCCCCGACAACCGGCAAGGCGGGACGCATCGAGGCTGTCAGTTGCGGGAAGGTTTATCCATTAC
This sequence comes from Microcoleus sp. D3_18_C2, assembly GCF_036702395.1. Lineage (NCBI taxonomy): Bacteria > Bacillati > Cyanobacteriota > Cyanophyceae > Oscillatoriales > Microcoleaceae > Microcoleus > Microcoleus sp. D3_18_C2. The sequence goes on along the minus strand of NZ_JAUBTG010000021.1, from coordinate 13,089 downwards.
TCCCTTAATACCTAAAAGCAATATTGGTTTAACGCTAACAGAGTCGCCAACATTTTTTGTATATGTTTCTCAACCAGCGGCTCAAGTAGAGTTTATTTTGCTAAACGAAGATGAATCCGAAGTAGTTTACGAAACTACTTTAAAAAATGACAAAGCCGGAATTGTTGGAGTTAGCCTTTCTGAGAAAGACAAGACAAAAAATATTGAGGTTGGTAAGCGATATGTGTGGTCGTTTGCACTAGCCTGCGATCCTCTGGAGCGTTCTGGAGATTATATTGTTAAAGGATGGATGCAGCGAATTGAACCCCCGGCAAATCTCAAGAACGATTTGGCAAATCCCGACCCTATGGCTAAGGTGATTGCTTATGCTAGAAATGGGATTTGGTACGAGACTCTTGCTACTCTAGCCGAAATGCGGCGCCTCGCACCCAATGATTCGCGGCTGACGACCGAGTGGACGCAATTGTTGCAGTCCCAAGGACTAGAATCGATCGCAGATCAACCGCTAGTTCAGTCTTTTTAATAACGACTCTTGACCAATCATTGCTGAGTGTTTGCATAGTCAATTCTTCAATTATTCAATCCAGTGACCGAAAGCAGCCAGGGTACAAGCCCCCGTTCTTATCCTGGTACAACCCAAAAATACTATCCGATAACCAGTCCCCGGATTCATCAGTGATATCGCTTTCTTCAATTCTCCAATTCTTCAATTCTTCAATCCAAAATCCAAAATCTAAAATCTAAAATCGATTGATGGCTAATAACTTTCCGACAATTCTAGCTCTTGATTTTGACGGTGTGATTTGTGACGGACTAATCGAATATTTCCAAACCGCTTGGCGTACCTACTGTCAAATCTGGAAACCAGTCGAAACAGTGCCCGATCCAGATTTAGCTTTGAGTTTTTACCGAGTGCGGCCCGCCATCGAAACCGGTTGGGAAATGCCACTGCTAATCCGCGCACTGCTGACAGGAATTTCTCCAGAGCAAATTTTGCTAGAGTGGCCCAATATAGTACCGTATTTGTTGACCGAAAATAATTTAAAAGCGCAATCTGTCGGTGCTATGTTAGACGGATTGCGCGATAATTGGATTGCTGAGGATTTATCTGGGTGGCTGTCTTTGCACCGCTTTTATCCAGGGGTTGCCGATCGCTTGCATTCGTTGCAAGGGAGTTCTGTGAAAGTGGCGATCGTCACTACAAAGGAAGGCCGTTTTGTGCGGGAACTTTTGCAGCTAGCAGGCGTACAAATGCCGCAGGAGTTAATTTTTGGTAAGGAATACAACAAGCCGAAACACCAAATTTTGCGGGAATTTTTGGCTGCGTCTGGCAAAGATTCGACTATTTGGTTTGTGGAAGACAGGTTAAAAACTTTGCTGTCGGTGAAGCAGCAGCCGGATTTATCTCAGGTGAGGTTATTTTTGGCTGATTGGGGTTACAATACTTTGCCAGAACGGGAATCTGTGGCTCAAAATCCACCAGTTCAATTGCTTTCTCTGTCGCAGTTTGCCGGAGATTTTGCCGATTGGCTGCCGATCGACTGTTGATGTTAGATTTGTTCACAGTGGTGATTTTTTTCGCTTTTCAGATTTTAAAAAAAATCACAAAAATTTACATTTTTTTGGTTGACTTTTGCGGCGTAGACATGGTATTTTAATATAATGGGATGGTGGCAAAAATATTATTTTTGCCACCATCCCATTATAAGATAAATATAACAGAAATTTCTCAAAAAAGCAAGCCGATCGACAAAAAAAAAAGGTTTTTTTTTAGACTATTGCAGGTACTCTTGACCTCAAAAACCTGGTTTTTTTACTATTTCTGGGGGCGCGCACGCACGAAGTGTTTTAGTTAATTAAACCGCGTCTATCACAAAAAAACCAGATTCGGAACCAAAAAATTGAAAAGTGTTTTGATAATTTATCAGCTTGAAAGCTTTCTAATATTGAGACTTAAAACCCATGCTCGATTTAACTAAAGCAGCCAAGGCAATGCAGGGAATGAGCCAACATTTGAATGTGGAAGCGGCTGCCGCTCGCCAACGTTTGGAAGTGGCTCAGAATTTGCTGGTAAAGGCTGCAGCGGAACAGGAAAAATTGGTGGAATTGCAAGAGAATTGGCGCGATCGCACTTTATTCAATGCTGCCACGCCGATCGAGCCCTTAGACGATCGCACCTACATCACCGCACCCCCCGCCTCTCACACAGTCTTTGCCACAGACGGATCGCAAATTTCCCCCAACCATCACGAAATAGCCTACTGCTACCTGCTAAACGTCGGCACAGTCATGCTACACTACGGCCAAAGTCGCCACCCAGTTTTAGACAGCGTACCCGAGGTTTTCTACAAACCCGAAGACTTGTACGGTTCGCGACAGTGGGGAATTAGAACCGAAGAATGGATGGGATATCGGCGAGCAGTTTCCGAAGCAATTGCCTTAGCAGAAATGGGCTGCAATTGGGCAAAAGTTAACGACAATAAATTGCCCGCGCCAGCTTTAGCAATGGTAGACGGTTCCCTGATTTATTGGTTTTTGGAACAGTTACCCACCGAAGCGCGCGATCAAATTTTGCTGCCAATTTTAGAATCTTGGGACAAGTTGCGTTTAGCAGGAATTCCGCTGTTAGGATACTTAAGCGCTTCTCGCAGCAGCGAAAGTTTATCTTTTTTGCGGTTTGAAGCTTGCACCCACGAAGTACCAGACTGCATGACAAATTGCCCGAACGTCGGATTTGCCGCCACAATTTCTTTCGCCGACAAAGCACCTTGTCAAGAATTTGAACCCTTGCGGGATGCCATATTGTGGGCAACAATCCTGTCACCGGGACAAAGAAGCCCTTTGTGGAAATCCCAAGCTCGAATTTTAGATTTGTACGGCATTAATTCCGTCTATTTCTGTTACGTTCACGTTGGCACAGAAATTGCTAGAATAGAAGTGCCGGAATGGGTAGCACAAGATACAGCACAGCTAGATTTAGCATTAGGAATGATGCTGGCTCAAGTACATAAAGGCGGCGGGTATCCGGTGACGCTAGCAGAAGCTCACAATCAAGCGGTAGTCACGGGGGGCGATCGAACTCGCTTTTTCGCTTTGTTAGAGCAGCAAATGATTAAAGCCGGCTTAAAAAATGTCGGAATTTCTTATAAGGAAACACGGAAGCGCGGCAGTATTGCTTAAAGTAATAAGTACAGTCCTGGCCGCAGAAAGCGGGTTTTTTACGGAAATACTGAAATTGAGCTTTTAACACAGAGAAAAAACCCGCTTTCTTTGGTATTGATACGTAATTTATGTAGAGTTAAAATAGAGTTAAAAATGTTATATGCCAATAGAAATAATTATCTTAATTGCTTCCTTACTTGTATCTTGGCTAGTCTTTAATTGGGCTTTTAAAGTATTGAAAGCCAGCATCGGGACAGCGATTGGTTTAGCAGCAATTGTGCTGGCGATGCAGTTATTGTTTGGCATCGGCCCAAACCAGCTTTTCCAACATATAATTCACTTGCCGGAAACCCTGGGGAAAATAATTTCAGGCAAGTGAGCCGATTTTAGATTTTAGATTTTAGATTTTAGATTCTTTTAGATACCCGACTTCTTCAAGAAGTCGGGTATCTGGGTATTCGGATAATTTTCCCTCTTATCGATAATTCATCCGTGTATCCGTGTCAAAATCCGTGTCGTGCCCTCCTTCATATACTCACATCTTGCACCATTCTCAAGAACAGGCTTTTCGGCCTGTTCCACAAAGAGTGAATTGTCTTGTGGAACAGGCCGAAAAGCCTGTTCATAAAAAGCTTATTGAGAAGGGTGCAACATCTCAGTATATTAACTTCCCAGCATTTGCAACTTGTACAAACTGGCATACAACCCTTCTAGCTGCAACAACTCTTCGTGGCTGCCCGACTCTACTAACTGCCCGCGTTTGAGCACTAAAATACGATCGACATTTCGGATAGTCGAGAGCCTGTGGGCAATAATTATCGCCGTTCTGTCAGCCATCAAACGCTCTAGAGCTTCTTGAATTAAAGCTTCCGTCCCCACATCCAAACTAGCAGTTGCCTCGTCTAGAACTAAAATACTGGGATTGCGAATAGCCGCGCGAGCAAAGGCTAATAATTGCTTTTGTCCCCCCGAAAGATTGGTTCCCCGTTCCCGCAATTGCGTATCATAACCTTGAGGCAACTGTTCGATTAAACGGGCAACATTTGTCTTTTCTGCTGCTGCTTGAATTTCCTCAATCGAGTAACTTTCTCCCAGGCTGATATTGCTCTTCACGTCACCAGCAAATAGGAAGCCATCTTGGATAATCACGCCTATGTGCCTGCGTAACTCTGCTTGAGGCAAATCCCGAATATCCACATGATTAACCAGAATCCGTCCTCGGCTAGGTTCGTAAAGGCGGCACAGGAGACGGATAATCGAACTTTTGCCCGCACCGGTGGGGCCAACTAATGCTACTTTTTCGCCGGATTTGATGGTGAAATTGAGATTTTGCAAGACATATTCGTCTTGTTTGTAAGCAAACCACACGTTGTCAAATTGGATTTCTCCCGATTCTGAATTATGCCATTTGGCATTTTCTCCTCCCCTAAGCTTCGGGGGGTTGGGATTGTTAGGCACTAAACGATATTCGGAACTTGCTGGATTTTGATGATTATCTGGCAATTCTCGATCGAACGGAGACAAGTTGTAAGCCGTTGACTCTGGATGTCCAGTTATCAACAACGGTGAATAACCTGCCCTTCTTCCTTCTTCCCTCTTCCCTCTGGCTTCAAACATCCGTGTATCCGTGTCAAAATCCGTGTTGTGCCCTTCCTTCTTCCCGCTAGTTGGATCTTTAATTTCGATCGGTTCGTTGAGAATATCGCTAATCCGTTCGACAGCGGTAAATCCTGCTTGAATTGCAGTGAATTTCTCAGCAAATTGCCGCAGCGGATCGAAGAGACGCTGAGCAAATAAAATGAATGCTGAGAGAGTACCGAAGTTAAGATTACCCGCTAAAACCCTTTGGCCGCCCATCCACAAAACGGCTGCAATCGCCACTAACGCAATCCATTCTAATGTCGCAGATACGGCTGAGTCGTAAAATATAGTTTTGTCAACTGCTTTAATGTACCGTTTATTGGTGACACGAAACAATTGTGAATTGAACCTTTCGCGGCGGAATAGCTGCACTACGCCAATACCAGTCAAGTTTTCTTGCAGTTGGGCGTTGAGTTCGGAAAGTTCTTCTCTGGTATTGTAATTGGCTATGCGATATTGGTACTGGAAATAAACTATGACAGCGGTAATTGGTATCATCATCAGCACCAACATTAAAGCTAGTTGCCACTGCATGGTAAACATGAAAATAGCAATTACTAAAATTGAAAATAAATCGCTGACAATGCCGATCGCCCCTGAAGAAAAAACCTCTCCCAAAGCTTCTACATCGCTGGTGAGGCGAGTCATCAATTTGCCTACAGGAGTGCGATCGAAAAATCTCACTGCTAGCGATGTGACGTGGGCGAACAAATCATTTCTAATATCTGTAGTAATTATTTGCCCTACTTTCGTGACTAAATACCCTTGAAGTGATTGCAGTGCTAATCTAAGTGTTATAGTTAGCATGAGCAAAATAGCCAAAATATTCAATGCACCAGATAAAGGCACTCCCCGCAAGAATTCGTAGGTAGGTTCCGAGCGAATTACCGAAATTGCCTGTCCGATGAGAATGGGTTGAATTGCTCCTGAGACTGCTAGCGGTACTAATAGTGCGATCGAAATAATCAGCAAGCGTTTGCTGCGGGTTGCGTAAGATGCCAACCTCATGAATAACCGCCAGTCTGTTTCCTGGCCGGATTTGTTTTTGGTGTCTGCTACTGGTGAGGAAAGAGTCATCCGATTTTAGATTTTAGATTTTAGATTTTAGATTGCAGAAGCTATTATGCTGCTAAATTCGGCGGCTTTTTGTGAGGATATCGAGCTTTTTTTTCGCTGCGCGGCTTGTAGGGCCCGCGGGCGAGATCAGTTCGCTCAGCTTTGAGCAAAAAAGCTGTACAATATATCCAACTAATAATTGTAGCAAATAGAGTCAGTCAAATTAGGAAATATTGTGCAGATCCAGCAAATTATCAAACCTGACAGCGCTCAGTCACCCATATTTATTACAATTGCGGATATCCGCTACTTGCCACTTTATGCCTTTAGACATAGAGTTGACCACTGGTTTTAGTTACTGTGTCAAATGCTGGGTTTTCAAAATGCAGTTCACTGCATTGAAGAAATTGATTTTACATTTCACCGTCGTCCCAATGAAAGTGTATTAGCCTTTTTGGGTATAACTTATGCAAGAAATAGAGACAGCCCGATTGTATCTGAGACAATTTACGCCAGACGACTTAGATGAGCTGTACCGCATCTACAGTGATGCAGAAATAATGAAATACTTGAGAGGAGTTAAAACTATAGAAGAAACAGAAATCGCCATTCATACTATGCTCAAACGTTGGGCAGAAAACAACTTCGGAATGTGGGCTTTAGTACATAAAATAGACCATAAAATGATTGGTCGCTGCGGACTGGCTTTTCTGGATCAGACACCGGAAGTTGAGCTGGGCTATGCGCTAGACAAACTTTATTGGAATCAAGGATTGGCGACTGAAGCATCTTTTGCTAGTCTCAACTATGGATTTAAAATATTAAAGTTGGAGAGAATAGTTGCGATCGCCCGCCCAGAAAATATCGCCTCCCAGCGGGTAATACAGAAAGTTGGCATGAAATATGAAAAAAATGCTCGTTATTACGAAACTGATGTACTATATTATTCTATATCGCGAGAAAGTTACCAGGCAAAAGTAGTTTTGTAAGGCGTGCGTTGCACACCTTACTGCATTTAAATTACTCACATTGCAATTTGTCATTATTTCCTGCTGACAACTACGAAGTCCTTTGCAACTGCTTGTTAACTTTTTGAATTTTCTTAGCAAAATACTCTTGTCTGTGTCCCAATTTTTTAGCCACGTCCAACCCTTTTTGATAGGATTCCAAAGCTTTATCGTAAGCCTTCATCTCCTGATAAACTTGACCGATATTGTCATAAGTGTTCATCAATCCGTAGAAATTGTAAGCCCGCTCTTCTAACAGCAACTGCATTTGATAAATCCGCAAAGTCGGCTCCCACTGCTTTTGCGATCGATAAAGTAATGCTAATTTATCTAAAGCTTCGCTAGCTTGGGCATACTGTTGAATGGGGACGGCTAAATTGTAGGCTTCCTGATAGTATTGAGCTGCTAAGTTGATTTGACCTATGGTTTGGTAATCACTGGCGATCGCAATTTTGAGCGGTGGTATAGCGCTGGGAGTTTGTAAGTTAAGATACACTGAGGCTAGTTTTTCCCTTGCTGCGATCGCCTTTAGGGGTTGTTTCGACTGCTGGTAAACATAGGCCAACTGTCTCAGAGTATCTACCTCAGTTGGAGGAGTTACAGGCTGTGGCGGTGCGCCGTTTCCCGCAACAACAGCAGAAGTTTGCACAGCAGAATTAGCAGCAAATAAATCGCGGTTTTCCTGAATTAAAGTTGCCAATTCCTCATACACGGGAGCAGCTTTATCGTAACTCAACCAATTAATGTGAATTAGCCCGATCGCCTTTAAAATCTGACCTTGGGCCAATATATCTTGGTTTTGGCGCGCATTTTCGAGAATTTCTTGGTAAACTTCTACAGTCGGCCCTTTAGCGCGCACCTGCTGAAAAGCCGCAGCGAAGGCGGGTAGCAACTCAGTATTAAGTGGTACTTGGGATTTGACTTCTTTTTGAATTGCTTGCAACCGTTTGGTAATAAGCTGTAGTTCGAGGTTTTTACCATTACTCCAAGCAACACTTCCCACCCGACTCAAAGCAGCAATTTCCGCCGCCGGGCCCAGATACCTCCGCAGCCGCAATTCTCGGAACCAAATTTCAAAAGCACCCGCGCCGTCTCCAGCTTGCAGTTTAGTCGCTGCTTCTAAGTTTAACTCTTCCAAAGCCGCTGTCAGTTCGTCCCGCTGAGTGCTGCTCAAAGATTCGTTAGCAGGAGCTAGGGGATCGGGTGTGGTAATTTCTAGAGGATTAGGAGAAAATTGATCGAGGGCTGGTGGATTAGTTTGGGCGCTAGCAATAGAACCAGCACACAGCCACAAGAAAAGCAAGCACCCAATTGGTACAGAACTTCTCATTCTTAAAATTTGGTTGCCGCGATTCGGCATCTTTTCTGGAAACATCAAGTTTTGCATATCTACAAAACGGTATAAATTATGTCACAAAGATGGCACAAAAGCAAACAGTTCAACAAGAGCAACAAAATAAATGTCACCGCACTGAGCAATTATTGGGATTTAAAGACGCTGGGCGATCCTCTTCGTTGGCGTAGCCCCCGTAGGGGCGGGCTTCGCCAACGCATTTTACGCTTATTTAGTCTAGCCCTAATTCTCTTAACTGTTTGCACAGCTTGCGCCCCCCCTCCCGCAGTTGCAAAAGACCGCTCTTTTCCAGAATTGTCCCTAGAATTTTTGGGCGAGTACGAATTGCCAAAAATGAATTTTGAAGGAGTACCCGTCGGCGGTTTGTCAGGAATTACCTACGATCCCAAAGGTATTAGCGAAGTCACTTCCAAAGCTTATCGCTTTTACGCTCTTTCCGACGACCCCAGCGAAAACGGAGAAGCGAGATTTTACAGTCTCCGACTCGACCTCACATCAAGTGACCCAGCAAATATTCGCCTGAAAAAAGTTACCGTTGACGGCGTTACCTCCCTCAAAAAATCAGACGGTGAAACCTTCTCTTGGGGTTCCATAAATCCCGAAGGCATCGCCCTTTCTCCCCGCAATTCAATATTTGTCGCCAGCGAAGGCGTTACTCATGTGGGCATCCCTCCTTTTCTCGGAGAATTTGACCTCAAAACCGGGCAAATGCGGGGAAATTTGCCGATACCAAAGCGCTATATTCCCGATGCCAGCGATGAAAAACAGCAGCAAGGAGTGGTGGACAATTTAGGTTTTGAATCTTTAACTATCGACCCAGAAACCTTTAGTCCAGGCGGTCTAGACCCGTTTCGTTTGTTCGCAGCTACGGAAGCCCCGTTAATGCAAGATTTAGACCCAGAACAGGCAAGCAAACTTCGTCTTTTACATTATATCATCGTCGATAAAACGCCGCAATTAGTCTCAGAAAATCTTTACACACTAGACCAGGTTCCCATGACTATTTTGAACGGTTTAACAGAATTAGTGACAATCGGTGGCGGTCAGATTCTGAGTTTAGAACGTTCTTTTGGCCTGTCGGGATACAGCGCTAGGATTTATCAAGTAGCGGTTGGGGCGGCTACAGATACTTCGAGAATCCAGAGTTTCAAAGGACGAGTGGCCGTCGAACCTGTTAAGAAAAAGTTGCTCCTAGACTTAAGCCAACTCGGAATTCCGCTGTACAATTTAGAGGGGATGACCCTCGGCCCGCGCTTGCCAGATGGCAGCCAGAGTTTAGTTTTGGTCAGCGATGACAATTTTGATGAAGCGCAGAAAACTCAGTTTATCTTGTTGAGTTTGAAGGGCAAAGGTTAAGTCAGAAGGGCGGGCTAGAAGCCCACCCCACCCCACAATAAAATTTATTCTTTGTGGAACAGGCATCTTGCCTGTTGATGAAAACCGTACAAAAAAATTCACTCTTTGTGGAACAGGCATCTTGCCTGTTCATAAAAAATTTAAATTACATTTATCCAACTATAAAATACCCTAATTATGCCAACTCGTAATACTTTGCACTTACCAGACATTGAACTTTCCTACCTAGAATGGCAGCCAGACACAGGGAAAGAAAAATCTCCCCGTTTGCTGCTGTTACACGGTTTAGCAGATAGTGCGTGTGTCTGGACTAACTTGGGCAATTACTTGTCCAACCGCTATCATATTGTAGCGCCAGATATGCGCGGTCACGGAGAGAGTAGCAAACCGAAAACAGGCTATACTTTTGAAAGTGCGATCGCAGATTTAGAAGCTTTGATGGCACATCTCAACTGGCCAGACGCCCACATTTTAGGACATTCTTGGACGGGAAAACTAGCACCGATTTGGGCGAGGCAAAATCCCGATCGCTTTTGCAGTATGATTTTAGTAGACCCCATCTTCATCACCAAAATGCCCGCCGCGATGAAACTCACCCTGCCAATTGTTTACCGAAAATTAGACTGTCTCAAATGTGTGGGCCCGTTTGCGACTTTATCCCAAGCAGAAGCAGCGGCAAAACAATCGGGAGAATTCGCAGATTGGAGTGATGTGCAGCAAATGGTATTCCAACAGCAAATCGAACCAAAATCCGACGGAAATTGGGGCAGTAAATTTGCGATTACAGCCAGAAATCAGATATTTACAGAAGTGATGAAAGTTGCCGGTTTAACTGAAAATATTGAGATCCCAACTTTGTTTGTACAGCCGGAAAAAGGCGTAAATCGCATGGCTTGGCAAATGCAGCCATACAAGAGATACTTGAAAAATCTTACTGTTGCAAAAGTACCGGGGAATCACTGGTCTTTTTTGACTCAACCGGAAACTTTTAATCAAACTGTGGCAGATTTTTTAGAGGGCACAAGACAGTGAATGTAGAAATTATCGCACATCGGGGATTTTCGGCGATCGCCCCCGAAAATACTTTAGCAGCTTTTGAACTGGCGATCGCCCGTGGAGCTCATTCGATCGAATTTGACATCCAGCTATCCGCCGACAACGTACCAGTGATTTTTCACGACGCCACATTAGATAGAATCACTGGAGTTTCTGGCAAAGTTAGGGAAACAACCCTGTCTCAATTGCAGACACTTAATGCGGGAAAATGGTTTAGCGATGAATTTTCACAACAAAAAATTCCTACCTTAAAAGAATCATTAGCTATCCTCAAAAATGTTGACAAATTTCTTTACTTTGATGTCAAGCCGCACTGCGAGTGGTCGGATGCAGATGTCGCGGATTTTGTCAAGACTTTGAAGGGCGAAGAAATCCAACACAAATGCGTTATTACCTCCTTTAACGATGGATTTCTGGAACAAGTGCGGCGGCTATCTGGCGATTTGGCGATCGGACACATTGTTGCTAATCTAGAAGCATACAAAACTCAATTTGCTCAAGCTGTGGCGCATCAGGATAATTTGATTAGCAGCCAGTACCGCGTGTTGCTGGAAAACCCCGCACTAATTCCAGAAAGCCGGAGTCAGGGAGTTGACATTGTAGCCTGGACGGTGGACGATCGAGCGGATATGCAAAAGTTAATTGATTTGGGTATAACGCGGATAGTCACTAATTGTTTGATATAATTTGTTTAACTTGATATCTTGCACCATTATCAAGAACGGGCTCTCCGGCACGTTCCACAAAACTCAATTATATAGATGAATTACTTTCGCAAAAGCATCCACGAAATGTCTGGCTATGTGCCGGGAGAACAGCCACCGCTAGGCACAAAAATTATTAAATTAAATTCTAATGAAAATCCCTATCCGCCTTCTCCCAAAGCCTTAAAAGTGCTTGAGGAAATAGACGGAGAAATGCTGCGGCGCTATCCAGATCCAACGGGCAAAAGTTTCCGCATTGCTGCTAGTAAAGTTTTAGGAGTACCTGACGATTGGATTGCGGTAGGTAACGGCAGCGATGATTTATTAAACTTGATAGTTCGCGCTGTCGGCGAATCTGGGAAACAGATTGTTTGTCCCGCGCCTACCTATGTATTGTACCGCACTTTGGCAGAAATTCAAGAGGCAGAATTTGTCGAAGTTCCTTATCCCGACGACTACAAGTTACCAGTCGATTTATTAATAGCAGCCAGAGGGGCAGTAACCTTTGTAGCTTCGCCAAACAGCCCATCGGGAACAGCCCTATCTGTGGCAGATTTGGAGAAACTAGCTAAAGAGTTATCGGGCATTCTTGTCATCGACGAAGCTTATGTAGATTTCGCCGAAGAAAATGCTTTGAACTTGACAGAAACGTACAGTAATGTTATAGTTTTGAGAACGCTTTCAAAAGGTTATTCCCTCGCAGGATTGAGGCTGGGTTTGGCCATAGCAAATCCGGCGCTGCTGGCTGAATTAAATAAAATTAAAGACAGCTATAATGTAGATGTTTTAGCCTATGCAGTGGGGGCAGCGGCGATCGCAGATCAAGACCACAAAATAGCCAACGCCGAAAAAATTAAGGCTTCCAGAGCAAAACTAGCCGTTAGCTTCCAGGAATTAGGCTTTGAAGTTTGGCCCTCGCAAACCAACTTTTTGTTAGTTAGGCCACCAAACGGCGATGCAGAAAGAATTTATCAAACACTCAAAGTACGGGGAATATTGATTCGATACTTCAATCAGCCCCGATTAGAAGACAAATTGCGGATTAGTGTAGGTACGGAGGAACAGAATCAAATCTTAGTTAAAACTTTGAAAGAAATCCTATAAAGAGCGATCGCACTAAAATTAGTTTGTAGTGAGGAATGCCAGTCCTCAAAATTTTATGATACAGCACTTTCCAGGTAAGTGAAGTACAGAGAAACCGGGTTTCTTGAATAAAACCGGTTTCTGGCGAGAAATCCAGAAGAAACCCGGTTTCTGGGGTGTACTTTATAAACCTGGAATCCGCTGTATGAGGACTGGCATTCCTCACTACAAACAGCTTGATTACGGATAATTATTAGGATTGTCCGTCGCCAACCCTGCCGAACGAGCAATATCCAGCAATCTGTTATCCGCAGAAACAAAAATTAGTTGAGTTTCTGGTATGGATGTTAAAATATATTGAACGCGCAAAGCAGCCGCCAATTGCACAGCATCATAAGCCCGCAGTGGATGTTGCATCACCAATTCGGTGGCTGTTTCTATCAAAGTTTGATCGACATCTATGACTCGGTATTCATTTTCAAAATCCTCCCTAACTTTTTGCACAATTAAATCAAAACGCTCCGCAGACAAACTTCTATCCCGCAGACGGCGTGCAAAAGCGCTGTGTACCTCCACCCAAGTAATCTGGCTAATAAGTAGGTAGGCGTAAAAAAACCAAATCATGTTAAGATAAGTAAACACTCAAGATTTGATTTACAAAATCAACAAA
>NZ_JAUBTG010000020.1:73308-105259 GCF_036702395.1 Microcoleus sp. D3_18_C2 | reverse complement strand
TCATTTTTTAACGTTATATGCTTGCTATGTAAGCATTATAACCTATTTTTATCGTATTTTATGTTTAAGTCCCGTTAGGCGCGAGAATATATTTTTGGACAAAAGTTCCACAGCCAGAATTATTGGCACTTTTCCTGAAAAGTCAGGCTGCGCGCGTATTTTGGAGATAGTAAGTCAGCATTCCTCTAGTCAGCTATTCTAACTGCTGAGAGTATGAGGTCGATCGCCCGATCGCTGACAACCCAGCACCAATTTCTCCTAAATGTAAATGAGTTGACGTTTATGCGCGTCTCTAATCTAGCTCTCTTGACTCTGGCTGCCCTCGCATCCCACAATTTAACTGCTAATACTAGCGCCAATCCTGCTGCACATCCTATTTCTCCTGAGACACCGCAGGCTAGCAACTTTGTTGATGCCGTAAATAATACTGAATCGCGTCCGGCTGAGTCAATTAGCGAGCCTGAGACGATCGCCCACGAACAATTTTCCCCAAATATTACTGTATCCCGTCGGGCTGAGTCAATTAGCGAGCCTGAGACGATCGCTCACGAACAATTTTCCCCGCGAATTGCTGTAAAATCGCCGACAGGTTTGCTCGTAGCTGCCGCTCAACCGGATGTATCTGCTAGTGCAAAAACCAAGGCGAATCCTCCGGCTGCATCCGGCGATGAACTAACAAAATCTTTACAAGAAACCTGGCTAGCTAAATTAATCGAAACCGGGGCTGAAAGCAATCCTCAAGTTCGCGAGGTTTTCGCTTTTATCTCCCCGTCTAGTGGTAGTTCTGAATCTGAATCTGGATATGGTTTTAATACTACCATAACTCTGCTCAATATTTTACTAATTCTTGGTACTGTATTTCCACCGGTGACAATTGCATTTTTTTGGATGATGCGACGGCTGATAATCAAACAGTTGGTGGCTGATGCCAATAAACGATTGCAGGGTATTGGTGTATTGGAATCAGAACTCATAAATTCTAGCCAATTGAATCAAAAGTTGAGGGATGAATTAGCCGCGCAAATGGGTGCAGCTAAACAATCCCTTGATTTTTTAACTAGAGAAACTGAACTTTCCAAATCTTCCGTGGAGCAAATTGAGACTCTCAAATCTCAATTTATTATGCACCTGCAAGTTTTGCTGAGAGAAGTTGACGATAAAAAATCTCAAATTGTTCAAGAAATTGCCCAAGTTCCCGCAGTTGTTGCCAAAGAAGCTCTCAAAGTCGCACATCAACCGGCTTTAAACAATTCCCAAAATTCGCAAACAGCGCCGGCTAGCAATGAAAATTTGATTGCTGACGATTATATCAAGCAAGCCGAAGGGCTTTATTTTCAAGGCAATTATGATGAAGCATTAGTCTGTTTGGAAAAAGCTGTTTTAGCGAATAAATTTTTGCATGAGGCTTGGTATTGGCGCGGAAATGTGTTAATAAAATTGCAGCGCCCGGAAGAAGCACTCGCCTGTTACGACCAATCAATATCTATTAAACCGGATAACTACGAAGCATGGTATAATAAAGCGCATTTGCTAGGAAAATTGCAGAAGTACGAAGAGGCGATCGCCTGTTACGAGCGAGCAAGTTTGAGCGAATCCAGAAAATACGCTTGTTGGCACAGCATAGGGGCTTTGTTGGGTCAATTGCAGCATTACGAAGAAGCGATCGCCAGTTACGATCGCGCCCTGGCTATCAAAGCAACCGACAGCGAAATTTGGCACAACCGAGGCGCGATGCTGGCCAAAGTACAGCAGTACGCAGCCGCAGTTGATTCTTACGATCGCGCTCTTGAACTCAATCCCAACAGATACGAAACTTGGTACAATCGAGGCAATATGCTGTGGAGACTACTCCGCTACAGCGATGCTATTGATTCTTACGATCGGGCGATCGGCATCCGGCCAGACAAATACGAAGTTTGGTACAATAGAGCGGCTGTGCTCGGAAAATTGCAACGATATCAAGAATCGATCGAATCCTACGACAAAGCAATCGCCCTTAAACCGCAGGATTTTGAAGTGTGGCACAACCGAGGCGTAGCTTTCGAGAAACTGTCGCAGCACGAAGCAGCAATTGCCTCTTACGAATCAGCAATTACCCTTAATTCCGAGTGCTACGAAGCTTGGTTTGGCAAAGGCGAATCTTTGGCAAAATTGCAGCGCCCTGAAGAAGCGATCGCAGCTTATGAGAAAGCGATTGCTATTAAGCCAGACTCCTACGATGCTTGGCATCACTTGGGCACAGCTTTGTCAGCATTAAAGCGCTATGAGGAAGCAATGGCAGCTTACGATCGAGCTATTGCCATCAAACCTGACAATGCGGAAGCTTGGCGCGATCGAGGCGCAATTGTATCGGAATTAAAACAGGATACACACGGAAATGAATCGGGTGAAAAAGAGACTTAAATAGTCCTGGATGCACGGGTGGTCAGAAACCGGGTTTTTTGCGAAAATACTGCATCCCGACCTTTAAAACTGGTAAAAACCCGGTTTCTTTGGTATTTATGCGTCCACGACTATTAAATTCAGTCCCAATCCGGTTGTTCAAAATTTATAGGTGCATCCCTCCCGTTGTTGACGAGTATTTAACGAGACTTGATAGCGGGCATTTAAATGCTTTTTGTCTAAGGATTGTCATCTAAATTTTTCGTTTTTTTTCCGCTGCGTTTGGGGCGGTTTTTTTTTATGGTAAATTTAGGTAAGCTGCAAACAAGGAGAATAGTTATATGTCTGTTCAGCTTCAAAAACGGTTATTTACAGTAAAAGAATATCATTTGATGACTGAGGCTGGTATTCTCTCGGAGGGCGATCGGGTGGAATTGATTGAAGGAGAGATTGTTAAAATGGCTGCAATTGGTACTCGTCATGCAAGTTGTGTTAAGCGTCTCACCAGGCGCTTCAGCCTCATTCCAGAAGATCGGGCCACTCTGGGTGTCCAAGACCCTATCCAGTTGACTGAGCGCACTGAACCTCAACCGGATGTTGTATTGTTGCAACCTCGCGCTGATTACTACGCCACAGCCCATCCAGTACCGTCTGAAGTTTTGCTGTTAGTTGAGGTTTCAGATAGTACGGTTGATTATGACAGAGATGTGAAAGTATCGATTTACGCGCGATCGCTCATTCAAGAAGTTTGGCTAGTAGATTTAGTTGAAAATTGTTTAGAAGTTTACCGTCAGCCCTGCCCGAACGGTTATAGTTTAATGCTCAAGTTTTGGCGCGGTCAACAAGTTGCGCCGCTGGCTTTTCCCGATTTAGAAGTGAGCGTTGATTTTATATTGGGTTAGGGCGATCGCGCCACTCGCAAACATACTGCTATCTTGCCTTACAATATATTTAACAGCCCAAATCAGCGCAAGTTCTATTAGGTGGGCAATCAACTGCTGTCTTGCACTTATAGAGAATTTGTGGCTCATTTATAGCGAGAGGTTAGAGCTGAAACACAGGAATCTATAATCATAATTAACGCTACTTTTCTGCAACACTTACTATTCCAAATCTCCTAAATAATTGGACGCAAATTTTAACCTATCCCTAACATTATCGGCGCTAGTAAGATTACGTATTTTTTGAGCGACTCCACTGAAATTCTCATCTTCTATAAGTGATTTATAGCGTTCTCCCAGTTGTTCAAGATTATTAATTTTGCCTTGTTCTAACCTGCGGGCAATAACGACCATTACAGCTTCAAAGTAAGTAGGTATCAATATTTTTTGAGGTTTAAAAGCTTTGTTACCAAGACCTTTATGGATCGCTTCAATCGTTGGGATAAATGCGTTTATTATTTGTTCTTCCGATTGGCGGGCAAGGTGTCTATTTTGCCTCATGTATTGATTTAGAAATTCTTTTAGAGAAGGCTTATAATCGTTGCCCTCGAAGTAAAAAGCCAGGAATCGCAAAATAAGTTCTCGATCTTTCCCGTTTTTATCTGGGAGACCAAATATGTCACGCCACGCTGGGTTTTGATTGAGTTGCCCTAGCAAATTATTGAGTTCGCCGTGATAGATGCAAGCACGAATTTCCTGCGGTTTAAGGATAGTACCTCCGGTATTTAGCCTTTCAAAGATATAATAAATACTACTGTCCTCGCCTTGAGAAAGTGGCTCGACAATTGTAGCGGATACAAGCGAGTCATCTAATTGGCGTCTGTATGGGTCTTTCAGTGATTTATATGTCTCTCTCTCAAATTCTGTATGAACCCCTTTCAGAGCAAACGACTGCCGACTGTTAGGAAACTTGCCTTTGTAGAAATATAAAAGGCTACGTAATCTTTGCTGACCATCAATCACCAGCAGTTTTTTTGTATCTCGCTCTCTTGCTAGAAAGATGCCGGGAACTGGAAGACCAAGCAAGAGTGATTCTATAAAACGCGATGCTTGTTTTGGTTTCCAGACATAAGCACGCTGGAAGTCGGGAATAAATACGTCTTCGCTTTCCAGGCGTCTAACTAGACCCTCTACATCAAAATCTCTTCGATCAACTGCTAGGGAGAATCTGGAGGGAATAATGTCCTCCTCATCTTCCGCGCTATCATCTTCCCCGCTATCCTGAATATCGTTTTCCTGTTCCTCATCCCCTAGATCGTTGGGGGAAGATGGCTCACTGTTTGACTCAAATGTATTCATCTTGTAGCTTCCTTTCTGCCTGAGTTATTAGATATTATAGACCGATCGCTCCCCTCATCTATCTCTCAATATTAAGATTTCCTTAGTTGCTGCCGTGGCGCACAGAAATCGGTGATACAATCAACAGCTTAGCTAGGGGTGCCCGAATATCAGGGCTGAGAAAACACCCTTAGAACCTGAGTCTGGGTAATACCAGCGGAGGGAAGCTGTTTATCAAGGAAATTAAATATGCGTACCGAATGGATCGCTAAGCGTCAGGGGCACACCAATGTATCTCAAATGCACTACGCCCGCCAAGGTGTAATTACTGAGGAAATGCACTTTGTGGCTAAGCGAGAGAATCTCCCGCCAGAACTGATCCGCGCGGAAGTAGCGCGGGGACGGATGATTATTCCCGCTAATATCAATCACCCGAATTTGGAACCGATGGCGATCGGCATTGCCTCCAAGTGCAAAGTCAATGCTAATATCGGTGCATCTCCCAACTCTTCCAATATGGAAGAAGAAGTTGACAAGCTTAAATTAGCAGTGAAATACGGCGCTGATACCGTGATGGACTTGTCCACCGGCGGCGGGAATTTGGATGAAATTCGCACCACGATTATCAAAGCTTCACCAGTGCCGATCGGTACTGTACCAATTTACCAAGCACTAGAAAGCGTTCATGGTAATATGGAAAGTCTGACGCCAAATGACTTTCTTCACATCATTGACAAACACGCTCAACAAGGTGTTGATTACCAAACAATTCACGCCGGAATTTTGATTGAGCATTTGCCCTTGGTAAAAAATCGGTTGACTGGGATTGTCTCTCGTGGCGGCGGCATTTTGGCGCGGTGGATGCTGCATCACCACAAACAAAATCCCCTCTACACTCACTTTAACGACATCATTGAAATCTTCAAAAAATACGATGTTTCGTTTAGTTTGGGAGATTCTCTGCGCCCAGGTTGCACTCACGATGCGTCGGATGAAGCTCAATTAGCTGAACTCAAAACTTTGGGACAATTAACTCGCAAAGCTTGGGAACATGACGTGCAGGTAATGGTGGAAGGCCCGGGCCACGTTCCGATGGATCAAATTGAGTTTAATGTCAAGAAACAAATGGAGGAATGTTCCGAAGCACCATTCTATGTTTTGGGGCCGTTGGTAACAGATATTGCGCCTGGATACGACCACATTACCTCAGCAATTGGGGCGGCGATGGCTGGTTGGTACGGTACTGCAATGCTGTGTTACGTGACGCCGAAGGAACACTTAGGATTGCCGAATGCTGAGGATGTCCGAAACGGGCTGATTGCTTACAAAATCGCGGCTCACGCTGCAGATATTGCACGGGGCCGTCCGGGTGCGCGCGATCGCGATGATGAACTCTCGAAAGCGCGTTACAATTTCGATTGGAACCGTCAATTTGAGCTGTCATTAGATCCAGAACGGGCAAAGGAATATCACGACGAAACTTTGCCGGCTGATATCTACAAAACTGCTGAATTCTGTTCGATGTGCGGGCCTAAGTTCTGTCCGATGCAGACTAAGGTTGATGCGGATGCTTTGACAGAATTAGAGAAGTTTTTGGCTAAGGAACCTGTAGCCCAAAGCTAATTGGATTAATTCGTAGGGTGCGTTAACGCCGTGTAACGCACCGCCAGCCTCATGCACCATTTTAGCTAGTTGACACTCCCCTGCCTGAAGGCGAGGGGATTCTTGGTTCTGCGACATACCTTAAAACTATCTATCCTTGCGGCAGTGTTTAAACCTGGTATCCGTTCAAAAGAACCAAATATCGAGCTTAATTTAGATAGCCTCGCGAGGGTTTGTCTCCCCAAGCTTTCGAGAATTGCTTCTCTTGTTTCTGTGTGCCCCACAGTACATTTTAGAAATAAAAAGTTTAGTCTCTGATTTTGGCTTACATTAGTTAGCCCAGCTATGTTTTTCGTGGTTTTCGCCACCCACCAACCATTATTGTTTTCCGACCAGTCGTTTGAGCGTGGTGTCTCATGTGTATCGGCGGTTATTCAACCTGTAGTCTAGTTATTGTACTCTACAATGAACACAATGCAAAAAAGTTCAAGAAAACAATTAACAAAAGTTGATAATTAATTAAAGCCGTCAAGCTTATGACGGGGCTTTAGACCCAATTTCTTGGTAAAAGATTTACCTGGGTATGTTAACTTGCGCTGTATCTTGGCACATTGAAAGAATGCGGCGATCGTTTGAGCTAATTGTGCGAATAGAATGCAGATTTGTTAGCTGAGTATTGACTTCAATTGTTTGAACTTTTCCGGCTGAGATTGCCTTCCCGTACAATGTATTTCCCTCAATTTTACCAGTGAAGCACGCAAAGTCCGATCGCGGCGCGTAGATTGCACCAACGACGCGATCGTCCTGGCGTTGAAACACGATATAGTTTTGAAGAACTTGGTTGGGCTGTGGCGAATCTCCGTAGAGGTAAATACCATCTGGCAAAGCAGCAACATTAGTCTTCGATGGATTTTGTTGTGCTTGAATGGGTTGTGGCTGAATGCCAACACCAATTAGTGTCAGAGGACAAATAAAGGCTGTTGCCAGTAGTTTCCATTTTCTTTTAATAGATGCAGGTAAGATCATTACTGCTTCTCCTTGCGTCGTCATCTAATATATTAAAACAATCTTCTCTAGTTAATATCTCACTCAGGTTATAATTTCCCTCTGCTAAAATCAGCCGATTGGTATAGATTCTGAACCTGAAAGCTTGCGCTTGTTTAGCACCGAAAACTTTATTTTCCCTTATCCTGCAAGTGCCGGAGCTGATTTTGATAAAATTAGAGCAGACATAGTTTCTAATCCCACCCCATAAAACACCGATCTAACCTTGATGCCGATGCTTTGGCGGAATTAGATAATTTTTTGGCTAAGGAACCTGTAGCGCAAAGCTAGTTGATCGGGTGGGCGGAAACACTCCGCCCACCCTTCCCAATTTACCAGGCGCTAACTTTTTGTTTGGTAGAGCACAAAACATTCTGGATAACTTCTAGAGCAACAGCTTTAACTACATTAATACTTACACTATTACCCAGTTGATGATAAGCTTTATCATCATTAGGATGCAGAATAAAACTATCGGAAAAACCTTGTAACCGCGCCGCCTCGCGGGGAGTAATCCTGCGAACTCGGTTATGATAGTAAACTCCTAATCTATTAGCATCACTGGCAACAATTGTTACAAAAATTTTATGCAGATCGAGAAATTTATAGACTTCAAAGGAAAAGTTACCGGATACAGGTTTGTATTGATTGTTGTTCCGTTGCAGGTACTTTTTTGTTACCAAGGACTCCAGAATTTCATCGAGATTGGGATGAGCAAAAAAAGTAGCTATTTGCTCTTTAGTTAATAGCTTGCCATCTTGGTCAGCTCCAAATTCTTTATTGCGCCTTTTCAAGATAAAAAGATTCATTAATTCAATTTCGTCTAAACTGCACTCGCCTCGCAAACCCAGTTCCCAAGAATGAATCGAATTGCCACCGCGATAGTCAATTAGCCGCCTACCGTGCAGTCGGCTGAAATCATTGTTAACTATTTGTTTCAAGGCATTAACAAATTCTGGCGAACAATCATATTTTGGATCTGGATTGTCTTCCAAAATATCTGCAACTGTGACAGGTTGACTTAACGGGGAAAATAACGATAGCTGTTGATGACTAGAGGAATGCGAATCTTTTGGGCCTACGTCGGTAATTAGCTTAAATTGGGGCGAAGCATTTAAAATTCCTACTAGGTAAACTCGGACACGGTTCTGAGGTAAGCTAAAGTTAGAGCTGTTAAGCAAGAAATAATCGAAGCTGTAACCTCGGCTTTTGATTTCGCCCTTAATAGTTTCGAGGGTTCTGCCGCCGTCGTGGCTGACAAGCCCCCGCACGTTCTCGAAAATAAATGCTTGAGGTTTAAAGGTATCAATTAACCTTGCAATCTCAAAAAATAGGGTGCCTCTGGTGTCTCCAAAGCCCTCTTTTTTGCCCGCATAGGAGAAAGACTGACAAGGAAATCCCGCTAGTAAAATTTCATGTTCAGGGAGTTTGTCAATTAATCGGATGTCGCCTAAAGGTGTGTCGGCAAAGTTTTTATGGTAAACTAATTGAGCGTCGGGGTTGATTTCGCTGCTTAATACGCATTCTGTTTGCAGATTCAAAGAACGAGCGGCGGATTCAAACGCTAATCTCATGCCGCCTATTCCTGAGAATAAGTCAATAAAACGGATTTTTGGCATAGCCTTACTTTAAGTCGGATGGGTGGAGCGCTTCGGGAGACCCATTACCAAAGTTCTAAGTTTTTACTACAGTTAACTGTTAACAAAGAGTTGGGTTTCGCTTCGCTCCACCCATCCTACCCCACGGTTCCACTTATTCTCTTGCCGCTAAGTTTCTTGCAAGACGTTGTGAATCAGTTCTGCTGCTAGTTGTAGTTTATCGCGGTGGGTGAGGGCTTCCATATCAACGGTGACGATAGACCGTTGCTTGGGTGTAGTTGCAGCGGCGGGTGCAGCGGGCAACTCTAAAGTTTCGTAGAAATAATCAATTGGCTTGCCATACACAGAGGCAAATGCAGGTAGTTCCCTCTCCGCGTCTACTTTGCGCTTCCCGTGTTCGATACAAGACAGGGCTTGCTGACTCATGGTTACGTTATAGCGAATCTCTAGCTGTTCAATCACCTGCTCTTGGGTCAAACCTAGTGATTCACGGATAGCCTTGAGACGCTTACCAAGGGAAAACGCCATATCAGAAAATCGTGTAAATGATAATAAATCCTATATTTTTTCTGAATTATGCTCTATACTCTAAATATGTAAGCTCACGATTATCGTGTACTTGACAGCATTTCTGAGTTTGCTCTCGTTGGTAGAGTTGTGTACGAACTAGAAAACTTAAAGAGGATCAGTAATAATGACTAAGAAGAATTATCGAGACAAAAACTCTGATTTGGATACTTTAAGTAAAGATATTAAGTCATGGTTTACCGACCAGGGATATGAAGTACAATCCAATAAAACTGAAGGAGCATGGGCTGTACAAGCTCAAAAAACGGAAGGATGGAGAAAAGTAGTTGGAGCATCTAGAGCTTTCAATATTCTTATTCAGGGACAGCCTAATGATTTTTATGTTGAAGTAGGAACAGGAGAGTGGGCATCAAATTTAACGGCTGGTGGTGTAGCCGCATTGCTTACAGGAGGCACCAGTGTTATCGTTAGTGGATTAGCTGCTAGTTGGTCAAAAAAGATTGAATCAGATCTATGGAGTTTTATCGATCAGAAGACTATTTTTGGTGAAAGGGTAAAATCAGAACGAGAAATTACTGTTTTGAAAGCTGAAGAATCTGTAGGAGAAAAGCTGAAACAACTCAAAGATGCTTTTGACCAAGGATTTATTGATGAAGTGGCTTATCAAGCCAAGAAATTGGAAATTGAAAATCAGTCTAATGACAAAAAGAAGAATGCGGAACTTAATGAAAAACTACTCAAGTTGAAAAAGGCTCTTGACGCCGGGATTTTAACTGAAACTGAATATGAGACAAAAAAAGCTGAGTTGATAGCACAATCGTCACACGCTGAATTAGATACTAAAACTTCTCAACTAAGAGCAGCTTTAGCATCGGGAATTTTAAGTCAGCAAGAGTTTGATGCCAAAATAGCAGAAATTCAGAAAGAAATCGCCTTCTCTGAAAAGCTAAAACAACTTGAAAATGCCAGAAATGCTGGCATTATCACGAATGAAGAATTTGCTAAAAAGAAGGCGGAATTGCTTTCCTAGGACAAATTCTTGTAGGGTGGGCGCTGCGACAGTAAGATATTTCATTGGATGAAATGATAAGCTATTGGGCATGAAAGTTTTTTACCCCAGACCCCTTACGGCAAGAAGTTCATGCTCCAAAAGGACAATTTAGATGTGTGTTAGCTTAGCAGTGGCCATCCTACTGTTGTTACGATCTCTTTACTGCCTGGGCGATTCCTATAACTAACTGCGGGATCGCCACTTTTGCAGATCCTGAATGGTAAAAATGGCTTGAAAATCCAATCCCGCCTCGCGATATAATTCCCCTCCACCTTGCTCCCTGTCAATCAGCGACAACACGCGATCGACCTTATAACCAGCCGCCCGCAACCTTTCCACCGCCTGCATCGCCGACTTACCCGTCGTCACAACATCCTCCAAAACCGCCACATTCGTGCCCTCTGGTAACAGCGGCCCCTCAATATAAGCCATTGTCCCGTGTCCCTTTGTCTCTTTTCTGACAATTAGCGCCGGAATCGATCGACCTTCCAGAGCCGAAACCACGCTTACTGCAGTTACAATCGGGTCAGCACCCAAAGTCAAACCGCCCACAGCTTCCACATCCGACGACAGCATCGACAACAACAAACGTCCCGTTGCCAAAGCACCTTCAGCGTGCAGCGTCACAGGTTTGCAGTTAATGTAATAAGAACTTTTCTGCCCCGAAGACAGCATAAAATCGCCTTCGCGATAGGCAAACTCGCACAACAAATCTAGAAGTCGATCGCGCAACACCTTTAAATCCGCAGCATCCATAACTCACACCCTGTAAAAAACACAAATAATCCGCCGATAATCAGTTTATCAAAAAATTGGGTTGAAAATCCCGTCTTTCGCTTGACCGAAGGCATCCAGGATAAAAGCCCCCGGATTCATTCCAACGCGCCAACTCAGGACCCAGAAATAAAAAACCTGTCTCCGATGAAACTTGCCGAACGTATTTATCCGTGGGGTCAATGCTTCAATTCTAAAATCTAAAATCTAAAATCTAAAATCGCTTGACGGCTTTTTGATAGAATAGACATGGTTGTAATTCCCAAGGTGGGCGGTTGTGAAGCGGCTTTTAGTCGGCACCCTCGAACCTGAAAGCTTTTTAAAAGCAAAAAGAAGGGTAGCGAAAACCTTGTAAAACAGAGCTAGGGAATCAACGCATTCTCACGCACCAGAAAATCAATAATTTGTTTCAATCAAGTAGGGTGGGGCACACCCGAACTCTAGGTTCGTATCCTAGTACGCTTTTGGAGATAGACCCTCTGGGGTGGTTGTGAGTTAAGCTCGTCAATTGGTGCAATTGCACGGTTGAAAAGTTTAAGGATTGCCGAAAGGACGCAACATTTTAAGGTCAGTCGCTGAATTAAGAATCCCTGTCCTTTAGGTCAGGGAGTGTCAAATTGGAATCGGAATTAATTAAGGAGGCCCAAATATATGAGTCAAAAATTAAAAAGCCTAAGCGGCGCGTTGATTCTCGCTGTCGCCTCTGCCGCAATGGCATACGTCAAACCAGCTCAAGCACAAACAGAGCGATTTCACCCGATTGCCGACGACTTCAACCGACAATACTTTGAAGCTTCAGGAGACTTTTACCACAACGTCAGCTTGCAAGGTTACTTGGGCGACTATTTAGGCATCGGTTCCCCCAGCGGCGTCGTTGCCTTTCCCGAAAAAGAAATCGAGCGGGATGCTAGTCGCCTCAGCGGCCTTTACCGACGAGTCATGCAGCGGCAAGTTTCCAGCGACCCGATTCTCCGCGTCCCAGATGCCGTCAATCCCTTCGATGCCTCAATCATGGCACTGCCTGCAGCTTGTCAGCTAGGACCTCAACCAAGCGGCTGTTTCCCTACTCCCGGCGGACTCCAAGATCAGTTTACACTTCCAACGCAGCAGCAAAATTCACCGACCGATCAAGGGCCCGTTAGAGGACTTTATCAAGTATCGCCCCCTGGTAGAAATTAACTGCCAGTTCGGTATAAGTTTCCGGTTGCATCCGAATTAATATTACCCACAGTCAGGACACGGCAATGCCCCAGGCGTGTCAAATTAAGCTTTTCGTCCGCTAGTCCTCCCGCCTACCCGGCAGTCCGCCAGGGAATGAATTCCCTGTCTAATAGCGAAAGTCCTCTCAAAGAGGACTGAATAATTCCTTAGTCCTCTTTTAGAGGACTTCAGCTTTGAGGCAGGGGTTTCAACCCCTGTCGGAATATCGGTTTAACGTGTTTGTTGACACCAATGGGCAATGCCGTTTCCTGCAATTAATCGGGCGATAGTTACATCTCTCGCGAGCGCCATCGATTATTTTGGGGTAGGGAAACGGCAATGCCGTGTCCTCCGTTGCTCAGACTTATGATGAAACAATGCTGCCGTCAGGCATGATTGTTCCTTTCAAAATAGCTTCCCCCAAATTCGCTCCCGCCAAGTTCGCTCCCCGGAGATTTGCCCCGGTCAAATTAGCCCCTCTCAAATCAGCTTTGCCGAGGTTTGCCC
Source organism: Microcoleus sp. D3_18_C2 (assembly GCF_036702395.1). Lineage (NCBI taxonomy): Bacteria > Bacillati > Cyanobacteriota > Cyanophyceae > Oscillatoriales > Microcoleaceae > Microcoleus > Microcoleus sp. D3_18_C2. The sequence continues at coordinate 92,354 of NZ_JAUBTG010000020.1, read as the reverse complement.
ACCGGAAATCTGCCGCGCTCAACTGTGCAAAACAGAGATTTGCCCGGAAAAGATATGCTGCTGTGAAGTGAGCTTCCGCGAGGTTAGCTTTAGAGAAATTGGCTGCATAGCAATGTGCTTCAATCAATTCGGCTTGAGTCAGATTGGCTTGACTGAGATTAGCACAGTTGAGGTTCGCGCCCATCGCATTAACTCGAAACATCACCGCACCGATTAAATTCGCCTCTCCAAAATCGGTTTGTTGGAGATTGGCACCGCTAATGTCCGCCCCAATTAAATTAGCACCGCTCAAATCAGATCCTCTGAAGTCAGCCGCTTGGAGGTTGGTTCCAGTTAAATTAGCTTTAATTAAATTAGCTTCCAGCAGTTGCGCTCCTGCAAGATTTGCTAAACTAAAATTAGATTCTGCGAGGTTTGCCGCAATTAATTTAGCCTTAAACAAATCTGTTTTAAAAAGGTTCGAGCGCCAAAGATACGCACCTCTGAGATTTGCTTCGGCGAGGTTAGCTTCGCTGAGATCCGGCTCTATATTTGGGTTGAGACTTCTCCATTCAATCCAACTAACTGCACCTTTTTTTAACAGCGCTAAATGCTGTGTATTTGCCATAATTACATCTCCTTTAACGGCTATTCCTTGCGACCAACAATTGCTGGATTTTCTCGACCCGTCACGTTTTCCACCGCCGCAATTGCTGCCTGGGAACCTGCTATAATATCTCGTTCTGCGCCGCCGAGGTAAAGCCGTCCGAAACTGCCTACAGCCTGAACCTCTAAGATGTTAATAGATGCGCCTTTTTCTGCTTCATTGGCCGCCAGCGCTGCATAGGCCGCCGGTTCTACTTCTAAGACGTAAAGCGTTTGTCCCGCCAGCAGCAACTGTCCGCGGCGGGTGCGGTTAATTAATTGTGTTTGGTGGGGGTCAATATTGCGAATAATTTGACTGGAAATCACTCGCGGTTTGATACCTTCTTCTCTGCGGAGTCCGATGAATTCTAGAATTGCTTTGCCTGCGGCCCGCGTTTCCCCCTGCTGACTCGAGTGTACTTCCAGAAGGCCGTACAAGCGTTCGACTATCTGCACTCCCGGGCGCACGGAGGCAGATTTGAGGGCGACATCGGTAATTCGGTTAATTTCGATACCGGGCGAGATTTCTATCCACAGCGACGCATCCCCCGGCAGCGGCAAGAATCCGGCGGCGACTGTGCCGATGTATGCTGCGTGCTGTGGCTGCAAGTTGTCTAGAAATACGTAGCTGCGTAGCTCTATACCCAAAAGTTTCTATCTCCGTCGATCGAGTTCCAACACTTATCTGTGCAATATCTGAGTTTACCTTTTTTTGTCAACAACACCTTGTCTATTGTCGAGACTGTCGCACTGCCTCACAACCGGGTGAGGTGTCAATCGATTTTAGATTTTAGATTTTAGGTTTTAGATTGAAGCATTGACCTTACGGATAAATACGTTCGGCAAGTTTCATCGGATATAGGTTTTTTATTTCACCGGTCCTGAGTCTGCTTTCGGAATGAATCACGTGGCGGGTATCCTGGATGCTTTCGGTCAGACCCGCTATTTCTAGTGTCGGAGTGCCTCTGCGAGCAATTTTTAATTTTGTGCGCCTGCTAAAAATTTGATATCAATCTGTAGTTATACGTGGAACTTAGCAATGTTTACCGCTAGAGATGGATTTAACTTTAAAAGCCAATCGATATAGTTTTGATAGTTAAAGATTTTAGCCAACAGAGAGCATTTGAATTATGAAACGTTCTGATTTATCCAAAGCAATCGGTGCAGGTATTATAGCTGCTGGGTTAGCCCTAGCACCAGCTCATCTGCCTGCTTCAGCTCAGACAGATACAACTGGCGGTACTAACAACACTACAACCACCACCACTCCTCGCTCCGATGTCTACAATGCTGAGAACGATCGCGATTTTGATTGGGGATGGTTGGGATTGTTAGGTTTGTCTGGTTTGTTGGGCTTGATTCCCCGCAAACGTGAAGAAAATGTCCGCTATACAACTACAACCAGCGATCGCGAGCCTGCCGTGCGAAGTGACTACCGCTAAGAATTGAGTCTTAGTGCTGTGGGCATCATGCAGGGACAGGATGTTTTAACCTGTCCGACTAGCACCAATAATCATCAAAAAACCTCCATCTGTGAGGTTTTTTTATTGGAGATGATGCGCGATCGATCGACGATTAAATTGGTTACATCTGAGATATTGTACCATTGTCAATCAGATTTTTATGAACAGGCCGGAAAGCCTGTTCATAAAAATGGTGCAATATCTCAGATATAAGCGGAATTGAGATTATTAACTTCTTCCTATCTTCTTCCCTCCCTCCTTCGCGTTCTTTGCGTCTTCGCGGTTCATTAAATAAAGACTTTTCCGACACAAAAACACTTTAAATAAGGTTTTTGCCCGATCGATCAAGTACCTCCCAAATCGCCTGCACCAACTGGTCGGGGTCTAAAGGCTTAGAAATGTGGCGCTGGAACCCCGCAGCCAGGGCCTGCTGATAGTCAATCTCTCCAGCATAAGCCGTGAGGGCGATCGCCGGAATCCGTCCCCCTTTTTCGGGCGCTAGAGCCCGAACCTGTCGCATCAACATATAACCGTCAGTATCGGGCATTCCAATATCGCTCAACAGCAAATCCGGCACAGACTGGGTTAAAACCGCCAAAGCATCGGCGGCGTTAGCAACTGCTGTAACACTTGCCCCACAATCCTCAAGCAGAAAAACCACCAAATCTCGCGCATCGGCATCATCATCCACCGCTAACACCCTGATACCGCTTAAATTGAAGGATGGGTCCGGCGCCGCAGTTCCCGCAGGACTTGTCTGAGATTGCACGGGCATCAGAGGTATCCTGACGGTCAAGGTTGCACCTTTTCCTTCGCCGGGACTGTCGGATTTCACCGTGCCGCCGTGGAGTTCGACGAGATGGCGGACGATCGCCAATCCTAAACCCAATCCGCCAAACTTGCGCGTCATCGTGCTGTCAGCTTGCCGGAAGTAGTCGAATACATAGGGCAGAAAATCAGGTTCGATACCTTTTCCCGTATCAGTTACAGTAATTTGGGCCTTGGTGTCCACCCGATCGAGAACGACTTGAATTTTGCCTCCCGGCGGGGTGAACTTGACGGCATTTGACAGCAAATTCCAGACTACCTGCTGAAGTCTCCCCGCATCCCCCAACACCGGGCCGAGATTCGATGCAAATTGAGTGCTGATTTGAATCGACTTGACTTCCGCCGCCAGACGCACCGTTTCAATAGCAGCACCGATTACCCCGGCTAAATCCACAGGTGCAATATTCAAGCTAACCTTACCTTGCAGAATCCCCGACACGTCGAGCAAATCTTCGATAAGCTGGGTTTGTAGTTTGGCGTTGCGCTCGATCGTCTCTAAGGCATAACGCTGCTTTTCCGGTGTCAGAAGATTCGATTGCAGCAGCTTCGCCCAGCCCATAATCGGGTTTAAGGGAGTCCGCAATTCGTGGGACAAAACAGCCAAAAATTCGTCTTTGACGCGGTTAGCGCGTTCTGCCTCTTCCCGCGCTGCCTTTTCTCGCGCTAGAAGGCGTTCCCGTTCCGCTTCTGCAACTTTGCGATCGGTAATATCAGTGTTGGTGCCACACCAGCGCAGCACGTTGCCTCGATCGTCGCGGATCGCCACGGCGCGGGAGAGAAACCAGCGGTACGATCCGTCTTTGCCGCGCAAGGGGAAAGTATCTTCCCAGAGTTCGGCTGTTTCAAGGCAGCGCCTAAATTTTTCCACAACGCGATCGAGGTGTTCCGGGTGGTGCACCTTTTGCCAGCCCCAGCCTAGCATTTCTTCTAGGGTGGTGCCGGTGTAGTCAAACCAGCGCTGGTTATACCAGAAAATCGCCCCAGTAGCATCTGTCATCCAGGCCAACTGAGCGATGTTGTCAGCTAGAGCGCGGAACCGAGCCTCGCTTTCGTGCAGCTCATGCAGAGCTCGCGCGTGCAGGATCACCGTCCAGAGGCGAGCCACCACTTCTTGCATCAGCCAAACTTCATCGGGCCGCCAGTGCCGAACCACCCTTGATGTCACCAGCAAAAGAGCCACCCAGCGCCCTTCCTGAAGGCAGGGAACATCGACCAAAGCGCGAATCCACACGGCACCGTAGTTATCGAATAAATGCGCTGTATGGGGGTAAGTAGCGATATCTGAGATGACAAGTGTTTGACCTGCCATAGACAGAGCTTTCAGTTCTGGCGTCTTAAAGTCTGAGATTTGATAGGTGCCGACGGTGCTGGCAAGGTCGGACTGGTGCCAGTCTTGGTGGACAATTGCCCGATCGGCTTCTACATCAATTTCGTGCCAGATGCAGCGATCGACCTTTAAATATTCTCCCAGACTGTTCATTGCTTCCCACAACATTTCTGCCGGATTGATGCGCTGCCGCAAGCGGACTTCGAGATCGGAGAGAAACTGCTCGTTGAGTTGGGCTTGTTTGCGATCGTGAATATCGGTGTTTGTGCCGATCCACTCGACAATCTGGCCTCCTGCGTCGCGAATTGGCACAGCGCGGGACAAATGCCAGCGTTCCATTTGGTCTACGGCCCGCCGGAGACGCAGCTCAATTTGATAAACTTCTCCGGTGATTTGACATTCTTCCCAGCGGGTCCAAGATTCTGCCAAATCCGAGGGCGGGACTAGCGATTCCCAATTGCTTTGAGCGGCCTCCTCGTAAGACATTCCCAGATATTCCAACCATTGTTGTTGATTGGTAAAGCGAATTTCTCCGCCGGAACTTACGTTCCAAATCAGGTGGGGCAGCGACTCAGCCAGGAAGCGGAAGCGGCGGTCGCTTTCTGCTAAGCTTTCTTCTGCTCGTTTGCGATCGTCAATATCAATGCCGATACCAGCCCATTGCACCACCTTTCCCTTCCTGTCTTTGACGGGTACAAGTCGCGCTAGATGCCAGCGGTAATTACCATCAAACCTGCGTACCCGACACTCGAATTCGTAGGCTTCCCCGGCTGCAATCGCAGGAGTGCGCGTGGCGACAACTGCTGGCAGATCATCAGGATGAAATAATTGCAGCACCGGCGCAGGCATCGGCAATTCTGGCCTCATGCCCGTATAGGTTTTCCAGTGTTGGTTGCAAAACTCTAACCTGCCGTCGGCGGTGTTGATCCACATTAATTCCGGGACGCCATCGGCGAGGGTGCGGTAGAGATTTTCGCTGTGCCGCAGTGCTTCTTCTATTTGCCGGCGCTCGGTTTTGTCCTGCATAATTTTCAGGAAACCTTGCACCTCGCCTGCTGCGTCGCGCAGGGGCATCACCAGCCCGCTGCCCCAAAAGCGGCTGCCGTCTTTGCGGAGGTGCCAGCGCTCGTTTTCTCCTTTTCCTTGAGTCAGGGCGCTGTGCATTTCTGCTTCCGGCATCCGGGCTGCTGAGTCTTCTGGGGTGAAGATGATGCGTCCGTGCTGCCCGACGATTTGGGCTTCGGAATAGCCCAGCAATCTCTGGGCCCCTGCGTTCCAACTGGTAATGTGTCCGTCGGTGTCGGTCGTGAAGATGGCGTAGTCTTTGGCGCTGTCGAGAATCAACTGCAGGTGGTTTTCACGATCGCACAGTGCTGCTTCTGCTTGTTTACGCTGGGTAATGTTGCTGGTGAAGCCGACTATTTTGGTCGCTTCACCTTGCTGGTTGCGGATCGAACAGCCGCGCTCCCAAACATCGATCCAGCGCCCGTCTTCGTGCCGGACTCGGTACTCGATTTCATAGCGATCGGGAATATTCAAGATTGATTGCCCCCCGGCTTGGATGCGTGCCAAATCGACCGGATGGATGCGTTCTCTCCACCACTCTGGTGTTGCAGGTGCATCCTCTGGGCAGACACCGACGATCGAGCACAGTCCCTGGGAACGGTAAACTGAGTTTGCTGCCAAATCCCACTCAAACACCATGCCGTCGATCGCCCTTGTAGCTAATTGGAAACGGTTGTAGCTTTCTTGCAAGGCGAGTTCTGCCATTTTGCGAGCGGTAATTTCCTGTACCACGATATGAATCCCCACAATCTCTGGGCCCCTGTCTCTGAGCGGCCACCAATTCTGGAGCCAAGTGCGAACAACTGTGGGTTGATCCCTAGTTGCACCGGTGAGTTCATAATTCCGGATCGGTTCTCCGGTGTCTAGAAGGTGTCCCAACAAAGGTTCGGCTGTGTCTGCCCAGTCGGGGACAATTTCGCGCAGGGTATGGCCGATGTGCCTTTCTACTGCCAAGCCGTTCATTTGGGCAAACCGCTGGTTGATCCGCACGAACCGCAAATCTGTGTCTAAAACGGCTAAACCCACGGGAGTTGTTTGGTAGAGCGACTCTATCTCTACAAGTTGACGCCGCACGGTTTGTTCGCTTTCTTGTAGGGCGAGTTCGGCTTTTTTGCGATCGGTAGCATCAAATAATACTCCGATAAACCGCACTGCTTCGCCTGCTGCGTCGTAGAGATAGCGCCCGAACGCGCTCAACCAGCGGATTTCTCCGTTGTCGGCGCGGATGATCCGGTATTCGGGGGAGTAGAGCGATCGGGTTTGCCGAGCTGTTTTGGCTGCTTGCATGACTTGCTTGAAGTCGTCTGGATGCACGCAGTTTTCCCACACAACCGCGCTTGCTTCCCCGCCTGGTACCGGTTGGCAGCCCAAAATGCTGAAATGGGTCGCCGACCAAATTACTCGATTTGTTCGCACGTCTAAATCCCAGGTTGCCATGCCTGAGCCTTCGATGGCGATGCTCAAACGTTCTTCGCTTTGTTTTAAGGCAATTTCTGTTTGTTTACGCTCGCTGATATCTGTGAGGGAACCCACGGCGCGCACGGGATTGCCTGACTCGTCCCAAATTGCTCGCCCTCTGGCTAAAACCCATTTGTAGCGCCCGTCCCCACAACGGATGCGGTACTCGCAGCAGTAATGTGAGGTTTCTCGATGCAAGTGCTGCTGCCAATTGCTTTGCACGATCTCCACATCATCGGGATGAACGTAGCTCAAATATTGGCTAAAGTTTTTGACATCTTCGGGCCCACGTTCCAAAATCTCTAAAAAGCGATCGCTCACTACAGAGCAATTTGTTTGCAGGTTGCGATCCCAAATCCCGTCGTTGTTGCCGGCACAGGCTAGCTGCCAGCGTTCTTGGCTTTCTCGCAAAGCTTCTTTGGTTTGATTGGCGCGATCGATTTGTATGGCGGCAACGGCAAAGTCTGCTAGGGCGATCGCGATCTGCAAGTCTTCGGCATCGAACTGGCGATCGGCATCGTGAGATACAATCCATATTGCCCCCAGCGATTGATTTTCTGCTTGCAGTGGCACGACTAACGCTTCGGCGATCGGCAATTCTAACTGTTGTAAGTCGGTAAAATATTGTTCGGGAGCAAAGTAAAGCTGGGGAGTTTGGCGATCGATCCCGGTGCCCGACAAACGCAATTTGCGGGGTGTGTTTTTATGTTCTGCTGCTTCCCACGCTCCCGCTAAGGCCTCCCACCGAAAGATTTGTTCGGAAGTTGCATTTTCTTCTAGCAAGCAGACTCCGACGCTTCCGGCGTCGCACAAATCTTGAGCGATCGCAACGAGTGTTTTTAGCAGCCTGTGCGGTGAGGTTGCCAATTGTCGAGCCAGCGTTTGCAGCGCTCGGTTTTCTGCTTTTCGATCGTGCGATCGAGGGATGCGGCGCGACAGTTCCTCGGCGATCGGAATGTCGGTTAAATTAGTTTGTGGGGTTTGCCAAGCTTCCATCAATTAGTCATCTCTACGTCTTTCGGTTTGAGCTGGCGAGCGTCTATCACCACGCTGTTAAAGCATCTGCTATATTTATATATTATCTACCCACATACAGAATATGTGAGCTATCTTGGAAATTACTTTTTAGTTTTCAGGCTAGTTGATTGGGAGCAGTCGAATTTTGTAAAAAGCCTTTTTTAGGAGTGCGAGCATCCCGATCGCTTTATATATTTTTAGCGGCCAAGATGCTCGCACGAAGAGTGAAAGCTTGCACGCTTGATGATAGGAGGAGCTCTTGGGAAAGTAAAAAGCGTTGTTTAGGAGTGCTTGCGTGACCGCACAGCACATTATATACATATAGCGAGCAAGGTCTGAAACCCGCGCCAGAGCTTGGTCTAAAATCTCGCTTTTTCCACAACAGGAATGGCGGGCTCGTATCCGTTTTTGGGCGGGTCAAGGAATCAATTCGCCCCCACAAAGAGATAAAATAGTATTCAGAAAAGCCTTTAATTCTGGACAGACTGCGGCAGCCTCCATGAGATTTTGTCCCTCTAATATTCTTTTGGCATCCCGTGCTTTATCATAACTGCGACGTTTTCCCTGTTCAAATATTTCTTTAATCCGATAAGAAGGTGGATTATTGTGATTGACCAGTTCAGGAGAACCGCTAGGAACGGCTCTATTGCCTCCTGATATTTGCTGAATTTTTGACCAAAAAGGTAACAGCCAAGCTTCAAAGTCATGGGAAGCTGCATGGGGATAAAATTTAGGATTGTTCCCTACCCAATTTTTCATTTGAGCCTTAGCATCCGCTGCATCTTTAAAATCTTTAGTGCCTGTATAAACATCAGTTAATGCAATTACAGCATCACAGGCATCTTTACCAGTCAATAAATTTTCCACGATGACCCTGAGTTTCTTTCCTTTGTGAATGCGACCGTTACAAGGTATAAACTTTAATTTTGGCATCTGCTGTCCCAGGCGTAACTGAAGAAACTCTTGCAGGTTAGACTTAAATGCCATTTCCGTTGCTCCTTCAACCAAAATAGCAATCTTCACGGTCTGCCTCCAATGATATTCATTGCCCAAAGCTGATCCAAGCTATAATCTTTTAACCAGTGTTCTAATTCTATAGAGTCAGCCCAAGTTAGAGTTGTTAATCCATCTTCAGTATTGCAGACAAGCACCTCTTTAGGCTCTAAAAATCCGATCAGTCTATCTGAATGAGTTGCTACAATTAGTTGAGTTCTTTGAGAAGCTTCTCTCATAGCATGAGCTAGTTGTTGTAACAACTCTGGATGTAAACTAACTTCCGGCTCATCAATCAGCGTGACAGCGGTCAAATCTCGACTTTGCAGTAAGGTGATTAACCATAGAAATCGCAGCGTTCCCTCGGATAGTTGGTGCATATAAAAAGGATGAGAAAAATTTCGATCCTTCCAAGTCATTGCTAAAGTTCCGGCTGCTACTGGCGGAAAACTCAACCTTTCAAAATCAGGAAAAGCTGCCGCCAGTGTATCTTGAATAATTTCAAATCGATTTGGATCTGTTTCTCGCAGATAATAAAGGCATGAAACTAAATCTTCTCCCTTAGTACCGGGCAAAGTTGCAGGACGCATAGATTGAGGTAAACGTATAGGACTTTGAGGGGAAAGATTCAATTCCCAAGCCTTATAAAAGCTACATGAAGCTAAGTGCTGTCTCAATGTTTCTGGTTCCCGATACATCTTAGGAACCTGAGCGAGTGAGCTTTCCAAAGGATTGTACTGCCAGTTTGGACGTAGTAGCTTTTCATCGTCTGGACTGAAATATTTGACATCTAAACCGCGAGATTCAATATACTTAAAAGGTTGAGAAGCATTGGGATCGCGCTGTTGGATTAGAGTTTCTGAACCAATTTCATAGAATTGACCTTTGGTTGCAAGTTTCAGAGAATAGTTAAGCGGTTCCTGATTCTCTATAGGCATCGATAAGGAGATTGACACGCTATCAGCCCGGTCTAATGTTATCATCTGAGTTAGACCGCTCAACTCTGAAATTTTGGACTGTAACTGACCGTTCGCTGATGCTGCTAAAAGTGAGAATATTTCTAAGAAAGAACTTTTCCCAACACCGTTAGCACCAATCATCACTGTCAGATCTCGCATTTCCACCTCTGCCGAAAACAAACGGCGAAACCCCTCGATCTTTAGGCGCTCAAATGTGTTCATAACTTTTGCCCTTGAGCTTGTAGAATCGTAATATGCACAATTTTATTCCAGAATCACGCTTTTTTCCATATCTGACTTGGACAGAAATTCAGTCTATGCCGGATAAGGAAAATACTGTGATCATTCTGCCGCTAGGTGCGATCGAACAGCACGGCCCTCATTTGCCTTTAATTGTAGATGCGGCAATTAGCGCGGCAGTTACAGGCAAAGCCCTGGCAAAGTTAGAGGCAAATATTCCCGCCTATGCTTTGCCGCCTTTGTACTATGGTAAGTCGAACGAACACTGCCATTTTCCCGGTACAATTATGCTCAGTGCTCAGACACTTTTAGCAGTAATCGGCGAAATTGCAGACAGTATTTATCAGGCTGGATTTCGGAAATTAGTGTTAATGAATGGTCACGGCGGACAGCCACAGGTGATGGAAATTGCGGCGCGGGATATTCATCAAAAATATCAGGATTTTTCGGTTTTTCCGCTGTTTGTTTGGCGCGTTCCTAATGTGGCTGCTGAATTATTAACTGCCAAGGAGTTGGAGTTGGGAATTCACGCGGGTGATGCAGAAACGAGTTTGATGTTGTCAATTTTGCCCGAACAGGTGAAAATGGAACTGGCAGTTTGCGACTATCCGCAGGGTTTACCAACAGAGAGTTTGCTGAGTATGGAAGGGAATTTGCCTTTTGCTTGGCTGACGCGAGAGTTGACTGAAAGCGGTGTGTTGGGCGATGCGACGGCGGCGACGAAAGAAAAAGGATCTCGTATTCTCGAATCTCTCTCTGACGGCTGGGCACAAGTTATCAAAGATGTTTACAAATTTCGCCAGCCGCGTAGTAATTAAAAATTAAGAATTAAAAATCAAAAATTGTTCTAATTCGTGTCAAAATGAGTCTAAGAAATTTTTTGAGTTGGAAAACTAACGATGAGTGTAAATTCTAAATTGCAGCGCGCTTTTGAGCAAGGTCGCGCCCTGAAAATTATCAGCGGTTTAAATAATTTTGATGCCGCCAACGTTGCTGCTGTCGTCAAAGCAGCGGATCTCGGCGGTGCTTCCTTTGTCGATATTGCTGCCGATCGCGATTTGGTATTGATGGCAAAACAGTTGACAGATTTGCCAATTTGTGTATCTGCTGTGGAACCGGAAAAGTTTGTGCCTGCGGTAGAAGCTGGGGCTGATTTGATTGAAATTGGTAACTTTGATGCTTTCTACGCAGAAGGCCGCCGCTTTGAAGCTGAGGAAGTTTTGCAGTTGACTCGCGAAACTCGATCGCTATTTCCAAACATCACTCTTTCTGTGACAGTTCCCCACATTTTGACACTCGACAAACAAGTGCAATTAGCAATTGAATTAGTCAAAGCTGGGGCTAACATCATCCAAACCGAAGGTGGCACTAGCGCTCAACCAATTCACGCTGGCACCTTGGGATTAATTGAAAAAGCAGCGCCTACTTTGGCCTCCGCTTTTGAAATTTCCCGCGCCGTATCCATCCCCGTACTCTGCGCTTCCGGTATCTCCAGCGTCACCGCACCCCTCGCTATTGGAGCCGGTGCTGCGGGTGTTGGTGTCGGTTCTGCTGTTAGCCAGCTTAATAGCGAAGTGGCGATGATTGCGGCTGTTCGCAGTTTGGTTGAAGCTTTGGCTTTGGTTTCGCGATCGCACTTGCCGGCTTCCATTTAATTAAGAAGGAAGAAGGAAGAAGGAAGAAGGAAGAAGGAAGAAGGAAGAAGGAAGAAGGAAGAAGGAAGATTTTTCCCATCCCTCGCTCTTCCCCTTCTCCCAGTCTTCGCCTCTTCCACTCCCCCACTCTTTCACTTTTCCACTCTTCCTTAATAATTGATAAACCACACGGCATAATCATCTAATAACTGATTGTTTCGGGAGATTACATCAACGGATTCTAACTCTGATAAAGGCAACATAAACTTTTGGCGATCGCTGACGCGCTGCACTTCCACAAATATGCCTTCTTCCTGAAGCACCAAATCCTCCAACCGATTAATTGTGAATCTATCAGTATAAGAAGGTTGAGTTTTTTTGAGCCGTGCATATTCTTTTTTGCTGCCGGAACCCATTGTATATTCTTCTTCCCATTCAAACTCTTCTATGCCGGTAACGTGGCAGGGTAGTTGAATATTTTGCTTGATGTACTCTAGATATTTGACGGAATTTTTTAGGCTGAAATCAATATTTTTTGACCCCAAAATTTTACTGATTTTAGTTTCAAATTGCTTGGTATTAAATGGGAGATTTTCATCGAGATGCGCTAACATTTCTGGATCGAACCCCGCTCTCAATTCGGATAATTCCTCCAGCAGCCTCTGAAAGTCGTTGACCGGTTTGGGTCTTCTGCCTGCTACAATGGTTTCATCAAGCTGAACTGGAGGAAGTTCGGATTGTGAAGGAAGGGATTGGCTTTGCTCTGGGCGATCGTCCACTTTAGATTTGTTAACTTTAGATTTGTTAACTTTAGGCTGGTTAAGTTTAGGCTTGTTAAATTTAGGCATCGCTCGGTCTCGCTGGCTCGGTTTATCAATAAAGTATATCTTGGCAGAAGTACATTGTGTCTGATAGGAGGAAGCTGTAATGCAACTACTGAAATCACCTGATGAATCGCCAGTCTATCAAGGACAATTCGGCGAGTTTACGATTACTCAAAACGATCGCACGGGAGTGTTGATTTACCGCGCCGGATTGGGGGTGGCGGCGCTGTGTTTTGCGATCGGCACTACTCTGGTGCTGCAACAGGGCGACAACCCGATGGCAATCCAAGCTGTAACGCCTGTTTTTGCTTGTTTCTGGATAGCTTTAGGCGTCAGCTTGGCAACTATTCACATTTACATGATTGCGCTGCACCGCACACTACAGGCGTTTTGGGCGATCGGCGGCGCGGCAGCATTGTTTGTCGCCCTACAAAGCAGCCAACCTCTAGCTTTAGCAGTGTACGAACATCCCGCCACATTGTGGGGAATTGGCTTTACTTTTGCAGCCTTAAATGGCATTTATTTTAAGGAAGCATTCTGCTTTAATCGCCTCGAAACTAAGTTTTTGACTCCGGGAGTCCCTCTGTTAATTTTAGGACATATTTTCGGATTTTTGTCAGCCGAAAATGAACAATTTTTGCTGGCTGTTTGGGCGGCTTTGTTTATCATCTTTGCTGTGCGTAAGTTTTTTCAACCAATGCCGCAGGATATCGGGGATAAAAGCGTTTTTGAGTATCTGAAACACCAATAATTTGGGAATGGGGCATTGGGAATGGGGCATGGGGCATTGGGAAATTCTATCACTTTCCCACTATTTCCCTCTTTCTCAGTCTCGCCGAATCTGCCTCCATACCCTAAAACATCTAGAGCTAGTTAAAATGAGAATTCGTCTAATCCGCCGCCGAGAAATGTGGGCAGTTACCAAGGAAGGTTGGGTAATTGCTCTGATGGGATTAATAATTACAATGCTCTTAATTATCACAAATATCCATCCGTTTTTGGCGGTAAATGCGCCGATTAAAGCAGATGTTTTGGTTGTCGAAGGCTGGTTGCCCGATTATGCGATCCAAAGTGCGATCGCCGAATTCAAAAAAGGCGAATACCGCCAATTAGTTACCACAGGAGTTCCTTTAAGTAAAGGCTACTATCTTGCTGAATATAAAAATTATGCCGAACTAGCTGCCGCGACTTGTATTGCGCTAGGATTTGATAAAAACAAAGTAGTAGCAGTACCAGCAGCGAGTGTTCTCAAACACCGCACTGCTGCTTCTGCGATCGCACTTCAGGATTGGCTAGGTGCTTCTGCCATAAAAGTTGAGTCAATTAATCTTTATTCTTTTGGCCCTCACGCCCGCAGAAGTTGGATTATTTTCAAAGAAGTGCTGAATCCTGACATTAAAGTCGGGATTATAGCTGCTGAACCGCAAGATTACAATCCCCAAGAATGGTGGAAATCGAGCGAAGGTTTTCGGACTGTGATCGGAGAAATTATTGGTTATATTTACGTGCGTTTCGTTGATTGGAAAGCTTAGGAATGAGAATTAAATAACTTCCACTCTTGAAAGTGGGATGGGCTATAAGAGCCCGTCATGAGTGGACGGGCTATAAGAGCCCATCCCACAATAACAATTAAAATTGTAAGTTATTTAATTCGCGATCCTTAGCCAGTAATTGTCAACCTCCCTCTTAATTCCCTTCGCCTTCTTAGCGCCTTCGCGGTTCGTAAAAAATATTTATAGCAATCTTTGCAGGAGTAGTATTTTTTTGCCCCACCCCAACCCTCCCCGCGGGTTCGGGGAGGGAGTAAGAAATTTACAAATGATTTAGGATTTCTATATATTCAACCAAAAATGATAAAATTATTTTCATATAAGTTGAGGGTAACTCCTTGGTAGAAGAACGCGCTTACTGGTTGGCATGGTCGCAAATTAACGGTATCGGGCCGATTTTGTTGCAAAGATTGCACCAAAATTTCAATAGTTTGGCAGAAGCTTGGACGGCAAAACCAGTAGATTTCATGCGAGTCGAAGGGTTTGGTAAGCAGATAATTGAAACAATTTCCCAAGAACGAACTAAACTCAATCCTGAAGAATTTCTCGAAAAACATCTTATAAAAAATCCCAGTTTTTGGACGCCCGCCGATTCAGATTATCCCCGCTTATTATTGGAAATTCCCAATCCGCCACCAGTGTTGTATTATCGCGGTAATGTCGATCGCAAAGAGAATCAAGGAATTACGCCGACGGTGGCAATGGTTGGTACTCGCAGCCCAACGGAATACGGCAGAAGGTGGACTCGCAAAATTAGTACGGCTTTAGCTAGAAGCGGTTTTACTGTGGTTTCGGGATTGGCGGCGGGCATTGATACAGAGGCTCATACAGGCTGTTTGGAGGCGGGAGGAAGGACTTTCGCAGTGGTGGGGACGGGGGTAGATATTGTATATCCTAAACAAAATGAGAGGTTGTGCGATCGCATTTTGCAGCAGGGATTGGTAATTAGTGAATATCCGGCGGGGACTCAACCGAATAAAACTAATTTTCCGCGCCGAAATCGCATAATTGCTGGCTTAAGTCGCGCTACAATCGTGATAGAAGCTCCGCATAAATCTGGTGCTTTAATTACTGCTTATCAAGCGAATGATTTTTGTCGGGATGTGTATGTTTTGACAGCAAGATTGGATGATGAGCGTTCCTTTGGGTGTTTGGAGTTGCTGAGTAAAGGTGCTCATCCGATTCTGCCGAGTAGCGATCGACACTTAAGCGAAGACAGGTTGTTGGAAATGCTCGGAGCTATGCCAAAATTGGATAGAGCCGAGCAGTTGTCGCTATTTCCTCCAAATCCGACGGTTGAGAAGCAAGGGCCGCTGTTGGAGCCAGAATTGGCTAAGGTGTTAAGTGCGATCGTATCTGGGCCGATTTCTTTTGATGTAATTGTGGAAGTGTCTGGATTAGAAGCGGGAACAGTTTCTAGTATACTTTTGCAGTTGGAATTGTTGGGATTAGTTTCGCAGTTACCGGGAATGCGATATCAGCGGTGCTGATTTGGAATGTTAGATTAAATCCGCATTTTATACAGATACTCGGCGGTTGAAACCGCGTCTACACAGACAAAATCCCCCTGCGCGGATTGAAGGCAACGGAGGACACGGCATTGCCGTTTCCCTACCCTAAAATAATCAATTTTCCTCGCTCGGATTTAAGCATCACGCGATCGATTGTAGGGACAAGGCACAGCCGTATCCTGATTTCGGGTAATGGGTAAAATCAACCGGATTGGATGATGAAATTGCCCGATTGGGCGATCGGATATAACGATCGATAACACGGCAATTGAGGACACGGCAACAGCGCAATTGGTGTCAACTTAAGGTAAAACCGATAGTCCGACAGGGAATTTATTCCCCTGGCGGACTGACGGATGAGCGAGAAGACTAACGGACTAAAAGCTTAAGTTGACACTAATGGGCAATGCCGTTTCCCTGCCCAATTCTCAAATCAATCCGAAATTAGCAGCACTAATACTGCTAGCAGAAACTCCAGCCAGAGAAGCTAAAATCTCCCCAGTTTGTGCAAACCGGATTAAAGTCGAACCGCTATCTTGAGCAATAGCCAATTGCGAGAAACTCAACCCGTTACCCAATACTAACAAGTCTTGACCGACTTCAAAATCAGTAATCGTATCAGTACCGGAATTGGTAGAGAGTAGGAACTTATCTACTCCCATTCCTCCTACCAAAGTATCAATTCCCAAACCGCCCGACAGTAAATCATCGCCCTTACCTCCGTAAAGAATATCATTACCATCATCGCCATTCAAGATATCAGCACCACGGTTGCCAAACAAGACATCATCACCGCTACTTCCCAGGATTGTATCGCTACCTTTGCCACCAAAAATAGTGTCATTCCCCAGAACTCCATCGAGGGAATCATTGCCCCTCATGCCCATCAATACATTATTCGCGCTGTCGCCACTCAGGATATCGTCGCCATTTGTACCGAGAATTGCATTCGGGGAATTGCTGCCCAAATCAGCATCGCCGCTGACAACAGGAGTTGCAATCCCAACAGGCAATACTACAGATTCAATTCTGCTATCTAAAGCAGTACCAGTATTGTCAGCAACTAGCTGGGAAATAGGTTTATTTCCCGTACCAACTTCTTTGAAGTCTTGAGTGGTTGGGCCCAAGGCTACTTGTTGGAGGCGGGCAAGTGATTCAGGAATTGATGTTCCTGTTGGGTTGGAGACAGCCGCATCAATGCGTTGATTGGCTGTTGCCATTACTGTCGCGGATTGCGATGTAATTTGGCTGACTTGTTGAGAGTTGAAACTGGGGTCTATTTGCTGGATTTTAGCGGCTGCTTGCTGAATGATTGGTTCTAAGGCTGCGGCATTGCTGAGGTTTAAGACTGTACCGGATTCAATTTGAGCCGTAATTGAACTGACAACAGCTTTGACAATATCGTTGTTAGCTGCACTGGAAGCACCGTCAATTAAACCGCTAGTTTGGGTGATGAAGTTTTGGACTTTCACCATTGCGGATAAGACTTCGACTCCCCCTGGTTGGTTGTTGTTCGTCGCTGCTATTGGATCTAAGCTAGTTAGGTCAACTTCAGCGGGGAGAGAAAGGGCGGCTTTGACTAAAGATTGAGCTTCTTCGGGTGCAATTCCTTTGTCGGTTAAGTCGGCGACTAAACTGGTTAGGAGTGTTACTACACTTGCATCTGGTGGTGCGGTGAGTGGTGTTTCTAGGGGTAAGCCGGTGGCGGTGTCAATGCCTCCTATGACAACTAAATTGCCTTCTGATGGGTCGATTTCTCCGTTTTTGTTGGTGTCGAAAATCTCGAAGGGGATGTTGAGATTAAACTCACCGTTGCTGTTAGTGGTGGTGGATGGTTCGTTGGTGTCAAGGACGCCATTTTTGTTGGCGTCTAGGAACACAGTTGCACCGGAGATATAACCGTCAATTGCCAGGCCCTGAATGCCCTCGAATCTCCGCAAGTGGAAGGAGTCGGTGGCAGTGGCGCCGGCATTGTCCGTTGCTGTCACCTTAATTTGCAAATCGAAGTTTGAGGGGACATTACCAGCATTCAAATCCACGCTAAAGGTCAGCGTATTCGGGTCGAACTTAAGCCAATCGGGTGGAATGATGGTGTTGGTATTGGGGTCGAAGGTCAGCCCATAGAGGGAGAGCAATTGCGGGTCTGGAATTATTGAGTAGGAGTAAGTGAGACTGTCACCTGGATCGTCATCGGTAAACGTGTCCGAAGCAAGAGTTACATTGAAGTCGCCGCGGGGATTGAGACCACGTTGATTCGAGAGGGAATTACTCACCCGCGGCGCGCGGTTGTTTAGTGTAGATTCAGCATCGATAATTTTCAGACTGGCAGTGTTTTGGGTGCCAATAATGGCATTATCCCGATTGGTGATCTGAAACGCAATTTCTTCTGTTCCTTCAACTTGACCATCCGGAAAAACGTCAATTGTGAAAGTTTTGGTATTTTCGCCTGGGTTAAAGGTGAGTTCAGGAGAGAAATTGGGGGGAACGTTCCAATCTGTTCCCAAAGTCGCTGAACCAGTAGGACGTTCTAGGTACACCCTGGAAAAGTTGTTTAGATTCCCAGTGCGAGTGAGAGTAATTTGTTTCTGAACGATTCCTGTGCGACTTTCATTGACTTGGTAAGTAGCTGGGGAAAAATTAATTGTAGGAGGCCCCTCTGCATCGAAAATTTGCACAGTAGCAGTGTTTTGGCTGCCAATAATGGCATTATCCCGATTGGTGATCTGAAACGCAATTTCTTCTGTTCCTTCAACTTGACCATCCGGAAAAACGTCAATTGTGAAAGTTTTGGTATTTTCGCCTGGGTTAAAGGTGAGTTCAGGAGAGAAATTGGGGGGAACGTTCCAATCTGTTCCCAAAGTCGCTGAACCAGTAGGACGTTCTAGGTACACCCTGGAAAAGGTGTTTAGATTCCCAGTGCGAGTGAGGGTAATTTGTTTCTGAACGATTCCTGTGGGACTTTCATTGACTTGGTAAGTAGCTTGGGAAAAATTAATTGTAGGAGGCCCCTCTGCATCCAAAATTTGCAAGGTAGCAGTGTTTTGGGTGCCGATCTTGACATTAACCCCCCCATTGGCGATCCGAAACGCAATTTCTTCTGTTCCCTCAAATTGACCATCCGGTAAGATGTCAATTGTCAAAGTTTTGCTATTTTCGCCTGGGTTAAAGGTGAGTTGAGGAGAGAAATTGGGCGGAACTTTCCAATCTATTCCCCCACTCGCTGAACCAGTAGGAGGTTCTAGCCACACCGTGGAAAAGTTGCTTAGATCCCCTGTGCGAGTGAGGGTAATTTGTTTCTGAACGATGCCTGTGGGACTTTCATTAACTTGGTAAGTAGCTGGGGAAAAATTTACCGTGGGAACACTAAGAATCTGATTGTTAGGTTCCGTTATTCCCAAAGGAGTTTCATTAGATTTCGGTAATCCGATCGGGAATATGTTTGGGTTCCCTGTTCCTGTCGTGACTGGTGTCGGCGTTGTCGTGACTGGTGTCGGCGTTGTCGTGACTGGTGTCGGCGTTGTCGTGACTGGTGTCGGCGTTGTCGTGACTGGTG
>NZ_JAUBTG010000020.1:3455-73208 GCF_036702395.1 Microcoleus sp. D3_18_C2 | reverse complement strand
TCGGCGTGGGTGTCGGAGTACCAGTTGTCGGCGTCGGCGTCGGCGTCGGAGTACCAGTTGTCGGCGTTGGCGTCGGCGTCGGAGTGCCAGTTGTCGGCGTTGGCGTTGGCGTCGGCGTCGGCGTCGGAGTTGGCGTCGGCGTCGGCGCTACATCGTTATCGGCGATCGCCACTGTCACCCCTGGAACCACAACCTCATTATACTTAGCATCACCACCACTCACACTGTGAGTGATAGTACCGCTGTGCGCGCCTTCGACAACCGTATCATCAACAGCTTTCACCGTAACGGGTTGAACGACATTCCAATTATCGGTAGTGAAATTCACAGGGGCGATCGCCTGAATCTGATTACCTGTTGTGAGAGTGATAGTAACAGGGGCGTAAGGCTGCGACGTTAACTTGATCCCATAATTGCCATCCGCGCCGCCTTCTGTAGCAGTTGTTTGCGTGGGAGAAATGCTGACACCTACTGTGTCGTTGTCGGTAATCGCTACATTTACATCCTGAATTGCCGTGCCGCTATACTTAGTGTCGGTACTGGTAACAGTGTGAGCGATCGTGCCACTGTGCGTACCTTCGGCTTTGTTATCGTCGGTAGCGGTGACAGTGACTGTTTTGGCAACATTCCAGTTAGTGCTGTCAAAGATAACAGGGGCGATCGCATTTATTTCACTTGGGGCATTAAAGTTAATGGTAACAGGCGCGATCGGCTGCGATGTTAATTTGAGTTCATAACTGCCCGTCGCGCCACCTTCTGTAGCAGTTGTTGCCGTGGGAGTAATAGAAATACCAGCCGTATCATTGTCCTTATTGCTAAGGCTAACATCCGCTGCATCTAGCTTATAATTCGGATCGTCGCTAACAGCAAGCGCTGTGACAATTTTGTAGTTAATATCGCCGTCAGCAATACTATCATTAACCCCTGTCACTGTCACCGGCTGCGGTGTATCCCAGTTAACCGGAGTGAAAGTTAAGCTATTAACCGAAACTGTTCCCTCTGCAACATTGTCACTGTTCAAACCGATAGTCACATTAGCAGTCGGCTTAGTATTCAAAACCACAGTAAAGTTAGCCTTAGTGCCATCTTCGCCCGTAGTTAATCCCACCGTCGGATTCACCGTAATTCCCGGAGTTTCATTGTCACTGTTGGTGACGGTGACATCATCAGGATCGAGGTTATTGTAATTAACATCGGTACTCACAGCAGCAGCCGTGACAATTTTGTAAGGTATAGGGCCATCAGCTACAGTTACCAAATCGTCAACACCACTGATTGTTATTGGTTGCGGTTGATTGTAGTTAGCAGGAGTGAAAGTTAAGCTATTAGTTGAAACTGTTCCTTCTTCAACATTGTCACTCCTCAAACCGATGGTAACGTCAGCAGTAGGTTGAGCGTTGAGTTTGACTGTAAATTCTGCCTTGCCACCAGCTTCACTTGTAGTTAATCCCGATATTGGGTTAACAGTAAAGCCAGCTTTGTCATCATTAGTAATAGTTGTGGTAGCGGTAGCAGTGGTAATTGTCGGGGTTACGCCTGGGCTGGTGGGATTTGACAGGGTGACGGCTATGGTTTCGTCGGGTTCAACTAGGGTGTCGCCTAATACATCGAGAGTAATGGTTTTGGATGTTTCATCGGCGGCAAAATTAATTGTGCCAGTAACAGCAGTTGCGCCTGAAGTGCCACCGATGTTGTTGTAATCGCTGACGTTTGTAGCTGTTCCGGCGATCGTATAATTGACGCTACTTGCCCCGCCTGTGTTGCCACTCCGAGTCGCAGTGAAAGTCAGAGGCTTTGTGCCGGTATTGCCTTCAGGAATGCTTACAGTACCGGCGGCTATGGCATAAGAAACAGTACCGTTTGCTGCAATAGTTAGTGTGGTTTGTTTGGTTGTACCGGCAACGCCACCGGTGATTGTGCCAAAGTTGAAGATTGCAGTTTCGGCGTTTTCAACTATGTTGTCGGGTTTGATAGTAAATGCAACATTCTGGGTGAGTGCGTCACCTGTTGCACCTGCGGGGAAAATAATTGAGGTAGGGGAAAAGGTGTAGTCTGAATTTTCGGTAGCACTGCTGCTGGGGTCGATGACAATTGGTACTGTCACGTCAGCGTCAGGAGTAGCGCTGATAGTAACGGGAATATTGACTACTGTATCCGCAGTTCCTTCAGTGCCACTGTAAGTTGCAGCACCGAAATTTACCGCCGGGGATGTATTCAGCAGAATCGAGGTGTTTTGACCACCAAAGTTCGCCGTAGCTAAATCGGATAAACCATCTTTGTTAAAATCGCCTACAACAATACCTTGGGGATTGGCTCCCACAACAAAATTAGTGGCAGTCCCAAAGCTGCCATTGCCACTTCCAAACAAGACGGAGACATCGCCCGATCCATTGTTGGCTGTAGCTAAATCGACTTTTCCATCGGCATTGAAGTCGCCACTAGCAATAGCAAGCGGTTGTGTTGCAACGCCAAAGTTGGTAGCTGCACTAAAGTTTCCCGTGCCATCTCCTAACAGTATTGATACGTTGTTTGAGCCACCTTCGTTACTCGTTGCTAAGTCAGCATTATTGTCTCCGTTAAAGTCTCCTAAAGCAATGTAATTAGGGCTATTTCCAACGGTAAAGTTAGTGGCGGGGGCGAAAGTACCATCAGCATTCTGCAACAGGATGGATACGCTGCTATCACCATAGTTCGCTGTCGCAAAGTCTGACTTGCCATCTTTGTTAAAGTCGCCGACAAGCACAAAATAAGGATTTGACCCCACGCTCAAAGTAGTAGCGGCGCCAAAAGTACCATTACCATTACCAGGCAAGATGGAGATGTCGTTAGAGTATTGATTGGCTGTAGCTAAGTCAGAATTGTCGTCCCCGTTGAAGTCTCCCACAGCGACGGTATACGGACTTGACCCCACCCCAAAGTAGGTGGCAGTACCAAAAGTGCCATCGCCATTCCCCAACAGGAGAGAAACGTTGTTAGTCGCATTATTAGCGGTAACCAGGTCAGAATTACCGTCTTTGTTAAAGTCGTCTACAGCGACAGACCAGGTATTGAGAGCGCTCGGCGAGCTGGTGTTAAGATTAGTGGCAGCGCCAAATAGGCCAGTGCCATCTCCCAGTGCGATCGAGACGTTGCGAGCCTCTCCAGTGGTTGCAAAGGCTAGGTCAAGATTGCCGTCTTTGTTAAAGTCCGCAGTCGCAACTTTACGGAGACTATAGGTTATGGGAAAATTACTCGCAGCACCAAAACTATTCAAAACATACTCGTAACCCGCTAACACTTCGGCTTCAAATACCAGCGGTGTTTCTATTTTCCCGGTTCTGACTTCCAGTTCCCAGTCCCCGCCTTTTGTTACACTTCCGGTGAGGTTTTGGGAAGCCGCAACGTTTGTATTTGTGAGTTGGGCAATTCGTTGGATGAAGGCGAAACCGTCTAGATCGATCGCGCGTTCACGATCGATCCCGCGTTCATTATCTATGGCGTATTCATCCGATCCGCCAGGGAATGAATTCCCTGTCTCATAGCGAAAGTCCTCTGAAGAGGACTGAATAGTCGGCTTGTTTTCAGTCGGTTTCAACCGACTTGAGCTTTTAGCCGGGGAATTCATTCCCTGGCGGACTTTCGGGTAAGCAGTCGGTTTCAACCGACTTGAGCTTTGAGCCGGGGAATTCATTCCCTGGCTGACTTTCGGGTAAGCGCCAGAGGCTGATGCGACATTGCAACCGTAAATCAGAATGTCCGCATCAACAGTTAAAGCACTCCGCCACTGCAGCAACTTCTCGGAATAAGTTTCCACATTATCTGCACTCAAGCTGCCATTACCCAATTGCAAGCTGCCGGGAGCACCGTGAGAAACAATGTGAATGCTGTCAATATTGCTGCGAAGACCTAAAATTTCAGTAATTTGGTCGATCGCATCTTTATTCCCATCCAAAACAACTACTTCCGTACCCGGTGTTACCCCGGCAATCAAACTTTGATAATTTTCAACTTGAGTGTCGATAAAGGCGATCGCACTTGGTGAAACTTGATTATTTAAATTTGGCATACTGCACCTACTGGGGGTTAAAAAAAGACAATGATTTCCCTGTTTCGCGACGGGTATGCGAAACTATTTGTCAATGTTGTAGTAACCCTAACTCATTTTTCCAAACATCTATGTAAATTTTTCTTTATAAACAGCTTTTTAATTAAAGTTTTGATAAAGATGGGGGATTTTATTAAGTAATATTACGGATTAGCCAGAGCGAGGTGGATGACATAACACAAAAACTCTTTAATAGCAAGTGTCATTATACTGAAATATTAAGAGCGGGATTTTTGATAGATATCTGCGCTCAGGTTTGGCCGTTCATTTCAAGCCCTAGCGGACTTTCGGGCAAAAGTGGGGGCGGGTTTACTAGATAATTGGTTTTAAGCAATTATTTCTCGTAAACCCGCCCCTAAAACTGATTCGTTACCATCTTTACGGGCGATTCCCTACGGGATAGCTTCGCACGCGCGGACTTACTTCAAACCCCCATCTATCCCTGCTAAAATCTCCTCAGCTTGCCCGCACAAAGCAGCGTGACAGCAACCATTACTCGCCAACAATCCCCCCCACTGACTCACATCTCCCCGGTTATATTGCAAAGCAGAACCGTCAAAACGAGTAAATTGACCGCCCGCTTCAGTCAAAATTAATTCCGGTGCAGCTAAATCCCAATCTTTCGGTGCCGACTTTCCCGAAAGCGCAATATAAACATCAGCCTTTTGTTCGACAATTGTCGCAATTTTACAGCCAATGCTACCGACAGCTATTTGATTCTGACATGGCAGTTTTTGTAACAATTGATTAAAGCGATCGCCCCGGTGACTGCGGCTAGTTACTATAGATAAATCTGCCACTATATTTCGCGCCGAAACCTGCAACTTGACCGCAGAACCGGCCCGACTTTCCATAAAAGCGCCCGCATCGCGGATTGCGTAATAAATCTTTTGCTGTTGCGGCCAGGCCACAACTGCCAATACCGGTCTTCCCTCGAAGGCTAAAGCAATGTGAACAGCAAATTCACCTGTCCTGTCAATAAAATCTCGCGTTCCATCCAAAGGGTCAATAATCCAAACCCAACTTTGAGGTAAGGGAATTTGACCGTTTTTTTCTAAATAAGATTTGTAAGTTTCTTCGCTGAGATAGCCAAATTCTGCATTCCCTAAAGCCGACTGCAATCCGTCGAGAATGTAAGAGTTGACAGCGACATCGGCGGCGGTGACGGGGCCATCTTTTTTTTCTTGGATGTCGAGGTTAGGAGTGTTGGAATCCTGGCGATAATAGGATTGTAGGATATCTGATGCACTCCAGGCGATCGATCGTGAAATTTCGCTGATTTCTTCGAGAGTTTTCATGAATTTCTTTTTTTTTGAACCGCAGATAAACGCCGATTTCTGTAGGGGCGGTGCCCCCGTGCCCGCCCCTGGGAACCATACATTAGCAATTACCAATTAATATGAGGATATTTCCATTCATAATAATTAGGAAACACAAAATTAGTAAACGAAACCGAAATACTCACTTCCAATGATTTTACATGGTGCCACCAACCGACAGGAATAAAGATAGCTTCTCCCGGTTCCAAAATCACTTCAATAATTTTCGCATCTCTGTAAAGCGGGTATTTGTCATAATCTGGATTTTCGCCATCAACCTTGCTGAAAACTCCGACGTGATTGTAAAGCAGAGGTGTTTGTTGCGGAGAAATCAATTTAATTAGTTTGCGACCAGACACTTGAGCTAAAATTAAATTAACTGGGTCGTGGTGTAGCGGTGTAATCGTGCCTTTCGGCCCGAACCAAAAGAAAACTCTGCCTTTTGTATCCGTTGGATTGAGGTATTCGGGAAAAATTTCAATGTCGTTAAATAGCGGTTTAAATTCCTCTCTTTCAAGAGTTTGGTTGTTAGCAACCATGTAGTAGTCGTTGCTAGGCCCGCCCTTGACCACCATGTCTACATATTTGCGGAACAAAACAATTTTTTTGTGATTTTCTATCTTGATTTCGTAATTCGGGTCGGAATTGCGGTTGGCTTGAATTTGTACCTCTGCATCGCCATATTTTTCTTGCAAATACTCCGGCGTCCACAACTGCAACGCTTTCCAGTTGTGCATGATATTGGTAATAATTACTGGAGTATTTTTGGCGTAGTAATTTTCGAGAAAATACTCTCTGGAAAGACTGCTTTTGCGTTCGATTGTGCCAAACTTGGAAGACAATGCAGCTAATTGATTGCTAATCCTGAGATGCGATTCTAATTTCTGCAATAACTGCACGTACTGACTGCCTGCTTGAAAGTAGGGATGAGAGGAGATTTCCCTAACTTCTGCGGTGGCTGTTTCCGCATCTATGCCGGTATTTATTAGTCCTTGAATGATTTCTGCATCGGGTTGATTTAATAATTTGTTAGCCGCCACCCACTGTTTCATATTGTCGGGAAGTTCTTGTTTGCTTGGGGTGAGTAGATTGGGCAAGTTTTGTGTCAGCCATTCTAGGTTAACTTGCTGTTGTTCTGTTAGGGTAATCCGCAAAGGGGGAAGGGTGATAGTTAGGGGTTGGGTGTCAGACATGATTCGGGTATGTTGTTTTGGGACTGTTTGGTTTGATTTGAGGTTGTTTTACTAATATAGCAATTTTAACGAACTGCGAAAATTCACAGGCGAGACGCCTGTTCCACGGGCGCGAAGGAAGAGAAAAGGGAAGTTCACAAATTTTGTCGAGGTTGCTGTCAGGATTTTAACTTAACAGGTGTTGCTAGTTCAAGTTTTCTAGCTTTGAGGGGTTTTAACCGGATAGTTTGGTTAATTTTAATTGAAAATTAACTCTTATTCATCCAGGCGCGGGTTCCGAAATTTTTGCAGGAATGGGAAGCGATTTTAGCTGATGCGGTGAGAGTATCTGTAAAGTTATTATTTTGCAAAATGTAGTGACAGAAAGCGCCGTGAAAGATGTCGCCCGCGCCTAAAGTGTCTGTGGCTTGAATTTGAGGTACTTCTATAGTGCCGTAACTGCCATTGCTGAGGTATAAAATTGATTTTTCGCCGCGAGTGATGGCAATATTGGGAATTCCGGCTGCTGAGAGGTAAGCAAAGACTTGTTCGGAATTGTCGCAGTTGGGCGGATGAAAGTTATCCGAACATACAGCCCATTCAATAAAAGGTAATATTTGTTCTAATCCGGGTTTCCAACTGCCGCCATCGAGGACAATGGGAATGTTTTTTGACTTGGCAAGTTGAGCAATTTCTTGACTGGCTGCGATTTGATGTCCGTCAAGCAGTACAATATTAACTGAGGTTAAAATATCCTGGTTAATTGTTTGACTGTCAACTTGCGATTTCGTAGCATTGATGGAAATTACCGATCGATCGCCCGTTGCTTCAGTTACAATAATCGAGGAAACTGGCGGCGAGTGCGATCGCCCCGGTTCCAAATCGATTATCCTGACATTATACTCCGCTAAGTCTGCACGAATTAATTGGGCGATCGCGTGAGTGCCCAAAACGCCGGCCCATACCGCCGCATTCCCCAAATAGCTAAAAGTGACCGCAGCATTTGCCGCCGGCCCGCCCGCAGCAATGGTACAATCAGAAGCAACAACTTTCTGATTTTCACCCGGAGGCTTCTCGGCCAAATAAACTAAATCTAAAGTTGCCAATCCCAAAAACAATCCCGTTTTCATATCTTCTTAAATGTGTGGCATGGGCGTCCCGCCCGTGCTTTATCTGCGGTTAAAAACTTCAAAATATCAAAATGCAAGCAAATCCCAATACAGGAACACTTTACATCGTAGGAACCCCGATCGGCAACCTCGAAGACATGACCTTTCGCGCCATCCGAATCTTGCAAACAGTAGACTTCATCGCCGCCGAAGACACCCGCCATACAGGCAAACTTTTGCAACATTTCCAAATCAAAACTCCTCAAATCAGCTATCACGAACACAACCAACACCAGCGACTTCCCGAACTCATCGACAAACTGCATTTAGGCAAAAATATCGCCCTCGTCACCGATGCCGGAATGCCGGGAATTTCTGACCCCGGATACGAGTTAGTCAAAGCTTGCGCCGATGCTAATATTAACATTATTCCGATTCCCGGCCCGACCGCCTGCATAGTTGGCATAACTGGATCAGGATTACCCACAGAGAGATTTGTATTTGAAGGTTTCTTACCCGTAAAAGGTCAAGAACGCCAACAGAGTTTAGAAGCTTTGCAGATAGAATCCCGCACTATAATATTATACGAATCTCCGCACCGATTGCGACAAACTTTACAAGATTTAGCAAATAGTTTGGGAAGCGACAGACAGATTGTGCTGGCCAGAGAATTAACCAAAATGCACGAAGAGTTTTGGCGTGGTAGTATAGAAAGTGCGATCGAACTTTACACCAATCGCGAACCCCAGGGAGAATTTACCCTCGTAATAGCCGGCATCCAAACAGCCGCCCCAATATTTTCCGAAGACGCAATTAAAGCAGAATTGCAAACATTAATAGCAGAAGGCATAAGTCGTTCCCAAGCCAGCCGCCAGCTAGCCCAACAAACATCCCTTCCCCGCCGCCAAATCTACCAACTCGCCCTCACAATAGGCGACCATGAATCACTAGAACAACCCGTGGATGACTTGTGAATATCTCTCTTCTTCTCTGCGCCCTCTGCGGTTAAATAAAAAAAGCTAGATACTCACACTCAGAATTATATGGTACGCGGAAACTACGATCGACAAAAACCATATTTACGCAACCCCCACATCAACAAACCAATCGCCGAAATCTATGCAGACTTAGACGCCTTTACCTGGGAGATATTTGAAGACCAACCCCACCGCTTCGATACCGTCAGTTTCTACGTCTTGCTTCCCCCACTATTTTACGAAGGGCGTTTCATCAAAGGAATTTACTTCAGCGAAGGAGTCGAACTAATAAACAAACTATTTCCCCAACTTTCATCAGTATTTTTATCCTTCACCTATTCCCCCGGAATCTCCTACTCCTGGGCCCCCATAGCTGACGCCTACTCTAGTTTATACAAAAACCCGCAGCGGGATAAATGGTTTCGCGAAACTTATCCCGATCGCGCCCACAAACCAATCATACCACTGCAAGACACAGACTTCATCAACGAATACTTAATTTCCCCTCGCAACGTCCCCGCCAAAGACATCGACTTGCTAGCCGTAGCCCGAATTTCCGAAGAAAAAAATTTGCCAATTATTGCCAAAGCCTTAAAAGTTTACCGCCAAAAATATCCGCAAAAACCGATAAAACTAACAGTAGTCACCGGCCACGAATTTGATGCTAGCAACCTGAAAACTCTCGACGAGTACGCATTAAAAGAATGGCAACAAGTCGAGGAAATTTTAACCAATCCCTCCGACTACATTAACTTAGTGCCAAGAGTAGACTACTACAGCGAAATCCCCACATATTATTCGCGAGCCCAAGCATTCGTCCTCGGTTCCCTCCTCGAAGGAAAAAACCGAGGAATTACCGAAGCCATGAGTTGCAACGTACCTGTAATTTGTTTTGAAGAATTCAACCAATACGCCAGAGGCAACTCGCCTGTTTTCCCCGAAGGTGCGGGTCTTTACGCCAAATTTGACCCAGAATCTCTCGCAGATACTATATATACAGTATTGGAAAATCAAACAGAATTCAAACCGCGATATCAGTATTTAAAGCATTGCGGGCGGAAAAACTTTTTCAATACTTGTATAGACAGTTTTCCTTATTATCAGCACAACATCCCCGACTACAAGCCGGGAGACGCGATTAACAATTTGTGGTTGGATTTAGCAGTTCAACAAAATTATCAAGTTAGTTTGAATAGCTTTTTGTATGGAGGTTCTCCCTTGTCTCATATTCGCGGGACAAATGCGATTCAGCATAACCTCGGTCAGTTAACCAAGTTTCAATGACAGATAATTCGGAATTATTAAACCGCAGAGGCCACAGAGGACACAGAGGAGGAGAAGAGAGAGATGAATAATACGGATTTGAGATTAGTCTTTATAGCGATGACTTTCGCTAAAAGCGCCGTGGAATTCATTCCCTAGCGACTGGTAGATGGTCGGCTTCAGTTGGCAATATCCTCAAAAATCTTACTGGCTAAAACTCTCGCCAAATTCACAGGAACAGCATTGCCGACCATTTTGTATCCGTCAGCAATATACTTATATTTGAAAATAAAATCATCCGGGAAAGTCTGAACTCTGGCGCACTCTCGCACAGAAAGCCGACGGTAAGGCAGAGGCGAATTGGGGTCAAAAATGCGTTTGTCTTTGCCAACTAAAATCATTTTAGTAGCTTGAGGATGGAGAGGTGCGTGTCTGCCGCTTGCCTGAATGGTAAACGAAGGTTCTGACCAACTTCTAACTCGATTGCGCGACATATAAATGCTGGAAAACCCCAAATCCGCACATTCGTGATTTGGGACAGAATCGTGATAATTATCTAATTTACCCTTAACTGACATAGGGGCGATCGCCTGCAAATCAAAAATCGCATCTTTCAGCGTCAAAACCTCGGTTCCAGGTTCGGGAAACTCAAAACCAAAACCCAGATTCTGCCGATAGCCAACAACAATCACCCTTTGCCTATCTTGCGGAACCCCAAAATTTCTAGCATTCACCAACTTGTAGGAAACCCGATACCCGATGTCCTCAAACTGCGATAATATATAAGTAAAAGCTTCCTTGTTTCTGGCCGCCAAAATACCGCTAACATTCTCAGCTAAAAAAAACAAAGGCTGCTTGTCCCGCACAATTCTGATATACTCCCAGAAAAGTTGACCCCGACAGTCATCAATCCCCCGCTTAGCCCCTGCTTCACTCCAACTTTGACAAGGAGGCCCGCCGATTATCCCAATACAGTTGGGAATTTCATCAGATTTGATTTTTCTGATATCTCTGCGATCTAAAATAGTTTCAGGATGATTGAAATTATACGTATCCCAAATAGACTTATCATATTCATTCGCCCAAACCACATTAAACCCAGCCAAGCGAAAACCCAAATCCAACCCCCCACAACCCGAAAACAGAGAAATAATATCCAAAGCCACCTTTTTTCACCCGCAATAAATACAATAAATCAATTATAAACCTCTCTTTTATTACATATCTATCTCTTTCTTCTCTCACTCTGCGCCCTCTGCGCCCTCTGCGGTTAATAAAAAAAAATCTAATTCACACACAAACAGAACTTATCATCCTCAATGAATGCAGAATCCATCCTCCAATCCTACCAACACTTCGGCGTCCACCTCGGCCTAGAAAGAATTCACCAACTTCTCCAAAAACTAGACAACCCCCACCAACAAGTACCCATTATCCACATAGCCGGCACCAATGGCAAAGGTTCCGTTTGCGCTTATCTCTCTTCCGTACTAACAGAAGCAGGCTATCGAGTTGGACGCTACACATCCCCGCACTTAATCGATTGGACAGAAAGAATTTGCATCAACCAAAAACCGATTTCCCCAACAGAATTGCAACAGTGTCTAGAACGAGTTGTCGCCGCCACCGAAAACAACACCGAAACACCCACTCAATTTGAAATAATCACCGCCGCAGCTTGGCTGTATTTCGCCGAACAAAAAACAGACATCGCAGTCATAGAAACTGGATTGGGCGGTAGATTAGACGCGACTAACGTTTGCGAAACACCTCTCGCTAGCGTCATTACTTCTATCAGTCTCGACCACTGGCAAATACTCGGCCCCACCGTGGCAGATATTGCTGGGGAAAAAGCGGGAATTCTTAAAGCAAAATGTCCGGCAGTTATCGGAGAATTGCCAGAATCAGCTAGAATAGTAGTAGAAAAACGCATTCAAGAATTAGACTGTCCGGCAACTTGGGTAAAACCAGCAATAGATTTAGGACAAGGATTCGCAGAATATCAGTTAAATCAAAATGCGGTTAAAATAAAATATCAATTGCCGCTGCTGGGAAAAATTCAACTAATGAATTCAGCAATTGCGATCGCCACTTTGCAAACTCTCCAAAACCAAGGATGGCAAATTTCTCCAACCGCGATCGAAAACGGTATCGCCAAAACCCAATGGCCCGGAAGACTCCAGCAGACAACTTGGAAAAACCGCAACCTCTTAATTGACGGCGCGCACAATCCAGCCGCAGCGATCGCCCTGCGTGAATATGTCGATCGCCTGAACAATCACCCGTCACCGATTAACTGGGTAATCGGGATTCTTGCGACTAAAGACTGCGACGATATTTTGAAAGCATTACTCAAAAAGGGCGATCGACTTTACCTAGTACCCGTACCCGATCAAAACTCATCATCCCCCGCAGAATTAGCCGCCCTAGCTCAAATTATCTGCCCCGAATTAACTTTCTGTCAAGCCTTCCCCGACTTAACAACAGCTTTAGATGCTGCTGTTACAGGCGACAACCTAACAATCCTTTGCGGTTCGCTTTATCTCGTCGGCTATTTTCTGCAACAACAACAATCCCAAGCTTAAACGCATCAGAATTGTGTTTCTTCCTCAGTAAAGATAGGAGGCCACAATTCCGAAATGGGCAATTCCCAACCGGGAAAAAGTTCTGCTACTGTTAATATATCGCCATTTCCTAAAACAGTCGGTTCACCTGTAGAGCGATAAATAGTCACTGTTTCTTCATCAGGATCGATCAGAATTCCGACGATCGCACCCAACTCTATAAACTTCAAAACCTTGGTTTCTATAAGCTTAATGCGATCGATCTGAGATTTAATCTCAACCACCAAATCGGGGACAAGTTCTCCAAAATAACGCGGACTTTGGCGCAAGCGGGCGGCGCGCACAAAAGAAACATCCGGCGCTTTCACATTCGTATCCGGCATGATGAAACCGCCTGCGGAGTCAAAGACTCTCCCCAAGCGACGGGGATAAACCCAGTTACCCAGCAAACGAATCAAAATACTGCTGATTTCACTGGATACGATGTCTGATGGCCCCACAATTGAAAGTCTCCCGTCTTCTAGTTCAATTTTGTAATCTAAACCCGCTTCGGAAAAAAGGGTTTGAACTTGGTTTAAATCTTTGAGTGTCATCGCTGGCATAAGAATTTTATCCTATTCTGAGCTGAGTTTTGATTTTAACACGAGTCAAATTTCTGAATATTTGAGGAATTCAGGCTGTATTCGTACAAATCATCAATTAAGCTGAATTGAGAAAGAGGCTCGCACGGGATAAAGAAACCCGGTTTCTGGGATGAGCGATCGTTTTTATCAACAAACATTTACCTCTAAAATAGTCGAGATTGACTTATCCAGAGTTCTCCTCCGACTCCGCGTTGTGAAGAGGCGGTAATTTCATCATTCGATAATAACTTAAAAGCTGATATTTGCGTATATATGGCGGCACAGATTCCCATTATTTAATAATACGTCAAGTGGTCGAAAAAAGGAAGGGGCGAGAGCAAAAAAGATTAATGCCTAATGCCCAATGCCCAATGCCAAATTTTTGTTACAATACAAGTGAGTTTAGAAAAATTTAGAGATAGAAGTTTATGAGCAGCCTTATATCGGTGCAAAGGCTAATTGAATATATAGAAGCTTTGCCAGCCCAAGAGCAAACTTTACTATTTGACGAGCTTTTCAGGCGAAACATAATCAAGCAGCGTCAGGAAAACATCGATTCTACAGTCAAGGTAACTCCTGCCTCGGCGATCGGGCCAGTAATAGAAAAGTTAGGCCAGGAAAACACCAAGGAGAGAGTAAACATGGTCAAATTTCTTGACGCGCTTCGCAAAGCAGACCCGCTTATCATTGGAGAAAGAGAAAATCCGCGCCAGGAAAACACCAAGCAGACAGTCAAGACAAAAACACTGTTAACAGGTAACGCTACCTGCGACATTCGCGCAGCCGATCGCACTAACTTTGGGGGCGACCTCGACAGCTCAACTGCTCACATAATCATTAAAAACGAATCAGACACAACAGTCAGTGCAGCGTTGCTGGGATGGCCCGAATGCAAAGCTTTTGGCGAGACGCGATCGCAAGCACTGCAAAACCTTCACGATTTAGTAAATGCCCAGCTAGCCGAAGCAGAAATCGTCTCTGTCAAACTCACGAATAGTCGATCGAACAATCCTTGGGTGAGGTTAGCTGGTAAGTATGAAAACGATCCGTATTACGATGAGGTATTGGCACACATAGAAGAATATCGCCGCGAACTCGATGCAGAAACCGAAGCTTATTACAGTCAAATTGACGATGCGGTTGAGACAGAATGAGCCTATACATACTTGATACGAATTGTTTCTCCGATTGGCAAAAGAATGATCCAATGATGGTGCAGCGAATCGAGGTTAACGCAGAAAACCTTGCTGTAACTATCGTAACCGTAGAGGAAGTAATTCGCGGCTGGTTCGATTTTATCAGAAAGGCTTCGACATCTTCGCAAGCGGACAAATTAGTATGGGGTTACACCAGGTTATGGGATACATTAGATGATTTCAAAAATCTCAACATTCTGAAATTTGACCCGAATGCTTTCACTATTTACACTGAGTTACGCCGTCAAAAAATACGCATCGGCACGCAAGATTTGCGGATTGCTGCTATTGTACTTGCTAATAAGGCTATCCTCGTTACGCGCAACTACCGAGATTTTTCGCAAGTGCCTGATTTAGTGCAGGAAGACTGGACAATTCAACCTTAAAAACAAGGGGCGATTGCTAATCGTAAGGTGCGTCGCCATCGAATTTTTCGCGATGATTGGAAGCTCTGCGAGGCGACGCACCTTACATTTAAAGGCTGATATCTGCTTATATATGGCGGCACAGATTCCCATTATTTAATAATACGTCAAGTGACCTAAAAAAGCAAGGGGCGAAATAAAAAAAATCCCGCCCCAGCTTCACTTAAAAACTACCTTTGATCCCAAGCCTTAGCAGCATCAGCAACAGCTTGGTCTACCGACTTCTCATCCAACATTGCCGCCTGCAAATTGTCATAAATCGCCTTTTGCAACTTCTTAACATCCTTCAAAGGCGGAATCAATAGCTCAGCGGAAGTCAACCCAGAAGCACTAACAACCCGAGCTCGATCGGCAGCAGGAGCATCAGCAGAAACAGTCTTAAAATAATCGTCCTGCAAAGCCTCAACCGTAGAAGGCAAAACATTAGCAGCCTTAGCAAAAGCCAACTGATTTTGAGAATTAGTAACGTACAGAGCAAACTTGACAGCATCATCAGGGCGCTTGCTGTCGCGGGGCACAACCAAATTCATCACCGCCACAGTCTTCTTACCTGTTTCCCCCGTAATTTGAGGCGCAGCAGCCGAAACAGCACCAATACTCGGAGCATTCTCAGCAATCGCCTTCAAAAACTGAGGGCCCGAAGCTAAAAAAGTAGTTTCCCCAGCTTGATAAAGCTCGATCGCCCTGCGATGTCCCTGCACCAAAACATCCTGTGGCAAAAGTCCGTTATTGTACAAATCTACCCAATACTGAAAAACAGCTTTGCCCTTAGCAGTATTAAAAGCCGCCTTGCCTTTAGCATCCACCAAAGGTACACCCATTTGCACAAAAGATTGCAAAACTTCCGCCGAATCTTCCGGCACAAAAGTCACAAAAAAAGCAAACTTGCCAGTCTTCTCCTTCACCTGCTTCGCCACAGTTGCCAACTCGGCATAAGTAGCAGGAGGCTTAGCAATTCCAGCCTTCTTCAACAACTCCGTATTGTAAATTGTCACCCCAGTCGTGAGATACCAAGGAATGCCAAAAGTCTTGCCGTCGAGTACACTAGCTTTCCAGATATTTGGGAGATAGAGCTCGCGAACTTGCTGCGGAATTCGAGAATCCAAATCCAGCCAAGCATTGCGTCCCGCCAACAGCGAAGCAAAATCGGGATTTAGGTTCACCACATCCGGCGCATTTTTCGCCGAAACAGCCCCCAAAATCTTGCTTTCCATCGCCGACCAAGGAACGTCCACCCAACGCACCTTCACCCCCGGATTTTCCGCTTCAAAACCGGCGATCGTCTTGTTGAAATACTCAGTAAACTGAGGTTGAAGCTGCATAGTCCAGAACTCGATTTCCTGCGTATTATTTGCCTGGGAATTAACAGCCGGCTTGCTGCAACTCACCACCGCAGACAGCAGCAGCCCCACCAGCCCAAAAACAGCAAAAAGTTGCCAAGATTTACGTTTCATAGAATAAAATTTGAGAGTTATGGGAACCGTCATTCGATTTTAGATTTTAGATTTGAGATGCTTTCGATTGACTTGCGCGAGATAAATTCGGGGGACGCAAGGATTTTAGATTTGAGATGCTTTCGATTGACTTGCGCGAGATAAATCACGTGGCGGGTAACACCTTTGAAATTCGCTTGTCAGACAAAGGCACGCGCGGCGAAGCTATCCCGTAGGGAATCGCCCGAATCAAGCGCTCACGAGTCAGTAACAGAGTTTTGTACCTGGGTTCAGGAGCGAGATAGTCGGTTTTTGTGCAGAATCGGCGGGTTTTCGGTCGATCGAGCTGGAATTTATTGACATTCTCCGCAGAATAGCTATTGTCAAGTAAATTGGATAGCATAAAATCGGAACTAGCGATCGCGCAACACAGACTGAGCTGTGCAGAAGAAGGCGGGATACCGAGATTACAGCACTCTGGCTGCAGTTGGAAACCAACCCTCCAACACGCCTGCGCGCTGAATCAGGCTGGCCAACTACAAAAGAAAAAAATAGCAATTATCGGCGACCCAATCACATGGTTAACTTTTTCAAAGGTCTACTTTCCCAACGCCAGCCAGGAATCGGGATCGAAATAGCCCCAGACCGCATCAACATCATTCAGCTTGAAAAGAAAGCTCAGGCATTAAAATTAGGCATCCTAGCCTCAATAGAAGTTCCAGAAGACTATGTACAAGAAGGACAAATAGTCGATCCGCCGGGAATGGCAGAACTAATACGTACCGTCCTCACGGACAACAAAATCAAAGCCAAGCGAGTAGCCACAGCCATTCCAGGCCGCGAAGCAGTCATCCGCCTCATCCCAGTTCCCGCAGAACTCAACGAAGAAGAACTGCGGGATTACATGAACGCAGAAGCAGGACTGTACTTGCCATTTCCTAGAGAAGACGCCGACGTAGACTATCAAAAAATAGGCCTTTTTGTAGATGACGACGGAGTAGAAAAAGTGCAAGTCGTCTTAGTAGCAACCCGCAGAGAAGTTACCGACACATACATCGAAACATTCAAAGAAGCCGGATTGATTATAGACGTATTAGAAGTAACCAGTTTTGCCCTAATCCGCACCCTCAAAGAACAACTGCAACAATTTTCCTCCCAAGAAGCAGCAGTTCTCACCGCCATAGAATTTGACAGCACCGAGTTAGCTATAGTAGTGGACGGCATACCTCAGTTCAACCGTACCATCCCGATCGGCACCTACCAAATCCAGACCGCCCTCAACCAAGCCATGAACCTGCCACCAACCAGAGACACCAGCGAACTGCAAGGCATGACCCTGCCAGTCACAGATACAATGGGCGCATCGGGAGACGCCAATCCGGGAACAAATGCGATGATTAAAGTATTGGGAGAACTAGCAGACGAACTGCGCCGCTCAGTAGACTTTTACCTCAACCAGAGCGAAGAACTCGAAGTAGCGCAACTACTGCTAGCGGGTCCGGGAGCTGCGATCGGCAAACTCGACGAATTTTTTATGCAAAGATTAAGCTTGCCCGCATCTCAAGTCGATCCCATCGAAACCCTAGGAGTCGAAATCAGCCAAGAAATTACCCCAGAACAGCGAGCAGGTTTAGGAGTCGCCCTAGGTTTAGGACTAAGGGAGGTTATGTGACCTAACAGTTTTAGATGAGAGAAAAACCGATTTGAGAATTTGAGGTAAAAACCCCTTCCAAAAGAAGAAGGCAGAAAGCAGAAGGTAGAATATTGGAGGTAGAAGATAGAAGGTAGAAGGTAGAAGGTAAAAGGTAGAATATATCTGAGGTAGAAGCAGCCCCTTCCTTCAGTAAAAGGCAGAAAGTTGTTTCTTTCTTCCCTAAATAAATCCTTCACTTGTACCAGCAATCTTGGGTTCTGTCTAAAATCTAAAATTTCTAATTTAAATCTATAGCAACAGCCAAGACTGTTAGTACCTTCTTAATTGCTGAAACATTAGCGGTAGATCACTTTTTCCTTCTACCTTCTACCTTCTGCCTTCTGCCTTCTACCTTCTACCTTCTACACTGTGCCTTCTACATTGTGCCTTCTACCTTCTACATTGTGCCTTCTGCCTTCTTCCTTCTGCTATAAAACCGAGTGAAGCCATGTACAGCCTAGATATTAATTTTCTCAACGACCGTCCCGACTACAAACCCGTTGCAACCAAAAGCCCAGCTAAAAAAAGTTCCGGTGGAGCCAAAGACCAACTGCCCATATATGGGGCAGTGCTGTTTGCCTTTGGCATCAACGCCGCAGTCATGGGCGCCTGGTGGTGGGCGACTAAGGAAAATACCGACTTGGCCGCACAACAAGCAACCATCGACACAGAACTGGCCCTGTTAAACACTCAAGCCAACACCATCAAAGCCATCAACGCCGAAACCGACCAAGTTACCGCCGAATACAAAGCATTAGCTGGAGTATTCGACCAAATTAAACCTTGGTCGGCGATGCTGCAAGACCTCAGTGCCCGTACTCCGGCCGGAGTGCAAATTGGCAAAATCGAGCAAATCGACCCAAGTCCCTCCCCCGTTGCAGCACCTCCTCCTCCCCCCCCACCAACACCCGCTGCTTCTCCGGGGGCGAGTCCGTCTCCAGCAGCCAGCCCCGCCCCGGCAGCACCTCCCGTCCCCGTCGTCCCGCAGCAGGCATCAAAAGTGCAAATTTCAGGGATAGCCAGTACCTTTGCTCAAGTTAACGACTTTATGTTGCTAGTCCAGCGCTCTCCCTTCTTCCTTAACACCGATACCAAACTGATAGCGGCCACATTAAAAAACAACCCCGCACAATTACAAGTGCGTAACCAAAACGCAGCACCAGCAGAACTTCCCAAACTGCGACCAGTGGTGGAATATAAAATTGAAACGACGCTCAGCCCGACGGGTGCCTCCGAGTTGCTCCCCGAGCTGCGAAGCAAGCAAGCAGACGGGCTCGCAATACGGATAGAAACACTTCAAGAAAAAGGAGTGCTAGAACCACAAAAAGGAGAAGTGAAAAAACCATGACAGCAGAGTTTATTTCTAGCGGACAAGCAGAAGATACAGGGGCTAAGGAAATATTCGGCATTAAGCTGACACCCCAAGTCCAAGCAATCGGCATCGCGGTTCTCGGGCTCCTGATTGCTGGCGGCCTCGGCTACCAGTTCGTACTTCCCGAATTCCAAAAAAGCGGCGAATTCAAGCAAAAACTTAGCGAAAGCAAGCAAACGCAAGTGCAATTGCAAACTCAAATTCAAAAAAAGGCAGAAGCAGAAGCCAAGCAAGAAGAAGCAAAACAGCGCCGGGCCAACGTCACGGCCATGTTTGCCAGCGACGCCAGCGCCAACACGCTTTTGCTTGACATGACCCAACTCGTTAATAGAATCAACGCCGGCGTGCAAGGAGATGACCTCAAGGCTAAAATTACCAAATTTGAGCCGGATATGCCGCCAGCAACAGCAACCGCCACGCCGGGAGCTCCAGACCCTGATATTCTGGCCGATAGCTCCTTCGGGGCGTCCCTGGCTGGCAAGCTCAGACGCAAAAAATTTAAGGTAGAGTTTGAAGGCACTTTTGATCAAACCCGCAATTTTATGCGTAACTTGGAGTTGATGCAGTCGCTGTTGGTAGTTAGGAATTTGAAATCTGAATTGCTAGCATCAAATCAGCCAATTGAAGTTGATTTTTTGAAAGGGAAAATAGTTCCTGTGGAGCAACCGCCAACTAAAATTAAAACTGCTTTTGACTTGCACGCGCTGCTGCCGCTAAAGCAAGAAGAAAAACCGCCAACTCCGGCTCCGAGTCCTGGTGCTAAGTAGCTATTATTTGGCAGATATTAGCTATTGTTCCCAACTCGCTATTTCACAAGAAGTCAGAAGGCAGAAGTTTGAAATGGAAAGATTGAAGGTAGAAGTCAAAAAAGTATGAAGGTCAGAAAAATATTTTTTAGATGGCAATCAAAAATTGGCTCTAAAATCTAATTTCTTCTAATACCAGTTTCAAAAAGTAATGGAACTGTATAGCAATCCTTGCAGGAGTCGTATTTTTTTTACCCTACCCCAAACCTCCCATTTGTAAGGGGAGGAAGTAAGAAATCCACAAATGATGCGAGGATTGCTGTAGGATAGCTTCTAACCCTTATGTCATCTGTTATTCCCAATCGAAAATTAAACATCGAAAAGGGCATAACTTCTTCCTTTAAAAAGGCTCGAAGCGAGAATATTTTAGTCAGTTTAGCAGCTAGCGACAAAAGACTGCGAACAACAAATAACAAATTGTAGTGGAGGAGAGAACGTGAAACAGCATCTACGGTTAAGTGGAGGACTCTTATGCAGCGTTGCAGGAGTTCTGATCGCCCAAGCCCCAGTCTTGGCATTGCCGACTCAGGTAACAGGAGTGCAAGTAAGTCAAGGTAATAATGGCGTAAATATTGTTCTGGCTACAGAAAAGGGCGATCGCCCGCAAGTTTTCGCCATCAATAACGGCAATACTTACCAAGCCACAATTATCAACACCCAGCTCCGCTTACCACAAGGCAACAGCTTCCGTCAAGATAACCCAGCTCCGGGAATTTCTTCAGTAGAAATCAGCCAGGTAGAGGCTAACAGCATCCGCGTTGTGGTAGCCGGCACCAACGGAGTTCCCAACGGACAAATTGTTCCGGGACAAGGCCAAAGCATCGTCCTCAGCGTTGCCGGACAGGGTGGCACAGCACAGTCTGCCCAAACTCCACCCCCGCCCCCTCCGGGACTGCCGCTGAGCCAAACAGCTCCCCCGCCGGCTCCCCAAGTCCGCACCTCGCAAAACCCAGGCGTGCTGCTGCCAAATCCCCAAGTTACTGTTACCAGAAACGATCGCCCGCCCCTCCCCAGCGAAATACAATCCCAAAGCAATCAGGCTGCGCCTTTCCAGCCGCGGGCAGTGGCTCCGCCCTTGGGAGATATCGCGGTGTCTAACATCGCCCCCGGCGTGGGAAATATTGAACTGAGTTCGGGAGAACGCATCCCCCGCTTGGTGCTGCGGGATGCCCCAGTCCGGGACGTTTTGGCTCTGCTGGCCCGCGCTGCTGGCTTGAACATTGCTTTTACAGGTGGCGGGGCCCCTGCTCAACCGGGGCAGCCCGCAGTGCCTGGTCAGCCAGGAGTATCGGGGTCAGATGAAGGGCCGAAGATTTCTTTGGACATCGAAAATGAGTCGGTCCAAGATGTCTTTAATTACGTGCTGCGGCTCAGCGGGCTGCAAGCTAACCGCCAGGGGCGGACGATTTTTGTAGGGACTAACTTGCCGATCGATTCACGCAATATTATCATTCGGACTCTGCGGCTCAATCAAGTTCGCTCTACAGATGCAGCTAACTTTTTGAGCGCTCAAGGCGCGGAAACTCAACTGCCGATTACTCGCGTGACTATTCAAAGCGTGGGCCAGGGAAATGCTGCGCGGGATGTGGAAATTCGGGAACCCGACATTAAGGCGATCGGCGCTAGGGAAGGCACGGGGCCGCTGTTGCTGAGGGGACTGTCGGTGCTGGCGGATTCTCGGCTCAATTCCATCACTTTGGTGGGAGACCCGCGCAAAGTGGACATGGCTGTGGCTTTCTTGACACAGCTAGATTTGCGCCGCCGTCAAGTCGCTGTCAACGTCAAGGTGATCGATATCAACTTGTCGGGAAACAACGTCAGTAACACCAGCTTCTCTTTCGGGATTAATGACAGTTTCTTTGTCAATGACGGCGGGGCGGCGATCGTCAATTTTGGCGGCATCAATCCGCCCAGTGGCGACGCCGTAACTACTGGCATAGCTAATCGGCCGATTATTCCGAACCGAGACATTCCCCAAGAATTCAGGACTCCTTTCTACGATGCGAACGGTCGGCGTATAGTGCCGTTTACAGGTCAAGGTCTCGAAGGCCCCGCCAAAGGTGTGTTCCTCCAGCCGACAGCCCCAATTACTAATGACCTCACGCGAGTTGGAATTGAGAATTACACTCCTGGATCGACGACCGGCTCAGGAAGTGCAGACTTCCGCTTGTTCCCCTTGTTCCAATATCCAAGACGTTTTCTGTCTAACTTGCAAGCAAGTATTACCAGCCAGAATGCCAAAATCCTGACTGACCCGACTTTAGTTGTCCAAGAAGGGGAAACGGCGAATGTGAATATCACCGAAGAAGTGGTTACTAACATTCGATCGGAATCGCAGACAACAGAAGGTCAAACTACCAGAACGGTGACGGCAGAAAAAGGCCAGGCAGGTTTGCGGTTGGGAGTAGCGATCGATCGCATCGACGATAACGGTTTTGTCTCTCTGCGAGTCAACCCAATCGTCAGTGCGATCGGCCCGAACAGACCCCTGAGCACAGGCGCAGGAGAACAAAACAGTATCACCCTGCTGACTGAGCGCTCTTTGCAGTCGGGGCTAATTCGCCTGCGGGACGGTCAGACTTTGATTTTATCGGGGATT
The DNA here is from genome assembly GCF_036702395.1 of Microcoleus sp. D3_18_C2. Taxonomy (NCBI): domain Bacteria; kingdom Bacillati; phylum Cyanobacteriota; class Cyanophyceae; order Oscillatoriales; family Microcoleaceae; genus Microcoleus; species Microcoleus sp. D3_18_C2. The sequence continues at coordinate 50,573 of NZ_JAUBTG010000020.1, read as the reverse complement.
ATCCGCGACCAAGACCGGGTTACAGCGAGGAAGATTCCGATTTTAGGAGATTTGCCGATTATCGGTTCGCTGTTCAGGAGCACTGATAAGACCAACGAGCGGGCGGAAGTGATTGTATTGCTGACGCCGCAGATTTTGGATGATAGCGATCGATCGAACTTTGGCTACCAAAACAGCATCAGTCCCGACGCGCGCCAACTGTTGCAGCGCAGTCAGCCCGTCCAGCCGAGACAGTAGGAACGAAGGAAGAAGACATGGGTGTCAACTTTCCATGCTCTTTCCCCTGAGTCCGACAGTCCGACAGTCCGACAGTCCGACAGTCCGACAGGGGTTGAAACCCCTGCCTCAAAGCGAAAGTCCTCTAAAAGAGGACTAAAAATTAGTATTTGAGTCGGTTTTAACCGACTTCAGCTATGAGACAGGGACTTCAGTCCCTGGCGGTGGAAGAAGGCATTGCTCTCAACTTTCCACGCTTTTTCCCCTGAGTCCGACAGTCCGACAGTCCGACAGTCCGACAGTCCGACAGGGGTTGAAACCCCTGCCTCAAAGCGAAAGTCCTCTCAAAGAGGACTAAAGAACTCATTAGTCCCATGCAAAAGGACTATCAATCACTCTTTCAGTCGTCTTCAGACGACTTTCGCTATTAGCCAGGGGTTTCAACCCCTGGCGGGTTTCGGGAGAATGAAACAGTCCTGGCCCACGGGGAAAAGAAAGGGGAAAGAAAGAAGGAAGAAGGAAAAAAGTTTTCCTTTAGCCCTTGACAAATTACATTTTATTCCTTCTATTTCTATTTTTTTGAGATTGCAAATCCACCGAGGCGAGAAATCTTGTCTCCAAGGTGGTATTTTTTTACCTAAATTTTGGGATTAATTACAAAAATTAGCCAGTTCCATATAAATTAAAGGTTCCACCGATCCATAACGGTCGGCAAGACTTTAGAATAATGCAGTGAAAATTAGATGCTGTGGGGTTTTCAGCAGTTAGAAACAAAAATTCCTTTTCTGACCAATTACCCTAGGGTAATTGGTATTCAGCAGGAGTTGTGATTCGGGGAAGCGGACGGGAGCAATCGGGAACCACCCAAACCTCCCAATCCACACCTCAATCCAGTTGATAACTCACAGCTAATAGTTGAACTAACTCTGTTTAACGTAATTTTGCAAATCGAGAAGGACTTCGCAATGAACAAAGGTGAATTGGTTGATGCAGTGGCGGAAAAGGCTAGCGTGACGAAAAAACAGGCAGATGCTGTTTTGAGTGCGGCCCTGGAAGCAATCATGGAAGCTGTCTCCGATGGCGACAAGGTGACGCTGGTCGGTTTTGGCTCGTTTGAGTCGCGGGAACGCAAGGCCCGCGAGGGTCGCAATCCCAAAACTGGAGACAAGATGGAAATCCCGGCAACCAGAGTTCCTGCATTTTCCGCAGGGAAGTTGTTTAAGGACAGAGTTGCACCGCCGAAAAACGCAGAATAGCTGGCAAACTGAGTCTTGATTAGACCTTTACACGGTGGGAATTTAGCTTGGGCAGCCGCACTGGCAGGCTGCCCTGCCTCTGCTATTGTCGATTTTTCTGCGAGTATCAGTCCTTTGGGCCCTCCTGAGTCGGCACTGGCTGCAATTCAATCACACTTGAGCAGTCTGACGGCTTACCCAGACCCAGATTATGGGGAGCTCAGGACTGCTTTGGGGGAGGCTTTGAATGTTGACCGGGATTGGATTTTGCCGGGGAATGGTTCGGCGGAATTGTTGACTTGGGCGGCTTGGGATTTGTCGAAGCTGGAGGGGACTTATTTGGTGACTCCGGCTTTTGGCGATTACTCGCGGGCTCTTTCGGCTTTCGGCGCGCAGGTGATCAAATGCCCTTTGGATCTTAAATCTTGCACCATTGTCAAGAATGGGCATCTTGCCCATTCCACAAGAGAGGAATTTTCTGGTGGAACAGGCATCTTGCCTGTTCCTAAACAAGTAATTGAAAATGGTGCAACATCTGAGTTGGATCTGAAATCGTTGGACGTTGGGGCAGGAAGCCGGTTAGTAACGGATGATTTGTCGGTTTCTAACGGTTCCCTTGTCTCCCCTTCTTTTCGTATCCCAGTTCCTCTGGCTCTCGATGCCCCCTCTCGACGAGGTTTGCTACTGAACAACCCCCACAATCCTACGGGTTTGCTGTTTGCTAGGGAGGCGATTTTGCCTTATGTGAAGCAGTTAGGTATGGTGGTGGTGGATGAGGCCTTTATGGACTTTCTACCGCCTTCTGAGCAGGAAACTTTGATCGATGCTGTTGAGGAGTTTCCGAATTTGGTGATTTTACGATCGCTCACTAAATTCTATTCTCTGCCGGGACTGCGGTTGGGCTGTGCGATCGCCCATCCCGATATTCTGCGCCGCTGGCAGTTACTGCGCGATCCTTGGCCTGTGAATGCTTTGGCTGCTGCTGCTGCTGCTGCTGTGGTTCGAGATGTGGCTTTTGAGCAGCAAACTTGGGATTGGCTGCCTGTTGCTCGCCGAGAGCTATTTGAGGGTTTGGCTAATTTGCCGGGTTTGCAGCCAATTGCCGGGGCGGCTAATTTCTTGTTGGTTGAGTCGTCGATGTCGGTTTCTTCGATTCAAAAAAGTCTGTTGGAACGACACCGGATTTTGATTCGGGATTGTTTGAGTTTTCCTGAGTTGGGCGATCGCTTTTTTCGGGTGGCTGTGCGCTCAAGGGCGGACAATCTGCGGTTGATTGCTGGACTTAAAGAAGTCATTAGTCAGTAGTCAGTTGTCAGTTGTCCGTTGATAAACCGATTTTATTGGTCGTTCGAGCGCACCTACCCAAGAAACCCGGTTTCTCTGATAAATCTTGGATTTTGCAGCGAAGTATCTAGGCAGAAACCGGGTTTCTGACCCCGCGCGCCGATCGCCCTAAACTACTAACTAATGACTACTGACTAATGACTAATGACTACTGACAATTCCCGCATCCAGGATACCCGCCACGTGATTCATCCGTCCCGAAATAAAAAACCTGTATCAGATGAAACTTGCCGAACGTATTTATCCGTGGTCAATGCTTCAATTCTAAAATCTAAAATCTAAAATCTAAAATCTAAAATCGATTGACTTCTTTATTTATGCTTGACTATGATTTAGTGATTATTGGTGGAACTCCGGCCGGACGTTATGCTGCTTTGACTGCAACTAATTTCCCGGCCCGCGTTGCTTTGGTGGAACCGCTAAGTAATTCCCAAGATTTGCCGAGTGGGGGGAAAGAGTCGATCGACCTTGGTTTGAGATACAGCCAAACTTTGAGGGAGGCTGCTCGTTTTGCTCAGCAGATCAGCCGCCAGCAGTTGGGAGTTCGCTGGGAAGTCGCGAATTCCTCTATGCCACTCAAATTGCGCTTTGACGGGGTTCTAAAGTGGGCAGATGATGTTGTTTCTAATTTGTCAGAAATTGATTCTCTCGGCCTTTTGGCTACTCGCGGGGTTGATGTTATTTTTGGCAGCGGCGAGTTTGTTGCGAAACCGGATTTGGCTTTTGTTGTGGGCGGGCGAAAATTGCGATCGCTCTGTTATTTGCTAGCTTGTCCAACTCTGCCGGCGATTCCCAATATTGAAGGACTTTCGTCTGCTGGCTTTTTTACTTCGGAAACTGTTGGGGAATTAGCAAAACTTCCCCAGTTGCCTAAAAGTTTGGCTGTAATCGGCGCAGATCCCAGCGGTGTCGAAGTGGCTCAAACTTTTGCTCGCTTGGGGGTTGCTGTCACTTTGGTGGTGAAAAGTTCGCACATTTTGGCTAAAGAAGACCGGGAGGCTGCTGGTTTGGTGCAAGCTGGAATGGAAGCTGAGGGAGTGCGGATTCTGACTGCTACTGAGGTGACTCAAGCTAGGGTGATTGATGGTAAAAAGTGGATTCAAGCTGGGCCAAGGGCGATCGAAGCTGAGGAGATTTTTCTGGCTGCGGGTAGAGGACACAATTTTTCTTCGTTAAATCTCGAAGCGGCTAAGGTTAAATTCAGCGATCGGGGGGTGATTTTAAATGAAAAGCTGCAAACAACTAATCACCGAATTTACGGGATCGGCGATGTTGCTGGGGGTTATCCGTTCCCTCACATCGCTAATTACGAAGCTGCAGTTGCTGTGAAAAATGCTTTGTTTTTGCCGCTGTTTCAAATAGATTATCGCGGGATTCCTTGGGCGATTTTTTCTGACCCGCAATTGGCGAGGGTTGGCTTGACTGAAGCGCAAGCAAGGCGTCGTTTTGGAGACGATCTGATTGTTTGTCGGGAATATTTCAAGAATGTTGAAAGAGCTCAAATGTCCGGGGATACAACTGGTTTTTGTAAGATTGTCGGGCGTCGCAACGGGGAGATTTTGGGAGCGAGCATTGTGGGGCCGCAAGCTGCTGAGTTGATTCACGCGATCGCTTTGGCTGTGCGTCACGGGATGAAGGTTGAGGCGATCGCCCAACTTCCTTATATTTGGTCTAGTTTTTCGGAAATTAGCGGTCAAACTGCTGCTGTTTGGGAGTCGCAGCGCTTGGGCAGAAATACTTTTTCGCGGAATTTATGGGAGAATTTGTTTCACTGGCGCAGGTATTGGAATCAGTAAAGAAATCCAATGTTTGTAGTAGGATTTTTTGAATTTTATATGCTTAGCGCACAATTAAAAAGTAATTTGCTAATCAACTCACTCGGCCCTAAAATTGTGTGTCAATAAATAATATAACAAGGTGTTGACCGTTGCTCCCAGGTCGAGGGAAATATGTAATTTAAATGTACCACAACTTAACTAATAACTGATGACTACTCACTGAGAACTAATGACTGCTAACTAATTATTGCGGGCGAGAGTGCAATGCTGGATTTGACGATCGCCGGTACAATGCGATCGCACGCCATTCTCGCCCCAGAAAGGTTTCTGGCGACTGGCCCCACTTGCAGCGCCGCTAAACCACCAGTCAAAAATAATTCGCATCCGGGCCAACGCAGGTGTTTGTCTAAGACTGGCAAACCTTTAACTATTTCAATGGGATGCGTTTCTAGCATTTCTTTGAACATTGGTTCGGCTGCAATGTCTAGTTTGGTGCCGGTTGCTAGCCAAATTCGATCGACAAATAACGTCTCCCCACCGCTGCAATCAACAGTCCATCTGTTATTTTCCCACCGAACGCCAACAACTTCGCACTGTTCGTGAAATGTCAGTTGTTCGCTGTGGGAGAGCCTCCGCAACTGTGTCATAATTTCCGGTGTCATCGAGCCACCGTTGCGGGCTTGTTGAATGGTTTCCCAACGCGAATGGCAATCTGGTTCGGCGGCGAATCCTTTGAGGTATTTTGGCCCCAACCAACCGGGTTCGGCATCAAATAGTTTTTCTTGGAAATAGCGCCTAGTCATTAACAGGACTTTGGCTCCTCTGGCAATTGCTCCTACTGCTAAATGTCCGCTGGTTAGTCCGCCGCCGACAATTAATATTTGTTCTCCGTGCAATTGCAAATTTCGCAAATCTACTTGATGGGAGTGGCGAATTCTTTCGGGGGGATGCTGTGTTTGAATTTGATTTGCCCAGGCTGGTAAATGCGGTTTTCCACTGCCGGCGGCGACGATTACTCGGCGGGCGATCGCACTTTTTCCGTCTTCAAACCACAGGTGGAAACGGCCGGATTTCGGCTGAATGCGGGTTACTTTTGCTTTGATAACTCGATCGCCCAATTGCCACCGTTTAATTGTGTCGCCGCAAAATTCCTCAAATAACCGACTTCCGGGCAAATCGTAGGGGGGAAACAATTCCGAGGAGCGATTTTCGGCAAACCTCCGCAATTCGTAAGGGTTGGGATCGGGGTGGTGCACTGCGGGCGATCGTAAATGCCCAATTTCTAAAGCTGCAAATTGCCTCCGCCACTGAGTCAGCCATTCGCCGCTCGGATCGAATGCTAAAAATTTATCCCGGAGGCTCTTGCGTTTTTTTAATATGTGTGCAGTAAGAGTCAGGGCGTGGGGCCCAGCGCCGATTAAAGCTAAATCAATTTGGGGCGGCGTGGCTTCTGAGTTCGCTTGCATGAGAATTGCTGATTTGCGAATGATAACAATTCTCATTATTATAGGTCGATCGAGCCTCAAGTTTACGTCTTTCGAGAACCAGCAGGATTTCTGTTCCGCAAAAAGAGACAGGATGATACGCAAAAGCTCAGAAACCCTCTTGATGAGAGGTTTCTGCCCCGACAGGGACGCACTGCGACGCTCAGAAACCGGGTTTTTTAGCTCACCGAAATGAAAACCGCGATCGGAAAGCGTCGGCATCGTCCGTTGGCGTAGCGATATAAGGGTCGCGAATTAAATAACTTACAATTTTAATTGTTATTGTGGGATGGGCGTCCCGCCCGTCCACTCATGACGGGCTATAAGAGCCCATCCCACTTTCAAGAGTGGAAGTTATTTAATTCTCATTCCTAAGTAAAACAACTTAGCCGACTGCCGATGTCATTTTCCGCTTCTGAACTTTGGCATTTAATACCTGATTTACTTCTGAGAGTTGGGCAGCTTGTTGTGGCATCTGGGCAAATAATTCAGCTTGCTCACGGGCGACTCCCAAGTGCTCCGCAATCTGACGCAGAAACTCGATTTCCTCTGCTTCCGGCTTTAAACCCTGAGCCGCCCGAATTGTAATGATGACATTAAATTATGATGTAAACTAGACATTAGATTTTCTAGGCGATCGCCTTCAAGCATCGGTTTCAAAAACACTCTTAAGTACCTGATTAGCGTCTTAAGTTCCTCTTCCATGAACTGCGGTTGTTCCATAAGCCTTAGCTAAGTCATTTTCTACTTAGTCTCAACTCAAGTATCAACAGCTCTTACATAAAATATTAAGTCGAGTTTTTAAAATCCCTCTTTCATAATTGGAATTTCCAAAATATGTTAAGAAAAATGTAATTAATGAATAGCAAGGCAGATAGAGGGAAAATAGTAGAAAGTAACTCTAAGAAGCTTCCGACTTGAAAGAAGTAGGAATACGTAGAAATGGCTAGCATAAAAAATCTTGTTCTAGGATATCACATTAACGAGCAAATATACGCAGGCAATCGAACTCTAGTTTATCGCGGTTGTCGGTCTTCAGATCGGCTGCCCGTAGCGATCAAGCTGCTGCGAAATGACTTTCCCCGCTTCAACGAACTGGTTCACTTCCGCAACCAGTACGTCATTGCTAAAAACTTAGATATCCCTGGCAGTGTCAAGGCATACAGCCTAGAGACTTACCACAACCACTATGCTCTGGTGATGGAAGACTTTGGCGGAATTTCCTTATGTAGCTACCTGGCTAATCTAGCATCTGAGAGCAACGAACCCCTAGAAGGCTTGCCCGTGAGCGAGTTTCTGCCTATTGCGATTCAAATTGCCAACTCCCTCGACGGACTTTATCGCCACCACGTCATCCATAAAGACCTCAAACCTGCCAACATTCTCATTAACCCCACCAGCAAACAAGTCAAGCTGATTGACTTCAGCATCGCTTCCCTACTACCGCGCGAAACCCAAGAAATTCAAAATCCCAACGTGCTTGAGGGCACTTTACCTTACATTTCTCCCGAACAAACTGGGCGGATGAACCGAGGCATTGATTACCGCACAGATTTTTACTCGCTGGGAGTCACATTCTACGAATTATTAACAGGAAAGTTACCATTCCAAACAGACGATCCAATGGATTTGGTACACTGCCACCTCGCCAAACAGCCCCTCCCAGCCTCAAGTTTAAACCAGAGCGTTCCATTGGTGCTGTCGGAGATTGTCAGCAAACTGATGGCGAAGAATGCTGAAGCTCGCTATCAAAGCGCCCTAGGACTCAAGTTTGATTTGGAAATTTGTTTATTCCAGTGGAAAGAGACAGGGAGGTTAACTAACTTTAAAATAGGGGAGCGAGATTTGTGCGATCGCTTCATCATCCCAGAAAAATTATACGGTAGAGAAACCGAAGTATTCTCCCTGCTATCGGCCTTCGAGCGCGTGAGTGGCGGCAGCACCGAAATGATGCTCGTTGCCGGTTTCTCCGGCATTGGTAAAACCGCTGTTGTCAACGAAGTTCACAAACCAATTGTGAGACAGCGTGGCTACTTCATCAAAGGCAAATTCGACCAATTTGCGCGCAGCCAGCCCTTCTCAGCTTTTGTACAAGCTTTTCGCGATTTAATGGGACAATTGCTCTCGGAAAGCGATGCTAAAGTTGAGGAGTGGAAGACTCAAATCCTGGCAGCATTGGGCGAAAATGCTCAGGTAATCGTTGAGGTAATTCCCGAACTAGAGCGGATTATTGGCTCGCCACCCCCGGCACCAGAACTCGTCGCCAGTGCTGCCCAAAATCGCTTCAATCGGTTATTCGAGAACTTCATCTCTATCTTCGCCACTAAAGAACATCCCCTCGTTATTTTCTTAGACGACTTGCAATGGGTAGACTCAGCCTCATTGAAGTTGATTCAACTCCTGACGAGCGATCGCGATCGGCGCTATCTCTTTTTAATTGGAGCGTATCGAGATAACGAAGTTTTTCCCGCACACCCTTTGATGGTGACATTAGCCGACATTCAAACAACCGGAGCTACGGTAAACACCATTACTCTAGATCCGCTTGAGCGCTTCCATTTGAATTGTCTGATTGCCGATACATTAGCTTGTTCTACAGCGTTGGCTCAGCCTTTGACAGAACTCGTTTATCAGAAAACCAAAGGCAATCCATTTTTTAGCACACAATTCCTCAAATCTTTGCATGAAGATGGGATAATTGAATTTAATTTTGCAGCTCGGTATTGGCAGTGCGATATTGCTAGAGTCCGAACCTTGGCTCTAACGGATGATGTACTAGAATTCATGGCACTTCAGTTGCGAAAGCTGCCAGCCCGGACACAGGAAGTTTTAAAGTTAGCTGCTTGTATTGGCAATCAGTTCGATTTGGCTACATTAGCAATTGTTGATGAGAATTCACCAACAGAAACAGCAACAGCTTTGTGGAAAGCATTGCAAGAAGGGTTGATTTTACCAGTTAGCGATGTTTATAAATTTTATCAAGAATGTGGTAACAGTTTATCAAAATCAATCACTGGAGAAGAATCTGAGCAATTACCAGTTAACAATGACCAATTAGTTAAATACAAATTTTTCCACGATCGCGTCCAACAAGCAGCCTATTCCCTCATTCCTGAAGACCAAAAGCGCTCTACTCACTTAAAAATCGGTCAACTGCTGTTAAAGAATACGCCCGAAGCCGATCGAGAAGAAAAAATGTTTGATATTGTCAACCACTTGAATATGGGAGTAAATCTAATTACCCACGAGCTAGATAGGGAGCAATTAGCACGGTTAAATCTGGTTGCCGGAAAGAAAGCTAAAGCTGCTACTGCCTATTCTGCTGCGGTTGAATATTTAAATATTGGCACAGAATTACTGGCAGTAAATAGTTGGGAGAATCAATACGAACTAACATTAGCGCTGCATACCGAAGCAGCAGAAGCGGCATATCTAAGCGGTGACTTTGACCGGATGGAGACATTAGCATCACTCGTGGAAAGCTGCGCCAAAACGCTACTGGACAAAGTGAAGGTATATGAAGTACAGATAGAAGCTTATATGGCGCAAAATAAGCTACAGGAAGCTCTGAATACAGGGTTGCCAGTCTTACAGCAGTTGGGGGTAGAGTTTCCCTCCGAGCCAAATTTCTCTGATATTGGACAGGCACTAGGAGAAACCGCGTCAATTTTGAGCGGAAAGGGAACTGAGGACTTAATCGATCTCCCTCTAATGACAGATCCTCAACAAATAGCAACTATAACCATTCTGTCAAGCCTATTTACTCCTGCCTACATAGCGCTGCCGCCACTCGCGCCTTTGGTAGTTTGCAAACAAGTCAATTTATCTGTCCAATATGGCAATGCTTCTTTGTCACCCTATGCTTTTGCCATATATAGTTATCTTCTCTGTGGCATGGGAGATATTGAGCGGGGCTATGAGTTCGGTCAAATGGCTTTACGTCTCTTGTCAAAGTTGGATGCCAAAGAAATCCAAGCCAAGACATCCGCAATGGTACATTCTAGTATTCAACCTTGGAAAGAACACTTCAGAAAGAGCTTAGAACCTTTGCTGTCAGATTATTTTTGTGGGCTGGAAACCGGAGAGTTAGAATTTGCTGGCTATGCTATCTTTCAATACAGTTATTACTCGTATTTTATTGGCAAGCAACTAACGCAACTCGAACGAGAGATAGCAAGCTACGCAGATGCCGTCACTAAAATTCATCAGGAAGCAGCACTTTCTTATCAGAAAATTTGTTGGCAAGCCGTTTTGAACTTGATAGGAAGAGCGCAAGACCCATGCCATTTAAAGGGAGAAGCCTACGACGAAGAGACAATGTTGCAACTGTATGAGCGAACCAATAACTACCTGGGAATTCATTACTTATACTTGCACAAACTTGTGCTTTCTTATCTGTTTGAAAATTACCCGGAAGCCTTAAAAAATATCGCTCAAATAGAAAGTTATTTGAGCGCAGCTTCAGGGCAGATAACTGTTGTCCTCTTCTATTTCTACGATTCTCTAGTGCGGCTGGCAGTGTATGCCGATACTCCACAGTCCGAACAACAGGAACTTCTTGACAGAGTACAAGCTAATCAAGAAAAAATCCAGAAATGGGCGCATCATGCCCCCGTGAATCATCTGCATAAATTCTATCTAGTAGAGGCAGAGCGGCATCGGGTTTTAAACCAAAAAATAGAAGCGCTTGAGATGTACGACAAGGCGATCGCCCTCGCCAAAGAAAACGAATACCTCAACGAGGAAGCTCTAGCTCACGAACTCGCTGCTAAATTCTATTTAGAATGGGGTAAAGAAAAACTGGCAAAACCTTATTTAATTGATGCTTACTATGCTTACGCTCGTTGGGGAGCAAAAGTAAAGATTGACCATTTAGAACAGCGTTATCCCCAATTGCTGGCTGTGATCCTGCAACAGGAGCGAACTCGCCAGAATCCGACCGAAACAACTCACACATCCAGCAGTGAATCATCCGTATCTAACACGAATAGAACAATTATCGGTAGCACTAGCAGTTGGGGCTTAGTAGATTTGCCGACAGTAATCAAAGCTTCTCAAGCTCTATCGAGCGAAATTAAACTCGATCAATTGCTCACTACCCTCATGCAAGTGGTGGTAAAGAATGCCGGAGCACAAACCGGAGCATTAATTTTGAATGAAGAGGGAAACTGGAGGATAAACGTCCACTGCACAAACCGCCAAGAGTGCCTTCTGCAATCAATGCCGGTTGAGGAGAGTGAAGTAATTCCTCTCACCCTGATCAACTACGTCAAACGTACAAAAGAAACCCTGATTTTTGATGATGCTAGCAATCAACCAAGATTTGCATCTGACCCCTACATAATCCACCACCAACCTCAAAGCCTGCTGTGCACTCCGATCAGCGAGCGAGGGAAAATGATGGGGATTTTGTATTTGGAAAATAATTTAGCAACCGGGGTATTCACGGGCGATCGCGTCGCCATCCTCAACATCCTGTGCTCCCAAGCAGCAATTTCCTTACAAAACGCCAGACTGTATCAACAATCCCAGGAATATGCCCAAAAACTAGAACAATCTATCCACGATCTCAAACAGATGCAGTTGCAATTGGTGCAGGGTGAAAAAATGTCTGCTTTGGGAAATTTAGTCGCAGGGGTAGCCCACGAAATTAACAATCCCGTAGGCTTTATCGCGGGAAATTTGCAACCGGCTATAGAATATGTGGGGGATTTATTCAATTTGATTGATTTGTATCAAGAAAAATTTCCTAATCCGGGAGGAGAAATTGAAGCAGAAATTGAAGATATGGACTTGGAGTATTTGCGAGAAGATTTGCCCAAATTGATTGGTTCAATGAAAGAGGGAGTCGATCGCATCCGCAATATCAGTACAAGTTTGAGAACGTTTTCCAGGGCAGATAGCGATCGACCAGTTGCTTTCAATATTCACGATGGACTAGAGAGCACTCTGCTAATTCTCAAGCACCGTTTAAAAGCCAGCGAGTTCCGCCCTGCCATTGAAATTGTGAAAGAGTATGGTAACTTGCCCCTAGTGAAATGCTTTCCTGGACAGTTAAACCAGGTATTTATGAATGTGCTGGCTAATGCCATTGACGCTCTGGAGGAGTCAAATAAGGGGCGCTGTTTTAGTGAAATTAAAGCCCTACCTAATCAAATCACGGTTCAAACTGCTCTGAGCGAAGACAACAATCAGGTTGTGATTCGGATTAAGGATAATGGAGTGGGGATGTCGCCCGAAGTCAAGGAAAACATCTTTAACCACTTATTTACAACCAAGCCTGTGGGTCAAGGAACCGGATTAGGATTGTCGATCGCCCACCAAATTGTTGTGGAAAAACATGGAGGTACATTAGTGGTGAATTCTTCTTTAGACCAGGGTTCGGAGTTTGTGATTTCTATTCCGGTGTGAGCCTTTTGTAGTAAGGCTTGAGGGCAATTAGCAGACCCTCGAAATGACAAGCCACGTTGTTAGAATAAACAGGAAACTGGGCACGGGGAACGAGCAACAGGCTAGGGGTTGTCGTGCTAGAAACTGGCGACTACGGACTTGGAAAACAAAGAATCGAGGCTAATTTTCCCATCATCAGCCCGCACCTTATTCGTGATTGAGACAGCGGTTTCCAACCGCCCGCTTTACCAACACTCTCCCCTTTTTTTGTGCCCGTTTTGAGTCAAGAGTTCCCTGGAGATTTTAAGCCTCTACCTTGCCGAAATGAAAGCAGCTATCATGCTACTCAGATTGTGGAGGTGAACTAACCTGACGGTCAACTGGGTACAGTTAGACCGCAGGCTTCTTTTTCCTTTTTTTCAAAGGCTTTTTTGAGTGACGGAGTTCCCCCGCCACTTTCATAACTCAGACCAATCTTTCTGACGAGTTTAGCTGAATTTTCGTCTCGATCTAAAGATTCCCCACACTGGCAAGAATGCCACCGTTCCGATAATTCTTTCGGGACTTTATTGAGGCAGTTCCAACAGTGCTGGGAAGTTCCCTTTGGATCAACAAATAAAACACTTTTACCTAGTTTCCAGGCGACATATTTCAGAACGTTGGCGAATTGCCCGTGAGCAGCATCAAGCATGGATTTATTCAAACCACTCTTAGCTGACTGACCGTTAGGCAAATAAACCAAATTACCATTCTCAATATCGGTCTTGGGCTTGGCACGTCTAGTCAGATTTTTGACACTCAAGTCTTCAACAACTAAAACATCACATTTACCGAATAACTCATGTGCAGTTTTGAACTGAAAATCTAATCGGGATCTAGCCACGAACTGATGGAGTTGGGAAACCTTGTCCTTGATTATTTTCCAAGGTTGAGAACCCTTGACTCTATTAGCTAACTTCGCTTGAAGCCTTGCTAATTTCTGAGCCGATTTCCTCAAAAATCTAGGATTCTCAACTCTTTCACCATTGGAAAGGTAAGCGTAATTAGTAATTCCCAAGTCGATACCCACAGTATTTTCATCAGTCGGTTGAATTTCTGCAACCGTTACGGGAACCGTCTTATCTTCTAGCGTCAAGGAAATATACCACCCATCCGCTTCTGAGATAACACTACCCGTCTTAACTTTGAACCCTGTTGGTATTGGGCGGTGAAAAACCATAGGTACTTGACCTATTTTGGCAAGGCTAATACAAATCCTATTTTGCTCATCCTTGACAATATTTAGGTTGTCTAATTGAGGATAAGTGAAGGATTTGTAGTAGGGTCGCCCCTTGAATTTAGGCTTGCCTCTACGATGGCCATTTTTGTCGGGCGTAGTAAAGTTTGAAAAGGAAGTTTCTACTCTGTTGACGACATCTTGCAAAACCTGAGAATCCAACACTTTATAATTAGGAAACAGCTTTTTAGTGTTTTTTATGTCAGCAAGTTGTATCGTCTGCCACTGTACATATCCGCCTTCAATGTTCGAGAAAACGTCACCTTTCCTGGTCAAAGGATTGCCTGATTCATCCTTCTTTCTGCCATCTCTAGTTTGCACTCTCGTCAAAGGAATATTTCGATAAATCTCCTCAACAGGGACTATCGAAACAATCAATGGGCAAGCGTTTATGGGCGTTCTCGTGGCTGACCACCACCTAAATCTTTCGCTGAGTCGGTAGTTGTACTGCCGGCGACAAAGTTCTAAGTGAGCCACAATCGTCGTTAGTTGGGCAATGGTTGGTTTGAGGCGGTATTTGTAAGTTAGTTGCATTTCTAAACTTCCTATTTTCGACCTTTGCATAGTATAGTTTATGTACGTCTAAAATGCAACACCAAATTACTATTTTAGCACTGGGAAGAACATCGAAAATCAAGATGCTCCCGAAGATTGATTCATAGTAGGCAAGTCTAATTGTCGGCTTCCGTTCCTCCATCCGACGAGCCTTTCATCACGCGGGCGTAATTCATTCGGGGTACTTCGCTTAGCGCTCAGATTCATCCCCTCTGAATATACGCCCGGGACTTCCCGGCTGGTAGTTAAAATAGATTTCGAGGCAATTTTAGAAATACTTTTGTCTTGACCGATCGCCCTGATGCGGTGTGGAGTGAAAGCAAAAAGTGGTATACAAGAGTGGTTTATATACCACTTTTGTATACCACTGCCGATAAATTGCACAGATGGCTAAAAAAGCGGATAGCCTCAAAGCCTTGTGGAGTAAGGGATGTACGGAGAGGGTGGGATTTGAACCCACGTTAGAGTTACCCCTAAAGTAGATTTCGAGTCTACCGCATTCAACCGCTCTGCCACCTCTCCAATTGATTTGAGATGTGAGCTAAAAGTATTTTACCGCACAGTGTGCCAGATTGTAAATCTTTATAAAAAAGAAGTTTGATTTTCTTCAGATTCCAAAGTGGTCTTAAATCCCCCTGCTGGAGTCCACTGGAGGGCTCCGTCGCGCCCTGTCCAGAAAATCTGGGTTTTGCTTTGGCGCAGTTGGGCTGCGGTTTCTGGGTCGATTTCGTCAGCAGAGGCGATCGCCACTTGTGGCCCAACTGCGCTTAACAACTCAGCCGTCAGGGCTTTTCCTGACCACCACAGCACTTGAGCCGGCTTCAAGGTTCCCGTTGCTGCCAATTTTTTTTGCGCTTCCGGTGTCATTTCACCGACGAGCAACCAAGTTCGATTTCCCACCAGGAATTCTACCACCGGAATCTCCGCATTCACCAACTGCAACCGCGTCGCACCCATATCAACTGTACTGTTAGTTTCTAAAGGAAAGTAAACGCCTTGGCGAGATTGCACAGCCGTCATAAATTCCTGATTGTTGCTACGGTAAATTTGTTTGGGAGCGTTATTATCATAAAAGGTTTTTATTGGCAAGCGTGCTAGTAATTTTCCCCAACCACTGCTCAATCCTAAATGACCGTGAGTGGCGATCGCAAAATTCACAGAATTAACTCCTTGCTGCTGCAAAAAAGGCAACACTGTAAACCTTACGGTATTTTCATCACCGCTATTAATTAGCGCCACTTTTCCCCTATCTTGAATTACTAAAACAGGTTCGCCAGATGTCGCCAGCAAAGTAACTTGAAATAAAGATGATTGAACGTGCCAAGCTGGCAAAACTATGATACTTATTCCCGCTACCAGCGCCAGCGGTAAAATCCAAGCAGATGAAAAACTCGGCAGCGCAATAACTCTGCTTTTCCCCTTCTTCCCTTTCCCCTTTTCCTGATTTTTTCCTCGGACTGCTTCCGGCTTCCGTCTTTTTTCTTCCTTCCTCCTTCTATCCGTTACATCCGTTACAGAATCCGTTGCCGAACTTCCTTCTTCCTTCTTCTTTCTTCCCCCGATCCAAACCCAGCAAATTAAACTGTAAAGCGCGATTAGCTGAAACACCGATACTTGACCGACAGCTACCGAATTACCGGGTAATTGCGAGAAATATTGGGCGATCGCAATTAACCCCTTTGCCGGATAGTCCAGCAGTTGTGCTAAAACACTGCCAGCGGGCGGAAAAATCAATCCAGCTAAAGCGCTAACCATCCCCCCAATACTCAAAATCCACAGCAAAGGAGCCGCAATAATATTAACTAAAATGCTGTAAGGTGATACCACGCTAAAAACGTAAAGTAGCAGCGGCAGCACCCAAACTGAAGCGGCGATCGGAACCACAACAATCGAAGCGATCGCAGGAGGCATCCAGTCCAATTTTGCCATCAGTGGTGGCGTTGTCACGATTAACCCCAAAGTTGCCAAAAAACTTAGTTGAAAACCTAAATCCCAAATCCACAAAGGGTTAACCAGCAGTAAAATAGTAGCAGCGATTAACAGCAATCCCAGCGGCTTAACTTGGCGGCTGAGCACCAAAGCAAATAGTGTTCCAAATCCCATCAAAGCAGCGCGGCATACTGATGGTTCAAAGCCAGTTAATGCCACTAGCAAAAATAAAGCACCGACGCCAAAACTAAATTGCAATTGTTTGGAAAAACGCCTGGTTAAAGCTAGAACTAAAGCCAAAACCATCGAAACTTGAGTGCCGGAAGCTGCGATCGCGTGGGCTAATCCAGCCTGCACAAAATAGTCGCGGATGTTGTAAGGTAAATCTACTGCTTGTTTGCCGAGGGCGATCGCACTGATTAGCGGGCCTTCGGGAACATTTAACTGCGATAGTTGCGATCGCACGATCCGCTGCCGCATCGCTTGAATTTTCGATGGCTGCATCCCGCTTGGTTCCAAGAAAGCAGCCGTTTGGCTGTTAACTCGATTTACATCCGCGATCGCCTTTTCTCTCTTCCAGTCAATTTGACGCCCTTTGAGCCCTACAAAAGCTCCTTCTCTGGCTAAATATGCTTGAAAATTAAAAGCCCCCGGATTCGACGGCGGCTGCGGTTTGTACAAGGAACCCACAACTGCGATCGTATTGTCGGCGTACAAACCCGTTGCTTGCAGCAGGGGCACTGTAACGTAGAGTTTGCCGGATACTGGGCGGTTTACGACTGCTCCTCCCTCGCCGCCGTTGATTTCGCTAACTAAATCTGTTTCTAGCCAAAATTGCGATCGACCCGATCGAGTCAATCGAGGCGTACTGACAACTCTACCGCGAACTGTCACTGCCACTTCTTGAGTGTTTCCAACCGCCGGAATCAGTTTGCTGATGTCATCTATTGCCGGTTGGGGCGATCGAACTGCAAAATAAACGCTAGCTAGAAATGCCAGCAAACCAGCAACCGCCCACACCCATTTCGCTCTCGGCAGCATCTCCAACAAACTCAACTCTTCCCTCGCATCTAAGGGTGCTTCAAGAGCATTTTCTTTTTGTCTGCTGCGTCTTTTCTTAGTAACTTTGACAGAATTTTTAGTATATTTTCGCAACAATTTCGGCAGGGCGATCGCTACCGTTATTCCCAAAGCAAGTATCCCGTATCTACCCCAAGAAACCGCTGTAGAAATCAATCCCAAAATGTAGGCAAGACAGAAAATGACACCCGTTGCTTGATTCATTAATTAGCAAGTAATTAGCAATTTTTACTGTCCAAAGTAGAGTTGGTTTCAGTCCAGAACACATAATATCAATTCCGGTTATATCGGAATGATTTAACCACAGAGAACGCAGAGAACGCAGAGGAAGAGAAGAGAGAGAGACGAATAATGCCGATGAAGAGAGGATTTCATATAACCTCTGTATGTAGGGTACACATTGCGACCCTACATATACTACCACTGCCTGATAAGTCTTCTTCTAAATAGACAGCCCCAATTTTAAACCGAAAGCCGCGTGCAGCACCATAAGTGCAAGGGCCGTCGTGCCTAAATAAGCGTGAACCGCGCGCAGTGCTAGCTTATTGCCCCCAAAACCCGTTAGCGAAATCAAGCTGCCAATAGCCAGCAAAACCAGCACTGCCGAACCCGTCCAAAAATGCGGACTTTCCATGACTGGCTGGTGCTGCATCACCAGCGACAGCAAGCCGCCTGTATAGCCCAAAGCTAGAAACAGAAACATCCACGGTGCAAGCTTGCGGTGATCCGAGCGACTTTTGAGTGCGACATCTTTATCGGTGGCCAAACGTCCCTGCCATCCCGTATACCCGACAAAACTGCCCATCGCCACTACCACGATCCCCATCATTACAGGGTGTCCCCAATGGGTAATTGGTTCGGGAATTCCTAGACTGCGAAATTGACTGGCGATGGGTTCTAGTAGTTCGCTTAAATTTACCATTTGATACTGACTCCAAACTTGGCGATAAATATTTTCGGACTAATCATTAAAATATTATAAAATATTAGTGTAGCAAGTGCGATCGTGCACTTCAAAGAGCCGTTTAACCTAACAGCCCAACATTGGCCAAAAGCCTAGATATACGCAAAACTTAGCCGGCTTGGGCCGGCTGTGAGATGTTTTACAGCAGTGATGCTGCTTCAAGTTAATTATTAGCCCGATCGGCTAAATCTAAGAGCAAAAATAAACGCCATTCGCCCGCACATCACACCCCGTGGGCTGCCTTTTGCCCAATCTTCACAGCCTCATCCTCACTCTGGATGTTAAATTATACCTGCCTGCTCAAAGTTAATTTCAATTCCTTGACTTTTGAATGCCCAAGGGGAAATTTAACATCGCAGCCGACGAGCCGTCACACTTCTACATTTTGCTAATCGTTCTCAAGGGAGAATCAACTGCTGAAAAAAAACTAGAGGTTCCAAGTTTGAGACTTCTGGCATCAAGTATGCCGTCTGCCCAGGCTCACTTCGATCGACCGATCGCTAAACAGTCTCAAGGCACCCTGATAGCACTCTTGGCTGTTGAGCAGCCATCGCTGTGCACCTAAATGAATCCTCCCAACTAACTCGCTGGGGATTCGGTTTTAGCAGACAAGCAGCCACTTTCTTGCGTCGCCTTCCTCGGAACCGTGCAATCGCTACACTCACTGGGCCGTCGCTAAAGTAGCTTCCGAAGGTTGGATTTGATACTTTACGAGATTTGCCAGTTCTTGTAACTGATTAATCGCTTCTGCACCTTCTAGTTTCATGAGTTCGCGGTCGTCCCGCATCTCAGTCCAAGTGATACCGTAATCTGACACTAAAAATCGAATCAGATGGTTGTCCGTCAAACTGACCATAAATGAGGCACTGTTCATCTGACCCCCGCAAGTGTAGCAGGATGCCAGATAACCCCGATGCTCTAGCACGATCGCTAAAGCTTGGAGGTTCATTACCAAATCTTGAACGAATTTACGGTGTTGTTCTGCAAGTCTCAGAAACACAGTTCTCCTCCTATCACCACACCGTGTATTTTACATCCCATTTAATAATTTCTTAATAAGTGGGTCTTTAGGTGCTGGTTCAGTATACGTTTAGTATGCTCAAAAAAAATCGGATTAGCGACCTCTTCAGCCTACGTATACTAGATTAACCGAGTTGCGATCGAAACGAAGTATCAGCAGCAACATTCACCCAAAACAGGCTCTCGCGGGGGACTCCAGCCGGAAAATTTGCCTGCTGTCAGGGCTGATTCAGCCGTTCGAGAGCCCAAAGATACAAATAACTAATGATAGTAATGAAATTAGTTAAGTAGAAGAGTTCAATCACCCTGGGGATACTCGTCCCAAAGCGTCGTCGTCTGCCGCAAGCTCCGAAAATCGCCATTCCCCAAAATCAAGTGATCCAGTAGCGGAATCGACAAAAACTGCGCTCCCGCCAGCAACTGTCGCGTCAAAGCAATATCCTCCGGGCTCGGTTCCACAATCCCCGATGGGTGATTGTGCGAGATAATCGCCCGCGTCGCCCCCTGGCGGATCACCTCGCGAAAAATATCCCGTGGGTGAGCCAAAGTTTCCGTGGCTGTGCCGATCGTAATTACCTGAGTACCCAGCAGCCGATTTTTCACATCCAGCAACACCACAGCAAAACGTTCCTGAGACTGCCACATCAAATCCTGACTCAGGGCATCAGCCGCCGCTTGGGGAGAGTCAACCACAGCCATTTCCGGCGGCCGCGACTGAAAAACCCGCTTCCCCAACTCCACCGCAGCCAAAATCGAAGTCGCCTTAGCCGGGCCAATCCCGTGAATCTGCGTCAACTCCTGAACGCTAATACTGCGTAGCACAGCCAGAGGATCGCGGGAATGCAAACTCAACTGATTTAAAATATACTGTCCAAGCCCTACGGCGGAAAGTTTGCCGGGGCCCTGACCAGTACCCAGGAGAATCGCAATCAATTCTGCAGTTGCCAAACTTTTCGGGCCACCCGCCATCAACCGTTCCCGTGGCCGTTCACTCGTTGGCAAATCGGCAATTCTCAAGCTGTAAGTCATAGCTGCACCCGCACCGCAAGCTCAACAATTAGACAATTTTAGCCGATCGATTTGTGTTCTTCAATTCGTACAATCACCGAAAAAAGCCTTCATCATTAACCGAGGCTGTTGGCAGATAAAATCTAACCCAGGGTTTCGCAAGCGATCGAGTCTCGATGTCGATCGACCTTAAACCGATCGCCCGGATATGCCTCTAACACTCGCTGCGCTTGGGCTTGAGTCGCAAATTGACACTCCCCACGGCTAGAAGCCAGGCCGGGCGGATTTATTCTGACCGGATGATTATATAATAGAACCGGCGCGAGGCTAGGGGACGATCGCCCGTTCTATCCAAACTCTGTGCATAGCTCCATGAATTTAATTGAAGCTATTATTGCAGTGTAAGGATTCAGGTCTGAAAAATGGGAATAAACGAGCGGCATAGGCAAGGCACAAGAATGTGCAGAAATAGCCTCACGGAAAAAAGCCATTACTCAACGAGCTTGAAAACGACAGGTTTGAATCACACGAGCGGAGATTAGCAGTTTCCTCAAATCGTTTCATCGAACGAGATCCGCCAAAAACTTTCCGTTTAGTTACAGCTAGCCATAGAGAAAGTTCTGCTAAATTATTATCCGGAGACATCGAGGACTCATCCAGAAAATACCACCACTGTTTTGCTTTATCTGGTAAGTATTTGAGCAACAAACCTGCGGCATAACCCACAAGGATCAACCAAGTCACCAAAGCTTGATTCAATCTTATTTTGAAATCTTGATCCCACGAGTTGTAGGTAAGGATCGCGAATTAAATAACTTACAATTTTAATTGTTATTGTGGGATGGGCGTCCCGCCCGTCATGAGTGGACGGGCGGGACGCCCATCCCACTTTCAAGAGTGGAAATTATTTAATTCTCATTCCTAAGTATATCCTTTGTTTTGCGCCAGGACTCATGGGCGATAAGCTGTTCGGCATTTAAAAGACGATAGTAGTGTGCCTCATTACAGAAGTGTTTCCCGCATAAGCGCGTAAGTGTTCACTCCTGACACCAGAGGGATTAATTCGGTTGAATAGCCGCTAGAATTTGCCCTGCTGTCACCGTTTGCCCCTTTTCACAAAACAATTGAGCCACAGTGCCAGCAACATCAGCAGTAATAGCAATTTCCATTTTCATCGCTTCCAAAATTAACAGACGATCGCCCTCAGCAACCACATCTCCCACATTAACCAGCACCTGCCAAACATTAGCCGAAACGTGAGCGACAACTGCCTCACAGTCGATCGGCAAAGTAACCTCCGCCGCCGTGTCAGAAGCCCCATCCGCCGAGGATTCTGCGGCAGCTTCAGCGTCAAATTCCCCGGAGGCGGCCCAGCGATCGCGCTCTGCATTAAATGCGGTCTGCTGCTGCGCTTTAAACTCAGCCGCACTGTTAGCAATAGAATGCAAAAACTCATTGTATTCTCTCAAATTAAAAGTGATTTCCTCAACCTTTAATTTAAACTTACCTTCAATAAATTCTTCCCGACAGCGGTGCAATTCCTCATGAGAAACCGGATAAAATCGGATTTGGTCAAAAAAGCGCAAAAGCCAAGGTTTACCAGACTGGAAATCCGCCGTTTGTTTGAACCGATTCCACATTTGCACCGTGCGGCCGACAAATTGATAACCTCCCGGCCCTTCCATCCCGTAAACGCACAAATACGCGCCGCCAATGCCAACTGCATTTTCAGGAGTCCAAGTGCGGGCGGGATTGTATTTAGTAGTAACCAAACGGTGGCGCGGATCGAGGGGAGTTGCGACGGGCGCGCCTAAATAAACGTCTCCCAAACCCATCACTAAATAGCTAGCATTAAATACAATTTCTCTGACTTGTTCGATGCCCTCAAGCCCGTTTATGCGGCGAATAAACTCAATATTGCTGGGACACCAAGGTGCATCCGATCGCACAGACTGCATATATTTTTCAATAGCCAACAGCGTCGATTCATCTTCCCAAGATAAAGGCAAGTGCACAATTCGCGCCGGCACTTCCAAATCCTCGATCGCCGGAAGTTCCGCCTCCGCCGCAATCAGCGCCTGCATTAGCTGCTGTTGCGAAATCTGGCTGCCCTCAAAGTGAATTTGGAGCGATCGCATTCCCGGCACTAATTCGATAACACCCGGCAACGGATTTGCTTTCAACTGTTCCATCAATGCGTGCGCCCGAAAACGCAAATTTAAATCCAGCACCAACGGGCCGTATTCAACTAGAATATATTTATCCCCAGCTTGACGGTAAGTAACAGCAACCTGTCCCGGAGATTCTGGAATTTCGTGCAAAATTGGAGAAGCGGGAACTGCGGGCAATTCCGCCGAAGTTTCCCCAAAAACAGGCAAACAAAAAGTAGCAATTTGCCTATTTTGTGCTAATTCCCGCTGCAAAGCTTCAGCAAAACTCAAACAGTGAAAGCGAATGCTATCCCCCGGTTTCAGTTGCCCGATTTTCCACAATTCCGACTGCACAATAGTAGCAGGACAGACAAAACCTCCCAAACTCGGGCCGTCCAGACCCAGAATTACAGGCATATCGCCCGTAAAATCGATCGTGCCGATCGCGTAAGCATTATCGTGAATGTTAGACGGGTGCAAACCCGCTTCTCCCCCGTCTTGACGCGCCCAGGTGGGCTTCGGGCCGATCAGCCGAATGCCCGTCCGCGTCGAGTTATAATGCACCTGCCATTCTGTGGAGAAAAACATTTCGATGTCTGACTCAGTAAAGAAATCCGGCGCGCCGTGAGGCCCGTACAAAACGCCGATTTCCCAATTATTGCTGTAGGTGGGAATTAATTCTGGAGGCAAAGATATTTCCGCTTCCAGAGTTGCAGTTTGGTTGAGTTTTAACACATCTCCCGGACGCAGCGTGCGGCCCGCGTGTCCGCCAAATTTGCCCAGTACAAAAGTTGATTTGCTGCCCAAATAATCGGGGACATTAAAGCCGTGTTTGACTGCTAAATAAGTGCGGTAGCCGCCGCCTTGAATGGCTTTTAACTTGAGAATGCTGCCAGCTTTTACGGGAATAGCTGTCCAAAACGGCACCGATTCGCCGTTTAGCGTTCCCTTCATAGTTGCCCCAGTCAAACTAATAACTGTATCGGCATTAAAGCGCAGAGTTGGGCCTGTAGCTGTGAATTCCAATCCTGCTGTCGATTCGGGATTTCCTACTAAACGATTTGCCGATCGAAATGCCAGATGATCCATCGGCCCGGAAGGCGGCACGCCAACATCCCAATAGCCAATCCGCCCCGGATAATCCTGAATGCTGCTGTAGGTTCCCCCATCCAATACATCGATCGTTAAAGGTGCGTATTCAAAAGAGTTTAAAAAGCGCGTGCTCAGTTCGCCCCGGCTGAATCGGGAATCGTCCAAAATCTGGCGGAGGTAATCTAAATTAGTTTCAATTCCCGCTATTTCACTGGCATCTAAAGCAGCTTTTAGTTTTACGATCGCCTGCGATCGATTATCCCCGCAAACGATTACTTTGGCTAGCAGCGGATCGTAAAAAGGAGTTACCTCCGTGCCGGTTTCTATCCAACTGTCGCAGCGGACGTTTTCGGGAAACGCAACTTGATTCAGCAACCCGGAACTCGGCTGAAAATTCTTGCCGGCATCTTCCGCATAAATTCGCACCTCAATTGAGTGGCCCTGCGGTTGATAGCGGTACTCTTCCAGGGGGAACAAATCTCCCGAAGCCTGTTTTACCATCCACTCAACGAGGTCGATGTTGTTGACAGCTTCAGTAACGCCGTGTTCAACTTGCAGGCGCGTGTTGACTTCCAAAAAATAAAACTGTTTCGCATCGACATCAAATACAAATTCAACAGTACCGGCTGACTGGTAATTTACCGCTTTTCCCAGCCGCACTGCTGCACTGTACAACAGATTTCGCTGTTCGTCGCTAATAGCAGGGGCGGGGGTTTCTTCAATTACTTTTTGATTGCGCCGCTGCACCGAACAATCTCGTTCGCCCAAGGCTATGACGTTTCCTTTGCCATCTCCAAAGATTTGGACTTCAATGTGTCTGGCTGTTTGAATGTATTTCTCTAAAAAAACGCCGCTTTGTTTAAAATTGCTTTGACTCAAACGCTGTACTTTTTCAAAGGCTTCTGCCAAATCTCGATCGCCAAAACAAGCCTGCAAACCGATACCACCGCCGCCTGCGGTACTTTTGAGCATCACCGGATAGCCGATCGCCCCAGCCGCTTTTTGGGCATCCTCCAAACAGGCTAAAAGTTCGCTTCCGGGAGTTAGCGGCACTTGATTTGCAGCGGCTATTTCCCGCGCGGTGTGCTTCAATCCAAAGCAGCGCAACTGAGTCGGAGTCGGGCCGATAAATGCAATATTTTCGCTTGCACAAGCTTCGGCAAATTCAGCATTTTCGCTCAAAAAGCCGTAACCCGGATGGATAGCTTGAGCTTTTGTTTGGCGCGCAACTTCGAGAATGCGATCGAACCGCAAATAACTCTCGGCTGCGGCGGCTGCACCGATACAAACAGCTTCGCTGGCGGCGAAAACGTGCTTGGCATGGGCGTCGGCTTCAGAATATACTGCTACCGAAGCAATTCCGAGGCGATCGAGTGTGCGGATAATTCGGCAGGCAATTTCACCGCGATTTGCAATCAAAACTTTGTTAAACATTTAGGGAATTGGGAATTGGGAATTGCTAATGGCAGGGGTTCAGAAACCGGGTTTTTTCCTAAATCTTGGTGAGGATACAAAAATCATCGCAGAAACCCGGTTTTTTGGACTTGGGGCAGGGGTTCAGAAACCGGGTTTCTTCCTAAATCTGGGTGAGGATACAAAAATCATCGCAGAAACCCGGTTTTTTGGACTTGGGGCAGGGGTTCAGAAACCGGGTTTCTTCCTAAATCTGGGTGAGGATACAAAAATCATCGCAGAAACCCGGTTTCTTGGACTTGGGGCGGGGGTTCAGAAATTAGATATTTTCAGATTACACAGAATCCCAAACAATCAACTGAATCGGCGTAGGATTGTAAGCATTGCAAGGATTGTTCATTTGCGGGCAGTTAGAAATAGCAACAAGCGCGTTCATTTCGGCTCGCAAATCAACTGTACTTCCCGGATCGGAGATGCCGTCAACAATTTCAAGCGTGCCATCTTCGCTAACCGGAACATTCATAAAAAAGTTGATATTGCTGACTAAATCTCGCTTACCCAAACCGTAGGGAAGAATTGCGGCAAGGAAATTTTCAACACAGGCGTGCTGGTATTTTTTATCTAGTCCAAACCGCACCGAATTGCTCTCGCAGCTACAGGCGCCGCCGGAGGTATCGTGGCGCCCGCAGGAGTCAGCAATTATGGTCATCATGGCTCGCCCTTCGTTGGAAATGAGTTGGCTGTTTGTAGTGACAAAGATGTTGCCTTGATTGACGATCGTATCGGGGGCGCTGTAGCGTTCGGAAGGGTCATCGGCATTGTAAACTAAAAAATCTACTGCTTGATTTCCGCCTAAATCTACAATACGAAGAATCTGTCCTTTTTTGATGACACGAGACCAGGGATGTCTGGCGGGTAAAACTTCGTTATAAATTGCAGTTTTTGGATCGAGAAGTTGTTGGGTAGTTGCAGTCATGGTTCACTTTTTGTGATGGAATAGCAGAATTTTTTACCGCCGATTGGTGCGGACAAGATTGAGTGCTGGAATCGGGTTTATTGCACGAACAAAGCATCGGTGTTGATGAAGCCGCGCACTGCTTCCGGGTTGGCGGTGCGGCACAAGTCGTCTGGTGCGGGTGCGGGGGATTTCACAATCTGAATTTGGATGGGTTTTGGATCGTAAATTGAACCCGGATGCAGGATGTGGGGACAGTTAGAGATAATTGTCAATACGTTCATTTCGGCTCGCAAATCGATAAAACTACCGGGTTTCTCGCAGCCTTCGCGATACTCCATCGTGCCGTCTGGTTTGACGGCAATGCGAGTAAATAAGTTGAGGTTGGGCATGATATCTTTTTTGCCCAATCCCCACCGACTTAGGGCTTTGAGGAAGTTGTCGCGGGAGTTTTTCCAGTCTCCTTCGCCGTATTTTTTGGCATTGCTAATGGCGTTGCTGCATCCTCCTAGCAAATCGTGACAGCCGGAGGTATCTTGGGTGATGGAAAATAGGACGCGCCCCATGTCTGTGTAGATGACCATGCCTTGTTTGAGAAAGGCGTTGAATTGAATTTTGGCGGTGTCTGCTGCGTTGAAACGTTCGATCGCATTGTCGGCGTTGTAGCACAGCATGGAAACGCCGCGAGAGCCTTCTAAATCGGTGATTCGCAGGGTGTTTCCCCGCTTGATGACTCCCGACCAGTACGCGCCGCCCGGTACGGTTTCTTCGATTAATACGAGGCTTGAATCAATTTGTGAGTTTTTGTCGATCGATGATAGTTGCACCATAAGTTCCTCTTGATGTATTTGGGTAGGTCAGCGAAACAAAATAATAGTATTTTGTAGTGGCAAAACTCACTTTCTCCCAAAGTAATATTTATCTCCACTGATATCTTGCACTATTTTTAAGAACAGGCAAGATGCCTGTTCCACAAGAAAATTTAGTCTTTGTGGAACAGGCATCTTGCCTGTTCCTAAAAGTGCAACTGCAAACCTATTTCTATTTAAGCAGCCATTGCAACTGCTTCCTGTCCGTGTTTCCGCATCAAATCCATGAGTTCGTCGCGGTAATCGTGGAATTTGGCGTGGCGTTTAACGCTGGGAGTGCGATCGGGCAAATTAATCGACATTTCCTTTCTCACTGTACCGGGACGAGCGCCCAAAGCATAAATCCGATTGGAAAGAAACACCGCTTCTTCGACATCGTGGGTAATCATAAAGATTGTAATCTGAGTGCGGCGCCACAAATCCAGCATGAATTCGTGCATCGATTCTTTAGTGTGGATATCCAATGCGCCGAAAGGTTCATCCATTAATAACACTTTAGGTTCAGAAGCGAGGGCGCGGGCGATCGCCACCCGCTGTTTCATCCCCCCCGACAATTCCTTCGGCAGCGACGAAGCAAACTGCGTCAATCCTACCACATTCAAATAATAGCTAGCTTGTTCGCGCCGCTTTTTCTTGGAAACGCCTTGAAGTTTAAGGCCAAACTCAGCATTTTCCTGCACGTTCATCCAAGGATAAAGAGTGTAATGCTGAAATACCATACCTCGATCGGGCCCAGGCGAAACAACTTCTTTCCCATCAATTTTCACTTCCCCTGTTGTCGGCTTGTCCAATCCCGCAATCTGCCTCAACAGAGTAGATTTGCCAGAACCGGATGCGCCTACCGCGCAGATAAATTCGCCTTGCTTGATGGTCATATTGATGTCCTTGAGGACAACTAATTTACCCTTTTTTGTTTCAAAGTTTTTGTGCAGGTTGTTGATTTGTAGAAACATGAGTTTATCCTCTGTATTGTAAGTAAAAAAATGACACCATTCTGCTTTTTAACCTCTGCAGGACTTACGCACTCCGACAAAGAAACCGGGTTTTTTACCTAATATGCGGGCTGCAAGCTGTGTATTTTCGTAAAAAAAACCCGGTTTCTGAGCCCCATGCGTAAGTCCCGATCTGCTTACTGTTTCTGACTTGACCATTTACAAGAAACCCGCAGCAGATATTGAAAAAGCAAGTCAAAAGTCAGTCCGATCGCCCCAATGACAATCAGCCCCACAAAAATTTCATCGGTTCGGAGAAATCGACCTGCGACGCTGATCCGGCGGCCCAAGCCTTCGGTTGCCGCAATCAATTCCGAGACGATTACCAATTGCCAAGCCGCAGCCAAGTTGATGCGGCTAGCATCAAGAATTCCCGGCAAAACGTGGGGAAAAATAACTTGAGTGAGGATTTCCCAGCGATTCCCGCCCAACATATAAGTAGATTCTATCAAGTCTTTGGGAACAAACTTGACTGTATCCATCACCATCAGCGAATTGAAGAAAAATACGCCGATAAATATCAGCATTATTTTGGGTTCTTCGCCGATTCCCAAGTAGAGAATTAGCAGGGGAATGAACGCTGGTGCGGGCATATATCGCATCAAGCCGAACATGGGTTCTAGCAAGGCGCGAATACTGGCAAAACTGCCCATCAGCACACCAATTGGTATGGAAAAAACCAAGGCGAACAGAAAGCCCACTCCCACCCGCCACAAACTCGCTACCGTGTCTTTCAAAAGTTCGCGAGTGTTCCACAGCCTACCAAATGCCTCTAAAACTTTGCCGGGGGAAGGCAAAAATTTGGGGTCTACATCGGCGAAGGTTGTTACTAGCCACCACAGCAGCAGCGGCAGTGCGATCGATGTCACCGTTAACCCAATATTGAGGGGTTGTGGTATCTCTTCCGCAATCCGCCAGAAAACGGTGGGATTTAGGCTTTTTTGCTTGAGGTGGGATTGGATCGATCGAGGATCGGGATTTGGTGGCATGATTTAATTGCGGAATGATTGAGCGAGTAATTTTAGTAGCTTTTTGGTATAAATAATAAGGTGGAAACTTTGTTGTGTCTGCAAAATCGTAAATTTTGCCTCCTAGCTTTTACCTTCGGCATAAGCTTTGATAAAGCGATCGTCAAATAATGTACTGATATCTGGTTGGGTTTTTGCTAAATTTACATCTACAAGAAATTTAGTCATTTCGGCCGCCGCAAACTGCAATGATGTCATGTCATTTCCCGGTTGAAAGGCTTTCAAGTTTTCCTCTATCGTAAATATCTGAGTGCCGTTTTCATATTCTTTATATTCCTCAACGCTAACTCCGGCGCGGTTGGCGAGAATCTCGTAAGATTTCTCTTGATTGGCTTTCATGTATTCCAATGTTGCAAACCATGAATTGACCAGGGCTTGCACTCGATCGGGGTGTTCGCCGATAAACTTTCGCGTGAATACCAAGTGGTCAGAAATCGCCCCCGGAAAATCTTTGGAACTAAACAGTTCCTTGCTGTTTTTTCGCTTTAAGGCTTGCGTGGTAAACGGCGCAAATACTGCCACCGCATCGACTTGTCCTCCGACGAAAGCCGCCGCAGCTTTGCCGGTTTCCAGCGGTACAAATTGAATATCTTGCACTGATAAACCTGCTTTTCTCAGCCCTAACAGCAATAGAAAGTGATCGACAGTACCCTCCTCTGCGGCAACTTTTTTGCCTTTTAAATCGGCAACGGAATTGATGCCTTCGGCGACAATCACTTTGTCATTTCCTGTCGAGTTGTCGTTGACTAAAACAATTACTTGGTCGGCGCCGCCTGATATAGAGTTTACTGTATCGCCGAGGGTTTGGCTGTTAGCATCTATCTGTCCTGCTGTGAGGGTGCTGATCGATTCTAAGTAGCCGTCAAACCATTTTAAGTCTACAGCAACATTGTTAGCTTCAAATATCTTTTGTTCTTTGGCAATTTGCCAAGGAAACCAGCCGGGCCACGCGCTGAATCCGAGGCGAACTGCGTTAGCACTTACTGAAGAAGCTGCTTCGCTTTCTGTGGTTGTTTTGATATAAATTGCCGGGTTGACGCAGCCGACAGCAAAAAACAAGGTGATGAAAAATAGGGCGCAGTAGGACAAGGGCGATCGCGTTATTTTTGGGGAGCAATATCGGATATTCATAGCATATTCTGGTTGCTGGTTAGAGGTGAATATGTCGATCGAGCTTTTGCACCTTCTTTGGCTTCCTTAGCTGCCGCAAACCCCCCTGATATACAAGGATAAAGCCCGAGAGCTAACGAACCGAGTCTTGCTGACCGATCGCGTTTCTCCCGGGCTTTTATCCCGCCGTGTAACTGGCTAGTGTTTCCCTAAAATTAAAATATTGGGGCAACCAGTCTGCTTCTCTCGGACCAGCACTTGAACTTTCTAAACAGAGTTAGAAACTGATTCAAATCGGAACCCTAGAAGCGGTTAAATTTTTTCGGTTTTTGTCTGTATACAGCACTTTTCAGGTAAGGTACCTAGCCCTTGTAGGGACACTCCAAAAGCCAATTGATTTCAACTTTCCACGTTAAACCCCTAGTCCGACAGGGGTTGAAACCCCTGTCTCAAAGCTAAAGTCCTCTGAAGAGGACTAATAAAAATTTTAAACTCATTAGTCCTCTTCAGAGGACTTTAACTATTAGACAGGGAATTCATTCCCTGGCGGACTCAGGGATTTATCCTAGACTGTTGATTGCTGCAATTCACTTACTTTTTTTAAAGATAAGCATACTGTAGCGTGCAATCTTACTAGATTGCTACGTTTCAAACCCTAACAGCAAACTTGATGCGAAAATGTGTAAAATGTTACAAAAAACCGTTTTTCTCGAAGTAAAATTAAAATTTTTGGAAGATTAAACCGGGCAATGAGATGGGGCGATTGTCGATCGCGAAGTTTATCTGCACAAAAAGACGAAACCAGCAAGGTCATGGTTGAAGATTTCTTGAGAAATACTTCGAGTCCTAGACTGGATGCGAGTACGATCGACAATGCGGTAAACTAACATTCTATTTGTTGTAATAACGATCGCCTAACACAGCCTGTGAAGTCAAATCCGTTAGCATTGGAATTATTCATCTCTCTGGGATCTCCCTCTGCGTTCTCTGCGTTCTCTGCGGTTAAATCATCCTCATATAACCAGAAATGATATGAAGTCAAATCTTCAATCTAAAATCTAAAATCTAAAATCTAAAATCGACTGACCGTGCACTATGGAAAAATTTAACTACAGCAACAGTCTCGACATTCATTCGCTGCTCGATCGCTACCGCACCGGCTCGATCGCGCCTGCAGATGCGATCGCCAGCGTGTACGATCGGATCGAACGCTATGCAGATCCGGCAGTATGGATTTATTTAGCACCGGAGGCGGAAACCCTCGAACGCGCCAAAGCCTTGGAAAACCTAGACCCGCAGCAGTTGCCGCTCTACGGAATACCTTTTGCGATCAAAGATAATCTCGATTGGGCGGGCGTTCCGACTACGGCGGGATGTCCTGCGTTTGCTCGCACTCCAGCGCGATCGTCCGCAGTCGTAGAGCGCCTGTGCGCGGCAGGTGCGATCGCGATCGGCAAAACAAACATGGATCAATTTGCCACAGGATTAGTCGGAACCCGCACACCTTATGGAGTTTGTCGCAATCCCTTCGATCGGCGCTACATTCCGGGCGGATCGAGTTCCGGTTCCGCAGCAGCAGTCTCCGCCGGATTGGTGAGTTTTGCTCTGGGTACCGATACCGCAGGATCGGGGCGGGTTCCCGCTGCTTTTACCAACATTGTCGGGCTGAAGCCAAGTTGCGGATCGATCGGCACTCGCGGCTTGCTACCGGCAGTGCGATCGCTCGATTGCGTTTCTGTGTTCGCTCTCACCTGTGCGGATGCGGCCTCCGTGCTGCAAGCAGCCAGCGGTTTTGACGCTGAGGATGCGTTTTCTCGCCACCCTGAAACGAAAGTTTTGCCGGATTTATCCCGCT
Source organism: Microcoleus sp. D3_18_C2 (assembly GCF_036702395.1). Lineage (NCBI taxonomy): Bacteria > Bacillati > Cyanobacteriota > Cyanophyceae > Oscillatoriales > Microcoleaceae > Microcoleus > Microcoleus sp. D3_18_C2. The sequence continues at coordinate 18,830 of NZ_JAUBTG010000020.1, read as the reverse complement.
TGCGGGTGGGAATTCCCGCAGACGGCGAACTCGAATTTTTCGGGAATGCAGAAGCCGAACAGCGCTACCGAGAGTCGATCGCGCGCTTGCAATCATTGGGCTGCACGATCGCACCTATAGACTTCAAACCCTTTGCGGATGCTGCCGAACTGCTCTACGGCGGGCCTTGGGTAGCAGAAAGGTTGGCCGCGATCGGCGATTTCCTCGACGCGCACCCAGATGCGATCGATCCGATCGTCTACCAAATTATCAGCGGCGGCAAACGCTACGATGCCGTCGCAGCCTACCGCGCGTCGTACCGGTTGGCCGAGCTCCGCAAGCAGGCAGAAATTCAGTGGCAGTCAATGGATGTGTTGGCGGTTCCCACAACAGGTACGATTTATACTGTGGCAGAAGTTGCAGCCGAGCCGATCGCGCTCAACACCAATCTCGGGCGCTACACGAACTTTGCGAATTTGCTCGATTTGTGCGCGATCGCAGTTCCCAGCGGGTTTCAAAGCAGCGGATTGCCCGCAGGATTGACACTGATGGCTCCTGCGTGGCACGATTTATCGCTCTGCCGCCTGGGATCTGCTTTCCACGCTAGCTTGGGGGGAACTTTGGGCGCAACCGGTCGGCCGCTGCCAACCCTCCCAGATCCCGCCATCGCAGCCAAACCTGACTCAGAAGGACGAGTCAAAATAGCCGTAGTTGGCGCTCATTTGAGCGGTGAACCGCTGAATTATCAACTAATCGAACTCGGAGGAATTTTGGTTCGCGCCTGCCGTACCAGCCCGATTTACAAGCTGTACGCTTTGACGGGTACTGCTCTGGGCAAGCCGGGATTGGTGCGTCAGATAGAGGGCGGTAGCGCGATCGAGGTGGAAGTTTGGGAGTTGTCGATCGCAGCTTTCGGCGAATTTGTCGCTAAAATTCCCTCGCCCTTGGGAATTGGTACGCTGGTGTTGGAGGACGGCTCGACAGTGCAGGGCTTTTTGTGCGAACCTTATGCTGTGGCGGATGCGATCGATATTTCTGATCTGGGCGGTTGGCGTGCTTATAACTTCCGCTTTTAAGTTAAGTTAGAATTGCAAATTTCTACCCATCTTCAGAATCATGCCATCAGCAGTGCCACTTGTACCAATTCCCATCACAACCCCAACCCCCACCGGCGGCGGTACCCGTCCCGGAGGGGCCGCTGGCGGCACTCGCGGCACCAGCGGCCCCGACTCCCTCAGAGGTAGTGCGGGCGCTAACTTGATATTTGGTTTGGGTGGCCCTGACAGCATTTTCGGCTTAGGCGGAGACGATTCCCTCTACGGTGGCGACGGCGACGACTCACTGCTGGGCGACGTTGGCGATGACAGACTGTTCGGCGGTGCTGGCCGTGACAGCGTTTTGGGCGGCGCCGGCGACGATACTTTCTACGGCGGCAAAGGTTCTGACTCTATGCTGGGCGACGTTGGCAATGATTTGCTGTTTGGCAACCAAGACACCGATACTTTGTTGGGAGGCGCGGGCGATGACACGCTTTTTGGGGGTGCCGGCGATGACTCGCTGTTTGGTGGCATCGGCAATGACTGTTTATCGGGCGATCGCGGCCGAGATAGTTTAACTGGCGGCGCCGGAAATGATACTTTTGCGATCGGGCGTTTAGCAGACGGGGATGTGATTACAGATTTTACTGATGGTACGGATCAAATTCGCTTGGCTGCCGGCCTTACTTTTGGCGAACTCACCATTGCCGCTGGGGCAGGAACTTCGCCCAGTACAATTATTCAGCTTACAAGTACCAAGGAAACTCTGGCTACTTTATTCGGAGTTGCCCGCGCTTCTATCAGTCAGGCAGACTTTATTCTTTAATTGGGAATTGTGGACAGTTGACTGTGGACAGTTGACTGTTGACTGTTGACTGTTGACTGATACAAAATCCGGGTTGGCTAACCATTTTATGAGACTCGGTGCTTGAAACCGCTTTTGACCTCAAACTACACAAACAAAGTCTGCCTTCGCAGACTAAGATAGAGAAAGTTATTTAAGCAGGATTTGGTATGACAAATAACAAATAATAAATAACTACTGACTACTGACTACTGACTACTGACTACTGACTACTGACTAATGACTACTGACGGTTTTCTCAATCTCAACAAACCTGCGGGCATGACCTCTCACGACTGCGTGGGGCGAGTGCGTCGACTATTGAAACTCAAGCGAGTCGGACACGGAGGAACCCTCGATCCTGCGGTGACTGGCGTTTTGCCGATCGCCCTGGGCAAAGCAACCAGACTGCTGCAATATCTCCAACACAATAAAGCTTACCGAGGCACGATTCGATTTGGCTTAACTACTGCTACTGACGATTTAGAAGGAGAAATTCTCCATTCTCGACCGGTGCCGGAGTTGAGTTTAGAAAAAGTGCAAGCTGCACTGCCAAAATTTCTAGGAAAAATCGAGCAATTTCCGCCAAGTTTTAGTGCGGTTCAGGTGGGAGGAAAACGGCTTTATGAGTTAGCTAGAAAAGGCGAAATAGTGGAAGTTGCTGCTAGAAATGTTGAAGTTTTTCGGCTGGAAATATTGGATTGGCGGCCGGGGGATTTTCCTGAATTGGATTTGTCGATCGCCTGCGGGGCGGGTACTTACATTCGGGCGATCGCGCGGGATTTGGGCGCACTGTTGAATGCAGGCGGTACTTTGGCTTGTTTGACTCGCACCGAAAGTAGCGGTTTTTTGATCGAGGAAAGTCTCAGTTTTGAAGAATTGGAACTGCAATTGCAGGAGAATAAATTCTGCCCGATTTTGCCATCGGCGGTTTTGGGACATTTAGGTGCGATCGTCCTTTCCCCTGAATATACCAAACGCTGGTTTCAAGGACAGCGCCTCCCGATTCCCGAAACGCCGATCGGGCCAGAGGAGGAAAGTAGCAACCCAATACCCGAACCTCCCTATCCCTTGCAGGTTTACGATCGAGACGGTAATTTTTTAGGTATCGGTCAAGTAGCGAACTCAGAAACAAGTACCATATTATCTCCTCAAATTGTGCTTTAAGTATCTAAAATAAAAATGAAAATAGGTATAATTGGTACGAGAAAAGTTGGCCGAACTCTAACCGCTGTGAATGCTCTCGATGCACCTAGCTTACAGCGGTGTTGGACAAGATTGGCCTATTAATCTAATCAATCGCTGAGGTAAAAATTGTGAAAATATTGCTGATCGGATTAATCCGAGGCTACAAAATGGGGATTTCTCCTTATCTGCCTAACGCCTGTAGATTTCAGCCAACTTGTTCGCAATACGCGATCGAAGCAATAGAAAGATTTGGGCCGGCCCGCGGCAGTTCAATGGCAGTTAAGCGAATTTTACGCTGTCATCCTTTTCATCCAGGGGGTTACGATCCAGTACCTCCCAAAGATAGCGATGGCAATTAGTTATTAGTCACAAACAGTAGTTTAGTTATTAGTTAATAGTGCAAATAGGCGTTGCATCCTCATGGCTAAAACTACCGAGGGGAATCACTCCCTAAGAGGGTTAAATTCTCACAATTAGTGGTATTTCTTAACCCAACTTCAGTAATATTACTGTTATCTTTCAAAACTCAGCAGCTCTATAATGGTACAAACAGAGTACAGGGGATGCGAGTTGATATGTCTGCTACCGCAATCGGATACAAAATGTTGTCCCATACTCTGGCTGTACTCAGCCAGAAACAAGCAACGGGGAAACTGCTGTTAGAGCAAGGGGAGCAACAGTGGCAACTTTACTTTTTTCAGGGTAGTTTGGTTTATGCCACAGGAGGAGCGCACAGAGCGAGACGCTGGTACAGGGCTATCGGGCAACACTGTCGAAACTTTCAAGTGGATCTCAGAAACCTCGATGCTGGAGAACTATGGGAATATCAACTGCTTCAGCGAGGGATAGCAGCCAGCGAAATGAGTCTGGAACAAGCTAGGGCGATCGTCCACACCAGCCTTTCCGAAGTGTTATTTGCTCTGATAGGTCAATCGGGTTTGCGCCGGGAGTGGCGTCCGTCCCAGAAATATTTTTCTACCATTACCTCTTCTTTGCTGCTGTCTTTAACAGAAGTAGAAAAAATTCTGTGTTGTACAGAAGAAATTTGGCAAAAGTGGAAAGCAATGGGTTTGTGGCTTGTAGATCCAGAACAAGCACCGCTTTTAAAACCGTCGGCCCAGTTGCAGCAAAATCGATTTAGTTCTAATTCTTTGATCGCTTTGGGTAACGTATTCAACGGCGAGAATACTCTTTGGGATATTGCATTTAAGAAAAAGCAGTGCGTGACAGTGGCAACTCGCGCTTTAGTTAATTACATCAAGCAGGGTTTAGTAAATTTCCGAACAGTACCAGACTTGCCGTCGCCTATAGAACAGTGGCGCCTGGCGGCGGCGATCGCAGGGCCGGGTCGCCCTTTGATTGCCTGTATCGATGACAGTCCGACAGTATGCGAATTTTTAGAGCAAATTTTATTGCCGGAAGGGTATCGAGTCCTAAAAATTCAAGATCCCATGCAGGGAGTGGGCCTCCTCGCCAAACAAAAGCCTGCTTTAATTTTTATGGACGTGGTGATGCCGAAGACAAGTGGCTTTGCTTTGTGCAATTTTTTGCGAAAGACACCCGCTTTTCGGGAAACTCCGATCGTGTTTTTGACCAGTCAAGACAGTATAATTGACCGCACGCGAGCGAAATTGACAGGTGCTTCCGATTTTTTGAGGAAGCCAGCCAATCCCGAACAGGTTTTGCAAATAGTTGACAAGTATTTGAAGGTAAAAGGCGATCGCTACCATTCAGCTATTCGCCCCCATGATTTACTGAACTCGCACCAACTTACCTTGGCAAATTCTTGAACCAAAATTAATGAACACAATAACCCCTTGCTGGGTGCGTCAGGAACTGACGCACCCTACACTCATTGTAAAATAAAGACGCAATCGAATTTAAGATAATTAATTATGAGTAATGTTACGATCGATCGCACCCCGCAGGTAAGCGTAGTAATTCCGGCTTACAACTGTGCTGCTTACGTCGGCCAAGCCGTAGATAGCGTTCTGCACCAAACCTATACTAACTGGGAAATTATTGTCATAGACGACGGTTCCAAAGATGACACTAGATTAGTTTTAGAGAAATATGGCGATCGAATTCGCTACATTTACCAACAAAATCGAGGAGTTTCGATTGCCAGAAATCACGGCATCGAGCTAGCGCGAGGAGAATTTATCGCCTTTCTCGATGCTGACGACTACTTTTTTCCCGACAAATTAGCAGCACAAATGGCTGTATTTGCAGCGAAACCACATCTAGGAATAGTTCACAGCGGCTGGCGTCTAGTTAATAGTATAGGCGAACCGCTAAAAGATGTCAAACCCTGGCAAAATGTCCCTAAATTAGACTTAGAAATGTGGCTGCGGTGGAAACCAGTATTACCCAGCGCGATGGTATTTCGCCGTCACTGGTTAGAGCGCGCCGGCGGATTTGATCCTCGATTTCCCCCGGCGGAAGATACAGATTTAGTGCTGCGTTTAGCCTTAATGGGATGCGAAGCAGAGTGGTTGCAGCAAGTAACTGTTTGCTACCGCCAGCACGAACAAAGCGCCATGTACAAAGGTTTACCGCAGGCTAAATCCCTCGCCGCAGTCATGGACAATTTTTTTGCCCGCCCCGAATTGCCGGATAAAATACGTTTGTTGGAAAAGCAAATCAAGTACAGTACCTTAGTTTGGATTGCTTGGTATTTGTACCGCACCGGTCATTCTGTTGAGATGGTAGAGTTTTTGCAGCGTTCTTGGAATTATACGCCTTATTTGCCTGTGGAAACGGTAATTAATTGGGCGGAAGCTTTCGCCGAGTTTTCGCAGGATGCGGGAAATGAATTCGATGCAGATTTGTTAGCTCAATCTCCAGAGTGGGAGCAGTTAATGCAGTGGATTATTCTCGGTACGCCAGCTTGATTGAAAGCTTTTCCATTGCACTGATATCGTTTACGGTTGCATAGGAATTATTTAACCGCAGAGAGCGCAGAGGACACAGAGGAAGAGAAGAGAGGTTTTTCGCATTTCTGGCTATGTAAAATCTGCATAAACTTTATTAGGCTTCAGTTTGAGTTTCTGCTTCAGTAAAAATTGGCGGCCACAGTTCAGCAATTGGCAATTCCCAACCCGGAAAAAGTTCGGTAACAGTCAAAATATCTTGATTTCCTAACACAATTGGTTCACCTTCCTGACGATAAACTGTTACAGTTTCTTCATCTGGATCGATCAAAATTCCTACTTGCGCTCCGAGTTCTAGGAGATTATGAATCTTTTTTTCTAGCGGTTTAATGCGATCGCTCTGTGATTTAATTTCTACTACTAAATCTGGGACTAATTCTCCGAAATAACGGGGACTTTGCCTGAGACGTGCGGCTCGGACAAAAGAAACATCAGGTGCTGTAAGGTTAGCATCAGGTAAAATAAAGCCCCCTGCGGAGTCAAAAACTCGACCCAAACGGCGGGGATAAACCCAATTGGCGAGCAGCCAACTGAAAATTACACCTATTTCGCTAGATACAATGTCTGACGGGCCCACAATGATAATCCTCCCGCTTTCTAGTTCAACTTGGTAGTCTTGACCGGCTTCTTTGAAGGTTTTTTGGACTTTTTCTAAGTCTTTGAGTGTCATCATACGATTTTAGATTTTAGATTTTAGATTTTAGATTTTAGATTTTAGATTTTATAATTATCTGCAACTGACGCACTCTAAATCATATTGGTTATTGCTTATTTGGTCAGGTGCGTCAATCTATTTTAGATTTTAGAATTGAAGGATTCTCTGCAACTGACCAAGAATTTCTTGATGGTACCCGCCACGTGATTTATCCGTGGAATCAATCCCAAATCGCAAATCGCAAATCCTCAAGCCCCCGCATTTATCTCGCGCAAGTCAATCTAAAATCTAAAATCTAAAATCTAAAATCGATTGACGCACCCTACAGGTTGGTTATTCCTTGGCAGAAAAGGAGTTGCCGCAGCTACAGCTTTGGGCGGCATTGGGATTGTGAAATCGGAAACCTCCGCCCATCAAGTCTTCTGAATAATCCAAGGTGAGCTCATTGAGATATTTTAAGTGCTGGGGGTCGATCGCAACTTCAATCCCCTCCGACTCGCATACAGCGTCTTCTGGGGCTGGCCCATCGTCAAATGCCATTGTATAAGACAAACCGGAGCAGCCGCTCGATTCCACGCCCAGACGAAATAAAGCATTGGGGTTCGGATGCTTCGACTTGAGGCGCGTTACTTCTGTTGCTGCTGTTTTGCTCAGATGAATCATTATGAGTAATTGGTAATTTGTAATTGGTAATTTGGGAAGTAATGTTGAGTTTTGAAAATGTAGAGTGCGCCTAGCCTTGCACCTTACCCAGAGAATGTAAAGTGCGCCGCAGCGCACCTTACCCCTATATTTTTAGCAACTTGAGTTACTTAGCCTTTTCTGTACGGGCATAATCGTCTTGAAAGCGTACAATATCATCTTCTCCGAGATATTCGCCATTCTGCACCTCAATTAAAACCAGAGGGATAACTCCCGGATTTTCCAGGCGGTGAGAAATGCACTGAGGAACGTAGGTAGACTGATTGGTAAACAGAACTTGTTCAGTTTCGCCACAAGTAACTTTTGCAGTACCTGAAACCACAATCCAGTGTTCGCTGCGGTGGTGGTGCATTTGCAGGCTGAGGCGGTGTCCAGACTTAACTTCGATCCGCTTAATTTTATATCCTGGGCCTTCTTCTAGAGTCGTAAATGAGCCCCAAGGCCGCAATTCTGTAGCGGCTACTCCGTTGGGTGCTGCAGGTGCGTGCAGGGTAGATACTTGAGAAATTTCTTGAATCTGAACCATGATTTTCACTCCTTGAGGATTGCTTGCTGAATCCTTTGGTAAACGACGTTGTTTTTTGAGATTAACTAATCTATAGTTAAAACCGAAGCCCACCTGCGGGCACTGGTTAGCCGACTGTAGAGTTTTGCAAGAGTTGCGCTCAGCCCGATCGACCTGCCTTAACAACCATAGCAAAACCAACATAGCTGTTGTCACCTGTTATGGGTTCGATCGCCCCAATCTACATCAAATCTTTATCTGTGGCGGCTGGTTCTTTATTTAATGGGACATCTTGCACGATTTACGGTGGTTTCGGAATGATTTAACCGCAGAGGCCGCAGAGGGCGCAGAGAAAGAGAAGAGAGAGATGAATAATTTTGATAGCAGCGGATTTTTGGTGAATTCTAATCCAGCTTTTGAGACTGCTGTTGCAAAACGGCTAGCATCTCTTGATAGAAAGGCAGCCCTTGACCCAGGCTATCGCTAGCGGTTGCTAGGATTTGCAAGGTTTCGATCAGCGAGTATCGGGCCGCATCTACAATAAGATCGAGGAGGGGCTCAATCCCAGAACCCTGCTGCTGTGCTTCTGCGATCGCATCGATGTAGGCAGCACGCACCTGGTTAGAGATAATGACAATGGGATATCCAGCCCGCAACAGCAGCAGATTCATCAATAGCCGTCCCGTCCGTCCGTTACCATCCCGAAATGGATGAATCGACACAAAGCGAAGATGTGCTTCGGCTGCATACTCTAACGGATGTAACGATTTGATTTTATCACTGTTGAGCCATTCGATAAATTCCGGCATCAAACCCGAAAGCAAATAATGAGGCGGATAGAGGTATTCGGTACCGGCGGCTTTGACATCTAACTGCCGATAGCGTCCAGCTTCCTCCGGGGTGATCGCCCTTATAATTAAGTTGTGAATTTGTTTAATCTCCCATTCACCGATCTCCGTGTCCGATCGCGTTAGCATTTCAATATAGTCGATCGCATCTCGATGTCCGATGACTTCTAGGTGTTCTCGCAAAGTTTTGCCACCGACAGTGATGCCGGTTTCTAGGACTAATTCGGTTTCGCGTTGCGTTAAGGTGTTTCCCTCAATCGCATTAGAATGATAAGTGAACCGAACGTCGTAGAGTTTTTTCAATTCTGCAACCACAGTGGGAGAAAGCGGACGAAAGCTATCCAACCAGGCTTTGAGTCGATCGACTTTTTGCAATTTTTCAGAAAGGTTCATCGTGGATGAGAAGGCAAAATGCTGGTGGAGAATGTCACCCAAGCGCTGAGGATAAACTCGCACTAACAACGCCATAAAGTTATTATAGGGTTGATGGGCGATCGAGGATTGAGCGGTTGAGAAAAATTGCATAGGGAATCGGTATATTTGTCGGGAGATTATGGCGACTCGACTTTTGTGGCTAATGCTAATACTTCTCTAAGGTCGATTATAATCTGCTGGGGTAGTTGTTGAGCAATCAGCTTGTTTTCACTGTGGCGGACGAATTACCCGAATCAATTTACCTGTGAGATTTTCGACAGTAGAAATAGCTTCATTAATCAGTGTAGCTTGTCTCTCAATATTCAAATCTTCTTTGCAAATAATGATACCTTTACGATCGGGTTGCAAACGGTGTAGGTGTCTAAAATCATCCCAATTGCGCGTCAAAACAGCTCGATTGTGGTTAATAGCAAAAGCTAACACATCTTCATCAGGAATCCCCAGTCCAGCATTTCCAGTTTCCTGCACTGTCAAAACATCGTGACCACAAATTCGCAGTAATTCCACGATTACCAGTGGAAAATTTTCATCTGCATAAAGACGCACCATTTGTTAATCTTCCTCATTTCTAGCGATGGCTGCTTCAATTTCCTCTGGGTGTGCCTCAGCATAAGCCCAAGCATTTGCCAAATCTGCTGCACTCAAATGAGGAAAGTCTTGCAAAATTCGCACATCACTTGCACCCAGAAGGCGATAATTTACCATCGACCAAATAGGTATGCGAGTCTTCGCAATTCTAGCATCGCCCCCACACACGCCGGGAGTTTTTTCAATTCCTTGCCAGGTATTGCTTAAACTTTGAGCTAATAGCTGTATGGCCTGAGTTTTTTCACTGGGAGTTAAGGCTAAGAGTTGTTTTTCTAATTCTTTCAGTGTCATTTTTTACAATCTCAATCATTATTACTCATCTCTCTCTTCTCTTCCTCTGCGCTCTCTGCGCTCTCTGCGGTAAAAAAAAATGCCAATATCAATTTATCATCTAATTACCAACAAACTGTCTTTCAGCCTCTTCCAGCAACCCAATAGCTTGCCCTTTAGTCACAGTTGGAAATCCATCCAAAAAATCATCAATTGATTCTCCTGCTTTCAGATAATCCAGAAGTGTTTGTACTGGAACTCTAGTAAAAGCAAAGACTGGGGTGCCGCCCATAATCTCAGGAGACGCGCTAATAATTGAAGAGTGTTTAAGCATAAATATTTAGATTTTCGGGTTCCATAGTTAACTCATCGGCTGTAACTATTTTTTCACGCTAGCTCGATCGCCTCAGCTTTGATTTTTTCGTGCATCTACCCAATGCAGTAGATCCACCTATAATAAATGATACTAGATCGATCGGCATCCCACCATCTACTCTAGATCAACATCTTTTCACCACTTTGAGAGACACATCAAAATGAACAGCAACGGACTGCCACAAAAACAAGGCTTGTACGATCCGCAGTTCGAGCACGACGCTTGCGGAGTCGGATTCATCGTACACATGAAGGGTAACAAATCCCACGAAATAGTCGAGCAGGCACTAACAATCCTGCTGAACCTCGACCACCGAGGCGCGTGCGGCTGCGAACCCAACACCGGAGACGGGGCGGGGATTTTGATGCAGGTGCCCCACAAGTTTCTCAAGAAAGTAACGGCGGCCCTAAACATCGAACTTCCCGAAGCCGGCGAGTACGGCGTTGGCGCGATTTACTCGTCGCCAAATCGAACTGAACGGGAAAACGGCAAACGCATTTTTGAGGAAATCGCCGCAGAAGAAGGCCAGGAAGTGCTGGGCTGGCGCGATGTGCCCACGGACAACTCGTCCCTCGGCGACACCGCCAAATCTAGCGAACCCTTCATGCAGCAAGTGTTCCTCCGGCGCGCCGCAGGTATTGACGAGGCGGCTTTCGAGCGGAAACTGTACGTCATCCGCAAACGGGCTCACAACGCCATCCGCAGAACTAACACAGACCCCTACTGGTACAATTCCACTCTCTCGTGCCGGACGATCGTCTACAAGGGTATGTTAATGCCGGTGCAAGTCGGCGATTACTATCCCGAACTGCACGACCCAGACATGGAAAGCGCTCTAGCCCTAGTTCACTCGCGCTTCAGCACCAATACTTTTCCGAGTTGGGAACGATCGCACCCTTACCGCTACATCGCCCACAACGGCGAAATTAACACAATGCGCGGCAACATTAACTGGATGCACGCGCGGCAATCGCTGTTCGAGTCGGAACTATTCGGCGATGACTTAAAGAAAATCCCCAATTTAATCAATATCGAAGGCAGCGACTCGACGATTTTTGACAATGCTTTGGAATTGCTGACTTTGGCCGGGCGTTCTTTGCCGCACGCTGTCATGATGATGATTCCCGAACCTTGGACAGCCCACGAGTCCATGAGTGACGAGAAAAAAGCTTTCTACGAATACCATTCTTGCTTGATGGAACCTTGGGACGGCCCAGCTTCGATCGCATTTACCGATGGTACATCGATCGGGGCCGTGCTCGATCGCAACGGTTTGCGCCCTTCCCGCTACTGCGTTACCAAAGACGACTTGGTAATTATGGCATCGGAAGCCGGAGTTTTGCCGATCGCCCCTGAACGAATTGTATCAAAAGGTCGCTTGCAACCGGGGCGGATGTTCCTGGTAAATACCGAGGAAGGCCGCATCGTCTCTGACGAGGAAATTAAAACCAAAATCGCCACAGAACACCCGTACCGCCAGTGGATCGACCAGCACATGGTCGAAATCGCCAAACTGAAAGATGCGCCGGCATTGGCAGAATCTCATCCCGAAACATTATTGCAGCGCCAAATGGCCTTTGGCTACACCTTTGAAGAACTGCGGTTGCTGTTAGCACCGATGGCAAAAGATGGCGTGGAAGCTGTCGGCGCGATGGGTGCGGATACGCCGCTGGCGGTGCTTTCCAATCGGCCAAAATTGCTTTACGAATACTTCCAGCAGTTGTTTGCTCAAGTTACCAATCCGCCGATCGATTCTATCCGCGAAGAAATTGTAACTTCTGCCGAAACTACGATCGGCGCTGAACGCAACTTGCTCAAACCAGAACCGGAAAGCTGTCATTTAATTGAACTGAAAACGCCAATTCTCAGCAATGAAGAATTAGCTAAGCTCCAACACGTAAATGAGGGCAATTTCAAGTCCGTCACCGTGCCGATTTTGTTTGACCCCAAAAGCGGCGTAAAAGGTCTAGAACAAGCCTTAGAAGAGGTTTTTGCAGCAGCAGACAGCGCGATCGCCTCCGGGGTGAATATCCTCATTTTGAGCGATCGGGGTATCAGTCCAGACAAAGCCCCAATTCCGGCGCTGCTGGCAGTTGCGGGCCTGCACCACCACTTGATCCGTAAAGGTACGCGCACGCGGGCGGGACTCGTGCTCGAATCCGGCGAACCGCGCGAAGTGCACCACTTTGCGACACTTATTGGATATGGTTGCGGCGCGATTAATCCGTATTTGGCCTTTGAGACGATCGCCGATTCGATCCGCGAAGGATTGCTGCTAAATGTCGAGTACAAAACAGCTTGCAAAAACTACATCAAAGCGGCAACAAAAGGTGTGACGAAAGTTGCCTCGAAAATTGGGATTTCTACAATTCAAAGTTATCGCGGCGCGCAGATTTTTGAGGCGATCGGCTTAAACAAATCCGTAGTCGATAAATACTTTGCTTGGACAGCCTCCCGGATTGAAGGCGTAGACCTCGAAGTCATCGCCCAAGAAGCTATTTTGCGCCATACCCACGCATTCCCAGACCGCCCAGCCAGCGGACATACTCTCGATGTCGGCGGCGAATATCAGTGGCGGAAAGAAGGCGAGGCGCACTTGTTTAGTCCGCAGACAATTCACGCGCTGCAAAAGTCGGTGCGCGAGGGCAGTTATACGCTTTTCAAACAGTATTCTGGGCTGGTAAACGAACAAAACCAGCAGCATTTTACCTTGCGCGGTTTGTTGCAATTCAAACAGCGGGAATCGATACCCATTGAGGAAGTTGAGCCGATCGAATCTATTCTCAAACGCTTTAAAACTGGGGCGATGAGTTATGGTTCGATTTCTAAAGAAGCCCACGAATCGCTAGCAGTAGCGATGAACCGCATTGGTGGCAAATCGAACACCGGTGAAGGCGGCGAAGATCCCGATCGCTACACTTGGACGAACGATCGCGGCGACTCGAAAAACAGCGCGATCAAACAAGTTGCTTCCGGGCGTTTCGGCGTTACCAGCTTGTACCTTTCCCAAGCGCGGGAACTGCAAATCAAGATGGCGCAAGGTGCGAAACCCGGTGAAGGCGGACAGTTGCCCGGTAAAAAAGTATACCCGTGGATTGCGAAGGTGCGAAACTCGACTCCGGGTGTGGGTTTGATTTCGCCTCCTCCTCACCACGACATTTATTCGATCGAAGATTTGGCCGAATTGATTCACGACTTGAAAAATTCCAACCGGGAAGCGCGGATTAGCGTGAAACTCGTGTCGGAAGTGGGAGTCGGGACGATCGCGGCGGGTGTTGCGAAAGCCCACGCCGATGTCGTGTTGATTTCCGGCTACGACGGCGGTACCGGCGCTTCGCCACAAACTTCGATCAAACACGCGGGATTACCTTGGGAATTGGGATTGGCGGAAACTCACCAAACTTTGGTACTCAACAATCTCCGCAGCCGGATTGTCGTGGAAACTGACGGTCAAATGAAAACCGGCCGCGATGTAGTAATTGCTGCCTTGCTGGGCGCTGAGGAATTCGGTTTTGCGACCGCGCCGCTGGTGACATTGGGCTGCATCATGATGCGCGTTTGCCACCTGAACACTTGCCCGGTGGGCGTGGCGACGCAAGACCCGCTGCTGCGGAAAAACTTTACCGGCGACCCCGATCACACGGTAAACTTTATGACTTTCATCGCGCAGGAAGTCCGGGAAATTATGGCACAGTTGGGCTTCCGCACGCTGAATGAAATGGTTGGGCGGACTGATGTTTTAGAACCTCAGCAAGCGGTGGAACACTGGAAGGCTAAGGGTTTGGATTTCTCGAAAATCCTTTATCAGCCGGAAGTTGGCGCGGATGTCGGGCGCTATTGTCAGATGGCGCAGGATCACGGTTTGGAAAAGTCCCTCGACATGACTGTGTTGTTGGATTTGTGCAAAGGTGCGATCGAAAATGGCGAAAAAGTCCACGCCAAACTACCGATTACCAATGTCAACCGCGTTGTCGGCACAATTCTCGGCAACGAAATCACCAAACGCAACTGGGAAGGTTTGCCGGATGACACGGTGCACCTGCACTTCCAAGGCAGCGCTGGGCAAAGCTTTGGCGCATTCGTGCCCAAGGGAGTCACCCTGGAGCTCGAAGGCGAAGCTAACGACTATTTGGGCAAAGGGCTCAGCGGCGGCAAAATCATCTTGTATCCGTCGCCAGCTTCTACCTTTGTCGCGGAAGAAAACGTGATTGTCGGTAACGTAGTGCTTTACGGCGCGACTGCTGGTGAGGTTTTCATCCGAGGGATGGCGGGCGAACGTTTTGCGGTGCGTAACTCCGGCGTTAACGCAGTAGTTGAAGGTGTGGGCGATCACGGTTGCGAGTACATGACTGGTGGCAAAGTTGTAGTTTTGGGCGAAACCGGGCGCAATTTTGCAGCGGGTATGAGTGGCGGCGTCGCTTACATTTTGGATGAAGCGGGGGATTTTGCTACTCGCTGCAATATGTCGATGGTGGATTTGGAAAAATTGGAGGATGTTGAGGAAATTAGCGATTTGCGGCAGTTAATTCAGACTCACTTTGATTTAACTGGAAGTGCGAAAGCATCGAAGGTTTTGGCAAATTGGGATTCGATGGTGCCGGTGTTTGTGAAGGTGATGCCGAGGGATTACAAGCGGGTGTTGCAGGCTATTGAAAGGGCGATCGCATCGGGTTTAAGCGGTGATGATGCGCTGACGGCTGCGTTTGAAGAAAATGCTCGCGATGTCGCCCGGATTGGCGGCAGCTAGTAAATCCAAGAAACCGGGTTTTTGCGATAATTTCTGCATCATCGCCGAGATTTTAGGAAGAAACCCGGTTTCTGACTCCCGCGCACAGAGCCCAAATCCCAGAAACCGGGTTTTTGCGATAATTTTGGTATCTCACGCCCGATTTAGGAAGAAACCCGGTTTCTGACTCCCGCGCACAGAGCCCAAATCCCAGAAACCGGGTTTTTGCGATAATTTCTGCATCATCGCCGAGATTTTAGGAAGAAACCCGGTTTCTGACTCCCGCGCA
>NZ_JAUBTG010000020.1:0-3355 GCF_036702395.1 Microcoleus sp. D3_18_C2 | reverse complement strand
CAGAGCCCAAATCCCAGAAACCGGGTTTCTGCGATAATTTTGGCATCTCACGCCGGATTTAGGAAGAAACCCGGTTTCTGAGTCGCACACGTACCATCCGATCTGCCAAATGCCACGTCGCCAAGTTATCTTGCAAGCGGGTAATTACTACCATATTTATAACCGAGGCAATAACCGTCAGCTTATCTTTTTTGAGCGAGAAAACTATATTTATTTTTTACGCCAATTAAGAAACCATCTGATTAATCATGGTGTCGATATTATTGCGTATTGTTTGATGCCAAACCACTATCATTTATTAGTTTACTTGAAAACCGATCGTTTTTCCAAGCTGATGCAGGCGTTTACTCTGTCTTATGTTAAGGCTATCAGTAAACGCTATCAAAGGGTGGGTTCATTGTTTCAGGGACGATTTCAGGCGATTCATGTAGAGACAGAAGAGTATTTATTACACTTAACTCGCTATATTCACTTAAACCCAGTCTCTGCTAATATAGTTGAAAAAGCCGAGAATTGGGAGTTTTCTAGCTATCAAGAATATATTGATTTGCGCCAGGGAAATTTACCTAAAATAGATGGAGTGCGAGCGAAATTTCAGTCAGCAGATGCTTATCGTTACTTTTTAGAAGATTCAACTAGCGATCGATTAATCCAGCATTTAACCTTTGAAGAATAGAAAGAAACCAAGAAACCGGGTTTCCGCCCCCAATCCCAGAAACCGGGTTTCTGCCATAATTTAAGCATCCTCACCGAAATTTGGTGAAGAAACCCGGTTTCTGACTCCCCGCGCACAGAGCCCAAATCCCAGAAACCGGGTTTCTGCGATAATTTTGGCATTCTCACCGAGATGTTGTAAGAAACCGGGTTTCTGACTCCATATCTCACGATCCATTGAGTTCTTTGATATCCTTGGAAACACTGTTATTTACAGAAAAAAAAGTAGACTATGAAAGCGATCGAAACCACTGGAACAATTGACGATCGAGGGATGCTGTGTATAGATAGACCCCTTACCCTTGTCAACCACAGACACGTTCGGATTATTGTCTTAGTGCCGGAAGACACTGATATCGATCCAGATGATAACCCCACTGAAACTGTCCTCGAAGGGCTTCAGCAAGGCTTCCATGAGGCAATTACCGGACAAACTCTCCCTTTGTCCCAACTGTGGAATTGATATAAAATTAGGGAAATCAACAAGCAAAATGATTCAATCCATACCGAAAATATCCATCAAACCTGGATACCGTCCCCAGTCAGATGATAAAACTCCTGAAGCTGATGCAATTGATTTTTACCTACTGCGACAACTCACCAATTCCCAACGGTGGCAAATGGGGGCAAAATTAAATCGTTGGGCAAAAACTGTTAGCTTGCGCGGGATGAAAAAAGCTTGTCCCTCAACCTACAAAGAGCGATTTGCTCGATCGATATTAGGTAGCAAGTGGTTGCCAATTTTAACCCCCACCAGTGAGCCCTCTATGTGGACGCAAGACCCCAGCGAAATTGCTAGACTGTTGCACCCAATTTTTGAAACATTAGGTGTCTCTTATTATATTACACGAGGCGTTGCCGCTTCTGTCTATGGCGACCCTAGAACAACACGCGATTTAGATTTAGTAATTGAATTGCTCCGGGACAATATTTTTCAATTAGTTGAAGCACTAGAAACGGCTGGTTTTTACTGCCCTCCGGGTTCGGTCAAAGATATTCAAGAGGGTAGAGGCATGGTGTTGAGCGTCACTCACATGACTTTAGTATTGAACGCTGATATTGTGCTGAATTCTAATACTGCATTCGATCGCTCAAAAATGGCAAGACGACGATTAGAAGCGCTTGACGAAGCTGGTGTAGAACAATTTTGGGTGGCTTCTCCTGAAGATATTGTGTTGGCCAAACTGCTCTGGCGGCAACAGTCTCAGTCTCAAAAACAATGGAATGATGTTTTGGGAATTCTGAAAGTCCAATCTGAGAATTTAGATCGGGGTTACTTAACAGGGTGGGCCCAACAATTGGGGTTGATTGATGATTTGAACCTAGCTTTTACTGAATCAGGGATTTGATGCGATCGCCCACAAGTGCAGACATACCTACAGTCATGATATTGTCCCAAGGATCTCGCCCCTAAAATATTTACAAAACTAAATCTGGTATGCGATCTATATCTAGCTGTTAGAATAGACAAACCTGAGCGTTAAAATCGCAAATGTATGACAGCGTTCCTACACACTATGCTATGGAATATCTAACTTTTAGGGAAGCCGATGGAGAGGACATACAGGCGATCGCCAATATTCACAATTCTCATGCGCGCGGTCAAAATACGTCGATCGAGCGCGGCTTTTTGCTAACACAAATTACTGAAGATGAGATTGTCCAAAGCTTAAATAATTCATGCAAATATTTTGTGTCAGCTAAAACCGATGGGGAAATTGTGGGATTTGTGGCTATATCACAACCCAAAATATCAGATGAAATCTTGGATAAAATTATCTGGAAAGATGAGGTTTTTAAGAAAAGAGTCACCAGCGATAGGCATTTTTATCTCGAAAGAGTAGCAACCAAGTTAGATTGGATGGGTAGAGGTGTGGCTCAATTTATGTATAACGAAATTTATCAAGTTTTTCCAACTTCATTGATTTCGCTGTTTATTGTTACCCAGCCAATAGCTAATACTCGTTCCCTAATGTTTCACCAAAAACAGGGATTTGAACAAATAGGAACTTTGCAAATTGACCGATTTCTAGATTTAGAAAATTATGAATGTATTGTGATGTTTAAAGAAACTTGAATTTATCATGAGTGAGTCTCCCACGAGAAGCCGACATCAATCCAGCCTAACAGGAATTACCAGAAGCGAGGGACTCGATATAACTTCCTTGGCGGCTGCGATACTTCGCCTCCCCGCAGGAAAAATATTTTTTCCCAAAACAAAAAGCGCCCCTATTTCTAGGAGCGCTTTTTGTCAATCTCAGACTAAAACTTAGCCATTGATGGAAGGAGCAACCAAAGCTACTGGAGTGACTTCACTAGCAGCCAAATCAAGCGGGAAGTTGTGAGCATTGCGCTCGTGCATTACTTCCATACCCAAGTTAGCGCGGTTGATGACATCAGCCCAAGTATTGATGACACGACCTTGAGAGTCGATAATCGATTGGTTGAAGTTGAAACCGTTCAAGTTGAAAGCCATCGTGGAGATACCCAAAGCGGTAAACCAGATGCCTACTACTGGCCATGCACCTAACAAGAAGTGCAAGGAACGGCTGTTGTTGAAAGAAGCGTATTGGAAAATCAAACGACCGAAGTAGCCGTGGGCTGCAACGATGTTGTAGGTTTCTTCTTCTTGACCGAATTT
>NZ_JAUBTG010000019.1:99178-106751 GCF_036702395.1 Microcoleus sp. D3_18_C2 | reverse complement strand
TCCCGCCCGTCCGTTTTGGCCGGGCGGGACGCCCATCCCACTTTCAAGAGTGGAAGTTATTTAATTCTCATTCCTTAATAAGTACAGCTTCCTGTACTTACCGCAAGATGGTTCTGTCCTCAAGCTTCCGACTCATTGCAGAGTCTTGTTCCCGTGTGCCCCACGGTACAATTCAAAACCCAAAATACTGGTTTCTAGGCGTACTTGTTGCTCGAAGTTTTTACCCGCGCCAGCTTTTCTGCGCTCAAGCCCATAACTTCAGTTTTCAAGGTGCGTTGCCTTCAGGCGACTGGGTTTTTAATGTGGTTGAATACCCTAGCCACATTACAATATTATCATGACCAAGAATAAAAAGTCGTCCTAGAAGGACGGGGCTTTAGACCCAATTTTTTGGTAAAATGCTTGCAGAGGCTGGTGCAGAAAACGGGCCGATCGCCCGATCGCCATTGTGTCTCACGGCTTTGTATATTCAACTCTAAAACTTAAAATTGCACGGACGATCGGAAATAGCTGACAGCTACATTATGACCAAATTGACTCTGGTAATCGGCAACAAAAATTATTCCTCTTGGTCGCTGCGCGCTTGGCTGGCGATGAAACAAGCTGGACTGGAATTTGCCGAGGTGAGAATCCCCTTAGACTGGCCGACAACCCATGAGGAAATTCGGCGCTATTCTCCTTCGGGAAAAGTGCCAGTTTTAATCGACGGCGACTTGAAAGTGTGGGAATCTTTAGCAATTTGCGAATACGTTGCAGAACGCTTTGCAAATGATTTGTGGCCGACAGATGTAGCCCAACGGGCGATCGCCCGTTCCATCTGCGCCGAAATGCACGCGGGTTTCCAAAATTTGCGCGACAATATGCCGATGGACTGCCGCAACCGCTATCCGGGAGAAGGGAGGACTCCCGGTGTAGAAGCAGAGATCGATCGCATCTTTGCCATTTGGCGCGAATGCCGTCAAAAATTCGGAACAGGTGGCAATATGCTATTCGGAAAATTCACAATTGTTGACGCTATGTTTGCCCCCGTTGTGATGCGTTTTGTCACCTACGGAGTCAAATTAGATTCAGTAACAAAAGCTTATGCGGATGCGATTTTGGCCTTGCCTGCCATCCAGGAATGGGTAGCAGCAGCTTACAGCGAAACGGAAAGTATTCCACACATGAAAATCTAGGAAAAATCAGTTTACTTAAACTCAAATCTCAAATTTCAAGTCTCAAATATGAAATCAGGATGCGGATTCTTTTAGTTGATGATGAAGTTGAGTTGACTGACCCTTTAAGTCGAGTTTTAACGCGCGAAGGTTATACAGTAGATGTGGCATTTGACGGAGCAAGTGGCATCAATTTAGCCATGCAGGGCAATTACGATTTGCTAATTTTGGATTGGATGCTACCGAGACAAACCGGACTAGCAATTTGCCAGAAATTGCGATCGCAAGGACGGAATACGCCAGTGCTATTTCTCACCGCCAAAGATACCGTAGACGATCGCGTACAAGGACTCGACGCCGGTGCAGACGACTATTTAGTCAAACCTTTTGAACTGCGAGAATTGCTAGCCAGAGTCCGCGCCTTGCTGCGGCGGCCTCCTACTTTTGATGCCGAGGTTGCTGTCGGGCGGCTGCAAGTTGCAGATTTACAGCTAGACTACGACAATCAATTAGCTTATCGGGGCGATCGTACAATTGACTTATCAGAAAAAGAATGTCAGTTATTAGAATACTTAATGCGCCATACCGGTCAATTGCTAACACACGAACAAATCCACCAGTATTTGTGGAGTGAAACAGAAAAACCCAGCAGCAATGTATTAGCCGCTCAAATTCGCCTCCTGCGCCGCAAAATAGAAGCCCCGGGCGAATCTGTCCTAATTCACACAGTCTATGGCAGAGGCTATCGCTTTGGAGAAGCCAATTAAAAATCATAGAAATTGTACAAAAATCATTTTTACTTCTTCCCTCTTCCCTCTTCCCTCGGACTGACATCCATTACATCCGTTACATCCGTTACATCCGTTACATAATCCGTTGCCGAACTTCCTTTTTCCTGGGGCTATATTATCTATTATCGGGAAAGTGTGCACCCTAAACCAGCCTTTACGTATCTTGACAAACCAAAGTAATTACTGTCACCTCCGGGGGACAAAATAGTCTTCCCGGCGCATAAGTTCCCAAACCGCGATTCACGTACAGCAAATTACTCCCAACCCGATGCAAACCGCTAGCCCATTCCCAGTGAGTAACTACTCGATCCCAAGCCGACAGAAAAGGAATGAACTTTCGGATTCGTTTAGGAATAAAATAGCCAATTTTTCTGACCCAAGCGTACAAAGGGCCGATACCAGGAATAACGATTTGACCGCCGTGAGTGTGCCCAGAAAACTGCAAATCAATCCGCCAATTTTGCAGATTTTCAGCAGTATCAGGATTGTGAGACAAGACAATCCGAGGAATTGCGGGATTTATGGATGCCATGACAGGTTTAGGCGCAAAATCGCCCGACCAAAAATCTGCTAACCCAACTAAAGCCAATTCAGACCCCAAAGGATAGATTGCTTCGTTGTACAAAACCCGAATCCCGACGCTATTTAAAGCATTAGCAACCTCTCTCTTGGCCCCCGGCCAATAGTGGTCGTGATTGCCCAAAACCGCGTAAATTCCCACCCGACTTTGCAACTTTTTCAATCGCTGCACTAAGTCGTAAATAGGTGCGGGATCGTAGGTAATAAAGTCACCGGTTAAAAAAATCATGTCTGGTTCAGCTTGATTGGCCGCAGCAATCGCCTCTTCTAGCAACCATTCCGACAGCCGCACCCCGTCATAGTGAAAGTCCGTAAGCTGTACAATTTTAGTACCGGATAGATTTGCTGGAAGATTGGCGATTGGTATTGTTAAATGCTCTACTCGCAGTTTCCCAGTTAATAACCTGTGCATAAATCTAAAGTTTATTGATGACAGAGCGCCACCTCTAGCTTAGCAAATAAACAAGCAAGACTGCCAAACTAGATATTCTTCCCTTTTCCTTATATTCTCTGACTAATTACTACATTCAGGGACGCAAAAAGTCGGATTTACTCAAGAAAATTGAAAAAGAAATGCCCAATCTTCAGTTAGGCTTTCTTGCAAAATTGTTTGGGTTTTACGCCCCCAACTACTACAGCATTTTTATAAAAAAATGACAAGCGAAATCCCCATCGCATCGGCTTACCACGCGGGGATTGCCCCTACCAAACACTATCTCATCACTAATGATTTATTACTAAGGATCGCGAATTAAATAACTTACAATTTTAATTGTTATTGTGGGATGGGCGTCCCGCCCGTCCACTCATGACGGGCGGGACGCCCATCCCACTTTCAAGAGTGGAAGTTATTTAATTCTCATTCCTAAGTAAATGGAAATAAACATGGCGTAGGGGAGGCAGAGTTTTGCATTAATAATAAACTGGTGGCTAGTATAGATCATTGCCTTACCCGCCCCTAATATTTTTTATTGTTTGTCGAGTCTGCCTACTTCTTAACTAATAACTTTTGACGAAAGTCGCTTCTTCTCAATATATTGCTGGTGGTAATCCTCTGCCATATAAAATTCCCCAGCAGGTTTGATTTCCGTGGCAATATCTTTGTCGTATTTACCGGAAAGTTGTAATTTTTGTTTGGAGGCGCGAGCGGCTTTTTCTTGTTCGGAATTGTGATAAAAAATCACCGACCTGTACTGTTCGCCTCTGTCGGGGCCTTGGCGATTGATTTGGGTAGGATCGTGACAATTCCAGAATACATCTAGCAGTGCTTCGTAACTCACCTGCGATCGATCGTACTCTATCAGCACAGATTCAGCGTGACCGGTGACTCTGGCGCAAACATCCAGGTAGCAGGGATTCGGCCAGTGGCCTCCTGTGTAGCCCGCAGCAGTCGAGACGACACCCGCAACGGCGCGAAACTTGTGTTCAACTCCCCAAAAACAACCAGCGGCAAATGTGGCTTTTTCCATCGTGTTACTCATCGTATTGAGATAAAACTTGGCACTAAATTATGGTTGACATATTCCCATAAGTGTGCATTCCCAAACTAATCGCGGCTGTACGTAGTTTAACAAATATTGTCGTGCTTTCTCCAAGGGCTCTAGGGGCGATCGACTAATTCCCCCTGCCAAAAATTGCTGCCAGTAACAGTGTTGTAAATAATCGATTAACCACAACTGAGATTCAGTATCTAAAGTTTTATCAATTTCCTTTGCCAATTCCAAAGCAGACCGCAGATTTTGAGGCAACTGCTTCACCTTTTGCAGCAAATCATCGGGTATTGATTGCAGTTGCTGCCAAATAGAAATCGCCTCCCCAGGACTGCCCTGAGCCATCCCCAGTACCTCGGAATGATTCAAAATCTCCGCGAATCCCGCTTGCTGCAAAACTTGTGCCATTGCTTCGGGATTCAGCCGAGAAAACGAAATTTTTTGACAACGCGAAATTAAAGTTGGCAGCAAAAGTTCCACTGTCGGAGCAATTAAAATTAGGGCTGCTTTTCCCGGTTCTTCCAATGTCTTCAATAAGCCGTTAGCGGCTCCCTCAGCCATTGTTTCTGCTTGTTCCAACACTACGACTGAACGTGCTGCTTCTAGCGGCGGTCTGCTGAGAAAATTACTGATTTCTCGAACTTGTTCTAAACGAATTTGTGGTGGTGCTTTCCGCTTTAAACCGGCTTCCTCTGCTTCCTTTGGCGTAAGCCGTTTGCCTTGGTTCATATAAGTTGGTTCTACCCAAAGTAAGTCTGGATGATTTCGCTGTCGCACGCGATTTTGCACGGAGGCTATTAGTCTGGTTTCGGGAATATTGGCTGAGAATAAAAGCTCGATGAAACACTGAGCGGCTAAACTTTTGCCGATGCCGTTAGAGCCGACAAATAAATAACCAGGAGCAATTCGGTTTCGCTCGACTGCTTGAGTTAGCAATTCTACTGCTCGCTCTTGTCCGATTAATGATGTAAAATAATTCATGTGACAGTATTCAGTTGACAGTATTCAGTTGACAGTTGACAGAAGGAAGTGGACAGAAGGAAGTTATGGTAGGGTGCGTCAGGGGCGCTGAATGTAATGACTACCTCTTCAAGAATTTTGCCCCGCTACCCTATGGTGAGTTAGTTACAACTGAAATCTTGCACCATTCTCAACAAGCTGTAGGGGCGGGTTCACTCTTGAGCCTCGGAAAGTAGCAGACAGGTTAAAAAACCCGCCCCCACCCCACCCAAAAGCCCCAATTGACATTGCTGCAAGATGTCAGTTACAACGAAGAAACCGGGTTTTTCCTCTACCTTGAGGATTTTTAGCAAATATTTCGTAAAAAACCCGGTTTCTGGCTATCTATGTAAGCTTACTTTTCAGAATTGGTATTATTTAAATATCCCCAACCTTCTAACCGGCGAGTTACAATAGCTTGAATTTCCTGAGCGACTTCATATTCAGGCCGATCGGCATTTATGCGAACAATTCGAGATTTATTTGCCTCGGCTAACTCCGAAAAACCTTGCTGCACAAGGCGGTGAAACTTCAAATCCGCTTGCTCGATCCGATCGCACCCTCCGCGAGCCCTTACCCTCGCCAAACCTTCCTCCACATCAATATCCAGCCACAAAGTCAGATCGCTTTCCAAGCCGCCGGTGGCAATGTCATTCAACTGCTTAATTAAATTTAAATTAAGACCGCGGCCGTAGCCCTGATAAGCGATCGTAGAGTCAGTAAAGCGATCGCATAAAACAATCGTTCCCTTAGATAACTCGGGTTTGAGAAAAGTTTCGACGTGTTGAGCGCGATCGGCCGCGTACATGAGTAATTCTGCTCGATCGGATACAGATTCGCCCCCATCTTGTTTCAGCAGCAAATGTCGCAGTCCCCTTCCCAGCTCAGTACCCCCCGGTTCGCGAGTAGCCACCAAGCGGACTCTCAGAAAGCAACTTACTTGCAGGAACTGTATCAAGCGCTGCATTTGCGTAGTTTTACCCGCACCTTCAACCCCCTCAAACACGATAAGTTTGCCTTTCATTGCCCTAACTTTCCACCTGAATAAAATAAATCCATATTGTTCTGTGCATCTGTTCTAGGTTCGGTATGATAATAAAGTCTAAATGCCTCACGGCTGGAGTTGTCTATGGCTCGCTATACTGGTTTTTTTATCGTTGCCGTTCCGATCGACCGTCTCCGTCAATCCCTGATTGAAATTTTAGAGTCATGCAATCTTGATATTATCTACAATACAGGAGATTCCGTCATGGCTCGCGAGCTTCCCGGTCAAGTTTCCATTGCCAAACTTGTCACCGCAGAAGTCCTAATTGAGAAAAACACGGCCAGCGACTCAGAGGTTCGCATGAACTTCGTGATTAAAAACGAAGAACTGCCCCTGCAAACCAACAACCACTGCCGTCAAATGTTCGAGCTAGTGAGTCGTTCAATTATGAACAACAATAACTGGCGACTTTTGGAAAGTATGGCACTCTAGCCATCAGTCAGTCGAGTTTACATTTTAGATTTTAGAGTGACTCCACAGATAAATCTGGGGCCTCGAACTAACGTCGAAACTTCTTTGGTCTCGACTCCTGGTGTGGGGGGCTTGTATCCGTCTTGGTATGAGGCCATTAGTCATTAGTTTCTAGCTAATGACCGATGGCCTCCGACTTTTATATGCCATCCCTAAATTTAAGCTCGAAATCCCCGGCGCAAAAACAAAGAATTTGTCACCACGCTAACAGAACTAAACGCCATAAATGCTCCAGCCGCCGCAGGACTGAGTAGAATTCCGGTTGCAGGCAGCAAGATACCTGCGGCTACCGGAATTCCCAGAGTATTGTAACCAAAAGCCCAAAATAAATTTTGGCGAATCTTATTAAAAGTAGCGCGCCCCAGCTCGATCGACTCAACAACATCCATCAAAGCATTTCGCATCAGCACAATTTGAGCAGTTTCAACTGCCACATCAGTGCCGCAGTGCAAACCGATACCGACATCAGCTTGAGCCAAAGCCGGCGCATCATTGATACCATCCCCCACCACAGCCACTTTACAGCCTTGGGCTTGCAAAGTCGCGATCGCCCTCGCCTTCCCCTCCGGCCGCACCCCGGCCAAAACATCAGCCGCCGCCAAACCTAGCTGCTGCGCCGTCACCGCCGCCGCAGACGGCGTATCCCCCGTCAGCATCATCACCCGCAATCCCATGCCCCGCAAACGTTCCACCGTCGCCTTAGCATCCGGCCTCAGAGTATCTTTTAGGCCGATTACCCCCAGCAAAACGCCCCCAGAAGCCACGTAAACCGCCGTTTTGCCTTGCAAAGACCCCGACAATTCCGTCGCCACAGCGACCCCCTGCTCCTTCATCCACTCAGCATTCCCCGCGAACACCCGCCGGCCCTCCACCAAAGCCGAAACCCCCAAGCCCGGTTCCGTGCAGAAATCCTCAGCAGCTAGCAGCGGCAAACCTTGCTGTTGAGCTTCCAGCAAAATCGCTGCCGCGATGGGATGAGAAGCGCCCCTTTCCACCGCCGCCGCAATTTGCAGCAGTTTTGAGTCAATTGTGGAACAGGCATCT
>NZ_JAUBTG010000019.1:0-99078 GCF_036702395.1 Microcoleus sp. D3_18_C2 | reverse complement strand
TGCCTGTTGCCAGAAACCCCATCAATTGTGGAACAGGCATCTTGCCTGTTGCCAGAAACCCCATCAATTGTGGAACAGGCATCTTGCCTGTTGCCAGAAACCCCATCAATTGTGGAACAAACATCTTGCCTGTTTCCAACATTAATATCCGAGTTCAAATCCCACTCCGAATTCTGGAAAATCGGCAAATAATCTGTGAGTGTGAGATTTCCGGTTGTCAGAGTGCCAGTCTTATCAAAAACCACCGTATCTAATTGATGCACCCGTTCTAAAACATCACCACCGCGAATTAAAAGCCCGCGCTCCGCCCCGATGCCAGAACCGACTAAAATTGCAGTTGGGGTAGCCAATCCCAAAGCGCAAGGACAAGCAATAACTAAAACTGCGATCGCCAATTTCAAACTTAACAGCAAAGGCGATTGATAATGGATAATTGGCAATTCATTTCCCATATTCATTGCCCCGTGTCCCATAATATCCATTGCCCCGTGTCCTAAAAGCACAGAAGGCCAAATATGAGTGCCCGCAAAATACCAAAATAGGAAAGTTAAAACCGATATCCCCATCACCCCATACACAAAATATCCCGCGACAGTATCAGCTAAATTTTGAATCGGCGCTTTGCGAGTTTGGGCTGCCTGCACCAAAGCCACCATTTGAGCTACAGTTGTTTCCTTACCGGTGCGAGTTGCCCGCATCACAACTGCCCCGGATTTATTGATAGTTCCGGCGACAACTGTATCTCCTGGTTGCTTCAAAACCGGCATTGATTCGCCAGTCAGCATCGACTCATCTATGGTTGTTTTGCCTTCGCAGACTTCACCATCTACCGGTATTTTTTCCCCTGGCAAAACTTGCAGCCATTCTCCGACTCGGACGCGATCGGCAGGAATTTCAATGTATTGTGGATCGTAGACTTCTGATGTCGAGTTTAAAGGCAATTCTTCCGATCGCAAATCTAAACTCGAAAGTTTAAAATCAACTAAGCGGGCTTTCGCCGGTTGCAATGCGATTAAAGCTTGCAAAGCTGATGCAGCGCGCCGTCTGGCTTGCTGTTCGAGAGTTTTCCCCAACAAAATAAAGCCCAGCAGCATCACCGGTTCGTCAAAAAAGCACTCCCATCCCATTCGTGGAAACAGCAGCGCCGCGTTGCTAGCGGTGTAAGCTGTAACAGCGCCTAAAGCTACCAAAGTATTCATGTTCGGTGCATTTCGCCACAAACTGCGGCACCCATCAACGATAATCGGGCGGCCCGGTAGCAGCAAAGCGAGGGTGGCGAGTCCCCAGTGAAACCAAATATTGCTGAGAATTGGGGCTTTTGTGCCGAGTACGTGACCTAAACCGGATAGAATAATTAGGATAAGGGCGATCGTCAATTGCTTGATTTGCTGTCTAATTTCTTGTCGCCGTCGTTCAATTGTTGCCGCTTCTGCTTCCCGCTGATTTTCACCACAACGAGACTGAGAGGGAAATCCATTATCAGTCAACTTTTTCGCTAAAGCTTCTGCATCGACAGCCCCCGGTTGACACTCAACCGTCGCGACTTCTACGGCCAAGTTAACGCAAGCGGAAATGACGCCTGAATACTGCATGAGTTGGCGTTCCACAGCTTTCGCGCAGCCGGCACATTTCATCCCGCCGACATCGAAAGTAACAAGTTCAGGCGGTGATTCGTTAACTGGTAGGATTTCTGGTTGAATTTCGGGGATTGTTTTGGGGAAAAATTGCATGTTTTTTTTTGGTATAGATTAGAATATTTGGGTAGTTCTGAAAGGGTTTAATGCAGTGTTGAGACAAATGTCTATATTTTTATCATAGATAAATTTGGTGGCATCTTCCCAAAGTGTTAGTTTTTTTTAATTCTTATTAGTTCCAGGCGGTTAAATCCTTATTCCGGCGGGGGTTTCAGCCACTAATGGAAGGCGGGTTTAATGCTAAAACACGCTTGGGACACTGCATTGCCGTTTCGTTATTTGATAAGCTGTTACGCATCTAAATTGTATTTTTGGGCGGGCGGGACGCTAGGGCCCCTACTCCCCACAAGAATTTGCTCGAATTTGATTGTCAAATGTAGATGCGCCTCAGCTTATAATGAGCCAATTGCCTAGTTAGTATCCAGCTTTTATTTGACGAATTTAGCTATGACAGAAACACCAAAATTTTATATTGTCAAACGTCCTGCGGGTAATTGCGAAATTTTGCCGTTGGCGGAGCCCTCGCAGAGGATCGCGCAACTCGAAGAACAAAACCCCAGTATTATTGAAAAGTGGGGCCCTTACGATTCGCCCGAAGATGCCATCGCCCGCCGCATCGGTTTAATTCGCGCCGGCAAATGCCAACCAACCTAATTTTAGATTTTAGATTTTAGATTTTAGATTGAAGATTGAAGATTGAAGATAAGAAGGACTAAAGTCCTCACTACAAACCAGGTTCGTAGTGAGGACTTTAGTCCTTCTTTACTGAAGTTTTTGTGACTAAAAACTACTTGGATTTAGCCGGTGCCGCACTCGGTTTTGCTTGCGCCGCATTCGGCTTAGCTGGCGCAGCATTCGGTTTCGCCTCCGCCTTATTGTTCCCTGTTTTACCAGTAACTTGCTTTGTCAAAACTTCCATAGCTTTCGCATATTGCGGATCGGCAGTCGTAGCAATTTTATCGCGATCGCGCCTCAATTCCTGTTTTTGAGCCTCGGTGAGTTCTACCTTAAAATCCGGTTCAATCCCGGCCTTGTTGATATCAGTGCCGTTGGGAGTAAAATACTTGGCAATTGTCACCGCCAAACCGGCACCATTTCCCACGCCGCGTACTGACTGAACTAAACCTTTACCAAATGTCTTTGTTCCCACCAAAACCGCGCGTTTGTTGTCTTGCAAAGCACCGGATAGAATCTCGCTAGCACTTGCTGAACCGCCGTCTACCAGTATAACTAACGGTTTGTCTGTGATCGCTCCCTTATTTGCCGTTTGTTTATCAGCCTCACCGACTCGATCGACCGTCGAGACGATCGTACCTTCTTTGAGCCACATCCGAGCAATTTCAATACTTCCGTACAGCAACCCGCCGGGATTGGAACGCAAGTCTAAAATATAGCCCGTCACCTTTTTCTGTTCCAAATCCTTAATTGCCGATCGCATTTCCGATGCAGCATTCGCACTGAACTGATTTAAGCGAATATAGCCGACTTCTCCGATGGGAGTTTTCTGCACCGACTTCCGCACAGGATGAATTTCAATTTTAGCGCGTTTCAGTTTAAAGTCTAATTCCTTGTTTCCCCGCAAAATAGTCAGCGTCACCTCAGTATTCACCTGACCGCGAATCAAACTTACTGCTTGATTCGTATCCATGCCTTCTGTGCTCTTGCCGTCAATCTTAGTAATGATATCTTTTGCCAGAATACCAGCACTAAAAGCAGGGGTATCTTCGATCGGCGAAATCACCACCAACTTCTTAGTTTCCTCATCTTGAGTCAACTGAATCCCAACTCCTGTCAGTTCCCCAGAAGTTTCAACCTGCATATTTCTGAACTCTTGAGGGTCCATAAACCGCGTATAAGGATCATCCAGCTTCTTCAGCATTTCCCGAATTGCTTTGTAAGCTTCGTCGTCGCTGGTATAAGTCCGGTTCAAATAATCATTTCGCACCGCTTTCCAGTCAACCTGGTTAAAAGTGCCATCTACATAACTTTTGTCAATAATTTGCCAAACTTCATCAACTAACTCTTTAGGGCTTCCCCGAAAAGAAGCCAGAGATTTAGAACTGCAACCAGTGTTCGCAAGAGTTACAGCAGTGAGTACCACCGCTGCTGCACTTAGAACAAGCCCTCGTTTTGTTATAACCATTTGTCTGACGCGCGGGACGAAAAGAGTTCAGAATAATTACGCTCAATCTAACACAGGCAAGGCCCGCTCGCGTTTGGCGTACATATATTTTCCACTTTGCCGACTTCTATTCAGGGCGGGCTCGCGTGCCCACCCCCCAAGAACACTCACTCTTTGTGGAACAGGCCCTGCAGCTTCTGATAAAGGTGCTCTTCAGTCGGTTTAAACCGACTTCAGCTATGAGACAGGGGTTTCAACCCCTGTCGGACTGTCGGACTGTCGGACTGTCGGACTGTCGGACTGTCGGACTGTCGAACTGTCGGACTGTCGGACTGTCGGACTGTCGGACTGTCGAACTCTAGCAACAGAGAAAGAATCGGCTAAGGATCGACCCAGCGATCGTCCGATTTAATCAAATCAATCAATTCTGCCACGCCTCGGTCTTCTGGGACTTTCTTAATTTCTTCCCGACCCCGGTACAGCGAAATATAACCCGGTTGCTTCCCGACGTAGCCGTAATCCGCATCAGCCATTTCTCCCGGGCCATTGACAATACAGCCCATTACTGCTATATCCAAACCCGTGAGATGCTTCGTCGCCTCTCTCACTTGGTGTAACACTTCCTCTAAATTAAACAAAGTGCGACCGCAGGAAGGACAAGCGACATACTCAACCATCGTTTTCCGCAGTCCCAAGGCTTGCAGAATGCTGTAGCAGACGGGAATCTCCTTTTCTGGGGCCTCTGTCAGCGAGACGCGGATGGTGTCGCCGATACCGTCAGTTAGCAGCGGTGCCAGGCCTGCGGTGGATTTGATGCGGCCGTATTCGCCGTCTCCTGCTTCCGTGACGCCCAAATGCAGCGGGTAATCCATGCCGAGTTCGTCCATCCGGTGCACCATCAAGCGGTAAGCAGCAACCATCACCGGCGCGCGGGAGGCTTTCAGGGAAATTACGATATTTCGGAAGTCGAGGGATTCGCAAATTTTGATGAATTCCAGGGCCGATTCTACCATCCCTTCGGGCGTGTCGCCGTAAGTAAACAGCATCCGTTCGGCGAGGGAACCGTGATTAACGCCGATTCGCAAAGCTTTGCCTTGGTCGCGCAGGGAAATCACCAGAGGTTCCAGGGTTTCGCGGATTTTTTCGCCAATTTCCGCAAATTCGGCGTCGGTGTATTCGGTTCTGTCGGCTTTCGGCTTCTCGAACACGTAGAGTCCGGGATTAATTCTCACTTTGTCTACGTGTTTCGCCACTTCGAGGGCAATTTTCATGCCGTTGTGGTGGACATCGGCGACGAGGGGCACGGGTTGGTAGGTGGCGTGCAGTTTTTGCTTGATTTCGGCTAATGCTTTGGCGTGGGCCATGCTGGGCACGGTGACGCGGACGATTTCGCAGCCAATCTCGTGCAAGCGCCGAATTCCGGCGACTGAACCGTCGATGTCGAGGGTGTCTTCGTTAATCATCGACTGTACGACGACGGGGTAGCCGCCGCCGATGGTGACGCTACCGACTTTGACGGGTCGGGTTTTGCGGCGTTTGATGGTGGTGTCGAAGGTTGGTTCGGTGGTGGGGGTTTTAGTGGGGTTCGGCAGAGTTTGCATAACTGGTTGCTAGAGTTTTGTTACTAAGGTCTATAAAAATGTGTCTGCTGTTTTTCAGGTTGCCATAGAAAGGGTCTGTTTGGACAAACAGGTTTTACGATTTAGGGTTTTTGATAGAAGTACGATGGCTACGCCCCGGCTTACGTCTACGAACTTGTAACTCACATTATGTAGTTTTGGGGGTAAGGGCGATCGATTTTTTAGTATTAAAATTTAACATTCCGGGCGGGCAAGATACCCATTCCACAGATGAATCCGGGGGCTTGTTTAACAGTTGAGAAATTTTAGGTAGAATATAAAATTATTGTGGGCAATGACCGACTGGCAAAAATATCTACATAGTTTTGAGTTTCAAACACTTATGCCAGTAGATTAAAGTCACTCGAATAACATGATCGAAAAAGGTGCAACAAGTGGCAGACCTTTCAATCCCTATAAAAATGGCGGAAAAATTCTCAACTTATCTTATCAAAATGTTAAAAATACCCATCAAGGCGTTGGCTTAGTTGAATCTCATGTTCGCAGATTTAATCCAGTTGGTGAAGCTGAGCTAAGAATGGTTGAAAGGTTAAGAAGTATCACCACGCAGACCCTTGTAGCTGATCCTGTTGATTTACGCTTTTATACTCACGAGTTACGCGAGGATCTCAGGTATAAAAAGCTTGGCTACCCAACAGGACAACCCGCTGACCCGGATCAGGCTTATGAACTCTGGAACAATGCTCACAAAGCTACTCTTGAAGATTATAAATTAAAAGAAGGATTCGGCGTTTTATTTCATCCTAGCGTAGAGGAATTTTGATGAAAAACCTAACTCAATTAACCCAGCTTGAATTAGTGCTGCTGGAATTAGTAGCTAAAGGTCAAGGAAAGTGGAGTTGGTACGAACTCGCGAATGCACTTTCCCGTCGAGATGTACCGCGAGAACCTGACATGATGGTTGTCTTAAAAAAACTGGCTGCTGATGGCTTGGTTCAGCGATATATAGAAACAGGTTCGCCTCGCGATAGATGGGAATTGACAACTGAGGGGACGATTTTGTTGACAGAGGCAACTGCTTCTGAACCGACTACTTTATGCAAATATGTTGAAGTTTAACTTAGAAACACAATTTGTAGTTTGCATTAACAATCAAGACTATCAAGCATCCTTGGAAGTGCGAAAAATTTACCAAATAATACCGGATAATCAGGCTGCGGAACATCAATTTATCCGAGTTATTGATGAATCAGGCGAAGATTATTTGTATCCAGTCGCGTATTTCGTGCCGATCGCATTGCCGAAAGCCGTAGAAGCAGTATTTGCATAGACAAAGGTTCTGTAGGGGCGGGTTCACCAACATCTATGTCGCTCAATAACAATCTAAATAAACCCGCCCCCGCCCAATGAATTACTAGAATTCATTGGCGGATTTAATCTAAACTAGATGGGGAAATTCACCGAGAATCCGGTGGGTGGGGGCGGGTTTACAATATTTTTTGTGGTGTCTGATAAGTTAGGGTGAACCCGCCCCTACAGGCGTAATAAATCATCAGAATTAATTCACGAAAATGATCTCAAATGCTCAACCGATTTAATTGTAGCCCCCATCAAGTCCAGAAATCTCTCTCGCGGATGATGCGATCGCCCCTTCTCCCCAGCAAAACTAAAAAATGTACTGGCAAATCCCTTCACAGACCCAGGCTCAGCAGTTAAATCATCTGAGGTTTTCCATTGGACGATCGCACAAACTCACCCGCCACCGCTGTTAACAACCGCCGACCTCTAATTATCGCAGGAATTCTCCTCGGTATCGGTCAATCCGGCTTTTTTGACGGCATTGTGCTGCACCAACTCCTCCAGTGGCACCATATGTTTAGCAGCGTTAAAACCGATACTACCGTTGCGGGTTTAGAATTAAATACCCTCGGAGATGGATTGTTTCACGCTGCGGATTGGTTAGTAACAGTGGCGGGAATCTTCTGTTTGTGGAGTGCTGTGAAGCGCAAAGATGTTCCTTTGTCAACTCAAACTTTTTTCGGTTCAATATTAATTGGTGCTGGATTGTTTGACTTTGTTGAAGGCATTGTTGACCATCAGATTTTGGGAATCCACCACGTCAAACCCGGTATCAACGAATTAGCTTGGGATTTAGGATTTCTCGTTTTGGGTCTTATTTTAGCGCTGTTAGGTTGGATGCTGGTACAGAGGGAAGTTCCCGCAGATACTAAAGTTTAAATGAATGGAAGATTGGGAATTATACCAAATCCGGGTTAAAAATCCCTGCCTCTCTTTTTAACTCCTCAGTTCATCCCGCCGACTCCAACCACGCCATCAAATCCTCTTGACTCCTAAAATCCAACAAAGCCTCTCCCAAATCATCTAACTGTTCCCCAGATAATCCCTGGATGCGAGTTTGAACTTCCAGTGTCACCTCACCCACCCGCCGCACTATCTGACGCATAATTAATCCTATTTCCCCCTCAATTTTACCCCTTTCGATTCCT
Organism: Microcoleus sp. D3_18_C2; assembly: GCF_036702395.1. Classification (NCBI taxonomy): domain Bacteria; kingdom Bacillati; phylum Cyanobacteriota; class Cyanophyceae; order Oscillatoriales; family Microcoleaceae; genus Microcoleus; species Microcoleus sp. D3_18_C2. Next base: position 91,175 of record NZ_JAUBTG010000019.1, on the reverse strand, counting down.
TGTTCGATTCCTTGTTGTATTCCCTGTTCAATCCCCTGTTGTATACCAATTTCTATCCCTTTCATCACAGACCCAATTTGGTCTTGGATAAACATTTCTCGTTTATCTACATCATTCAATTCGTCTAGTGTCAAATTTGCTCGGTTGGCAATTTCCAGCGCGGTATTAATCTCTTCAATAGACCCCAATGTCTCTGGTACTGCTTCCAAAGATGGCGCGTTTTTCATAAAGTAAATCCATTTTTCCGGCAGAGTTTCGAGTTCATTCAATTCTTTTTTGAATTTCGGTAACTCTACAAACACTAACTTTAACTCGCAGTTGGGATAGACGAATTTTTCTTCGGTTTCTGTGAATTCAAAGTTAGAGATTAGTTTTTCGGTGTTTTCAAATAAGATAAAGTCGGTAATGGTTAAAGCAATGACCGGATTTAATTTTAAATAACCTTCTCCAGCTTTTAGTTGAGTAGAATAGGTTTTGGCTGCATTGTAGACTACCCGTTTTTCAAAGGCGGCGACGTTGAGTACCTGCATTTCCACAATCACGGTTTTGTTGCCGGTAATCTTGGCTTTGACATCCAGGTAAGTGTCTTTCAATCCTGTAACGCTGCCGGCTGAATAAGGGTCAATGATTTCTATTTCTTGGATTGTTGGTTCTCCGTTATACAGCATTGCATTTAGGAAGCTGATTAAAATTTCTGGATGTTCGGAAGAAGCGAATATTTTTTTGAATGCAAAGTCTGTTTTGGGGCTGATGAAACGCATATATTTTATAGGATTTTTTTTACCGCAGAGGGCGCAGAGGACGCAGAGGAGGAGAAAAGAGAGGAAGATGGATATTGGCTAATATTGGAAGGGTTGGGTTTTGTTGTCTCAACCCAACCTGTTATCTGAATGCTTTTATCAGCCTGTGGCTTCAGTAGTAGTTGCATGTGACATAACTAGCTTTCCAGTTATATCCATCGTCGCAAGCTTCAGCACTTCATTAAAAGCTAAACCCCGAATTTTGAGTTCCCACCGAATGCCTTTTGCTTTCATTCGCTTGGCTTTCCGCATATCGACATCAGCAGCTTTTTGATGCAATAGCAAATACTTCATTGCTGCTGTAGCTTCTACTTTTGTGGGAAATGCAATATAGGTGATAAATCCGCCCTCCCAATGATTGGCGTTGCGGACGCTGCTGATAGTCGCAACTCTCGGACTAAAGCGGTTCCAGTAAAAGTCGCTGTAGCCGATCGACTGTGTATTAACTTGGAGTTTGTTTGCCATTTGACTTAACTCCTATAACCTTGTGTGTGGGGTTGGCAGTACCAATTTGCTGCTGTTACTATTATAGCAAATTATTGAGAGATTGGTAACTGTTGGCTGTTGGCTGTTGGCTGATGCCTAAAACCTCAATTCATATTCAGCGGTGACGCGGTTGTCTCCTTGAAAATTACTGGAACTTCTGAGTAAAAGTTTATCGCTCAATCGATAGCGCACAGTAAATTCTGTCGGTTGATTTGCTGACAAAACTCGAATGATTGATGCTGAAATATTGCGCGTGATGTCAAACCCAACTTCTAAACCTAAACCGAGAGAACCCGCACCTGAACTGGAACTAGCACTTTGTGCTTCGTTGCCTCTAATTCGAGTGGGAAATAAGCGAAATTCGCTCAATCCTGTGGCGTTGGTAATCGCAGATTGAAGGTTGTTCAATAAACCCGCACCGGCTAAATTTGCGATCGCCAGTGTACTGTCTCCCTGTCCCAAGGTCTGCACGAAACTGCCTCCCAATAGCGCTACAATTTCTATTTCCGATCGACTCGGAGAACTCCTTAACTCAAGATTTTCCCCCAACTGAGAAGCCCTTCCCTGCACTAACGCTTGAACTCGGACACTCCGCACATTGCCGAAAGTTGTCGGTTCGTCTGCTATTTCAGAGGCTACAGATGTGCCGGGAATGCGGAACCGCGTTACTTCCTGCACCGAAGTTGCTAATCTCACATCCAGCGTCGGATCGAGTCCTTGTGTTGGTACAAAGGTCGCAGTCTGCGGGTATCCTCGATCGAGTCTAAATTGCGTTGTAAACAAATTTACCGACCCGGAAGTCAACCGAATCGTACCCTCCGGGCGAAGGTCATCTAAAGTTCCATTCACCGTCAAACCCCCAGTCGCCTGAAAACTCAATATCGGCGCACTTGTTACCCGAATTCCCCGGCCCAAATTCAGCCGCAAATCGTTTAATCCAACTTCAAAGGAAGGGGAAGGGGAAGGGGAAGTCGCAGCAGAAGGGGAATCAGAAACCTCAGTCGCAGGAGAAGCAGAAGATGTCGAATCAGAATCCGAATCGGAAGCAGAAGAGGAAGAAGCTAACTGAGTTGTGCCGCCGCCGGGACTCCGAAGAAATACTTCACCGTCGTACAGTTCAATATTACCGCTCAACTGCGGACGCCTAGCCGTGCCCCTTGCCTGCACTTGACCAACAACGCCGCCGCTGTACAATCCTCTGAGGTTCACTGCCAACTTGTCGAGATTCACAGCCAGGGGATTATCCGCATCGACATCGCCCTCAGCAAAGGGCACAGACAGCGGAATCACGCCAGCGGCGACCACTTCTCCCTGACTCAACTGTCCCCGAATTCCTTCTACCCGAATACGATCGCCCTCAAAGCGCACCGTCCCAGTCAGCCCTGTCAGCGGTTCTGGGAAGGCTTGCGCGCGGACGGTTGCATTTTCAAAATTTGCAATTCCTTGCGCTACAGGGTCTTCCAGCGTCCCTCCCACGCGAATTTGCACCTGTCCCTTGCCGCTGACCCACGCAACTTGCGGAGTCAATACATTAATAATTGCCAAACCTTCATTTTGCAAATTCGCCCTCAAATCGATTTGATTGCTGTCAGCCTTCACGGCTGCAAACGGCAACTCAAAAGGCAAACTTCCCTGCACTTCAATCGGTTCGGTTTGAGTTACCAAAGCGCTGCCACCAAAATTCAGGCGGGCATTGCTGTAACTGAAACTGCCGTCGGCTTGTTTAATCGGTTCTCCGTTTAGCGTACCCTCAACCAAACTCAATTCTCCGGTGGCTTGCGGGTTTTCCAAACTGCCAGCCAAATTCGCCCGCAAATTCAAATTTCCCGTGACATCCACAAAAGGCAATTCCACCAGTTTTGCTAACTCTTCGACGGGCACATTTTCTACGCGCAACTGCCCGGATTGAGCTTTTTGCCCGAGTTGTCCCGAAAAGCCGATCGCACTTTTGCCCGATCGAATTTCCAGAGGCAAAACAGTTAAGATTCCGTCCTGAAAACTGCCTTCAAGGCTGAACGTTTCAGCGACATATTCTCCCCACTGCCAGTTATCACCTTTGACGTTAAATTGAGCTTGCACACCAGTTTGCAAAGAACCGGCGACAGCAATTTCCGCCCCAAAAGTGCCTTGCAATTGGGATAAGGGAGGCAATTTTTCTGATGCTTCCACTGCTTGTTGCTGCTGCAAAAGTATTTCAATTTCTGCCAAACGGCGCAACTGTTCGATTAGCGGGGATTCTGGTTCTCCCACTGCCACAGTTTGCACGTCGCCACTGTCACCGTAAACCGGAGGTTTTAAGCCTCTAGCTAAGTCGCCTAAATTGAAATATTGCAAAGCGGTTAAAACCTGCTGCAAATTGCCTTGCTGGACGTTAACTTTTCCGGCAAATTGCGGGTTTGGCCCTGTTTGAACATTGCCGGAAATTAAGTATTGACCGCTGCCTTGGCGGAATATGCCGTTTGTGAGAGTGGCGCTGCCGTTAGCGTAGCTGAATTCGGCTTGGAAACTGTCACCTTTAATGTAGCCGATCGCCGGTTGGGCGATCGCAATTTGTCCATTTGCTTGCAAAGTCGCCGGATTTAACGGCATCTTCCAACCGGGCACATTTACTTGTCCCGAAACCGTACCAGTTATCGGCCCCAAACCGGCCTCTTTCCCCGGTGATAGATTCAAAGCAGCGAGGGGAAAATCGCTTAAATTAACTCGCAAAGTTTCTCCCTCGGTTTGGCCCCTAGCCACAGATTCCCCGCGTTGAATTAAGAAAGATGTCGGCAGAAAAGATTGATTTAAAGCGACTTCAATTTTGTCTTGGCGACCGGCCAAACGCAAATCTACACTTTTCCCAGCATCCGCATTCACACTCCCCGCCAGTACCGGGTCAAAAGCGACTTGATTTACTGCTAAATCCCGCACTTCCACGTCGCCAACTAAGCTGAGGGCGGCGAGGGTTCCGCTGAGACTGCCGGTAAAATCGACATTGCCGCGCAGGGGAAGATTATTCTCTGAAGGATTTTTGAGACCAATTGGTCTCAAAAATGCTAATTGTTCTGCCGGCAAGGCTTCCAGATTAAAGTTGGCGAGTTTGACATCCAAATCTAAGTTGGAAATTGAGGGCCCTCCTTTACCTTCGAGTTCGACGTTAACAAAGCCGTTTGCTGTCAAACCGGGAGTTGTGGCGTTCTCAATTTCCACCCGTTGGCCGTCCCAATTAAATACTGCCTCAAAAGGTTGTTTCAAAAACGGCAATTCCGAGATGCGGAAACTGCCGCCAGCGCGAACATTTTGTAGGGGCGGTGTCCCCGTGCCCGCCCCAATCGGGCCGGATAAATTGATATTGCCGTTAAACAGTCCTCCAAGCTGGGGGAGATTTTGGGTACCAGAGACTACACCTCCGGTTTGCAAGCTTTGTCGCTGGGACTCAAAGGCTTGCTGGAAGCGACTTAGAGCAATTTGCTCGCCCTCAATGGACGCGCGCCAATTCCCCGACGCGGCGCTGCCTTTAGCATTGACAATTCCTCCGCCGTTGGCGAGTCGAATTTGTCCGTCGCCGTTGGCGGTGATGCCGTTGGCGGTTAGATTATCTACTGTTCCCAAAATGCGGACTTGGCCGTCGAGGGTTCCGTCAATTTCTGGCGGTAAATCCGCTGTCAGCAAACCTGTTTGTTTGAGGGTTTGTTCTAAATTACTGACGGCAATTCCGTTGGTTTCCAGCAATGCTTGCAAGTTGCCGTTTTCTAATTTTGCCGTAGTATCGATCGCCCCTAGTCGATCGACCACAATCACTCCCTCTCCACTAGCACTAATTCCCTTGGCTGTCAAGTTATCCAAACTGCCCGCTGCTTGGAATTCGCCGTTAACTCTGCCGTCAATCGATTTTAGATTTTGGATTTTGGATTTTAGATTGTTGATGTTGGCAGTTTGCTGACTTCCGGGATTAAATGCTGAAGCTACATCTAAAATAGGTATTCCCAAATCTAGTGCTAAGCGGCTGAGAATAACTCGATCGGCATCGGCGAAAGCTTGCCAGCGTCTGTCTTCTAATTTACCTCTAAAAGCAAGAGTACCGTCGGCAATATTGAGTTGGCCGCTGCTGTTGACAGAAATATCGGCGGCGGTTGAATTATCAAGATTGCCGCTGGCTTGAATTTGATTGGATATTTGTCCGTCAATCGATTTTAGATTTTGGATTTTGGATTTTAGATTGTTGAGGTTGGCGACTGTTTGGGGATTGTCAGCAGTGAAAGCTAAGCCAATATCTAACAGCGGCAATCCTAAATCTACCAAGCGGCCGATCGAAGTGCGATCGGTTTCTGCTGTTCCCTGCCAATTTCCCTCTGCCAATTCTCCTTTAAAATTAACATCACTGTCGGCAAGATTGAGTCTACCGCTGCCGCTGGCATTGATGCTGCTAGCAGTCAAATTGTCAAGAGTTCCCGATGCTGTAAATTGACTCGATAGCAGTCCGCCGATCGATTTTAGATTTTGGATTTTGGATTTTAGATTGTTGAGATTGGCCGATTGCTGATTTTCGGGATTGAATGCTGAAGCCACATCTAAAATCGGCAGTGTCAAATCTACCAAGCGGTTGATGGAAGTGCGATCGGTTTGTGCTGTTGCTTGCCAGTTTCCCGCTACTAATTCTCCTTGTAAATTGACATTGCTGTCGGCAAAATTGAGTCTACCGTTGGCATTAACATTGATTCCGCCGGCAGTCAAATTGTCAACATTGCCCGCGATTTGAAATTCACCTGCTAGCTGCCCGCCTAACGATTTTAGATTTTCGACTTTGGATTTTAGATTGTCTAGATTTGCGGTCGTTTCCCGTGCTAAAAACGGCAAGCCAATATCAATTAATTGATTGACAGCAACTTTTTCAGTGTTGCCAAAAACTTGCCACCTTCCCGATTCTAGTTCGGCATCAACATCAACAATACTGTCAGCAATATTCAGCCTTCCTTTGCCCATCGCAGCGATCGCATTTAAACTCAAATCGTCCAGAGTTCCCGCAGCTTCGGCGGTTCCGCTGAACAAACCAACCCGTTCAGGAGGCAAATTAAGGTCTGGCAGGACTTGCTGCAAACTGTTGATATCCACGCCATTGCCCTCGATCAAAGCTTGCCATTGACGGTCTTTTAGCGCAGCATCCACATTAACAGAAGCGTCGCCAATTTTCACAACCGTATTTTGCAAATCCGCCGAATTTCCTCCGGCTCGAATGGAGCCCGCTGCGGGGAAAGTCCCTTGCGGTGCTTGCCATTGAACTCTAGCTTGAATGTTATCTAACGGGCCGAAAATTTGAGCTTTTGCGGAGACATTACCAATTGTAACAGTAGCAGGAATCGGGAGAGCGTAAATTTGGGCGAGATTATCTGCCGGCACGTTTTCAGCTTGGAAGTCAAACACTAAACCCGATCGCGAATTCTCACTTCCCAACCTGATATCGACTTCACCTTTCCCGCCAATTTTACCACCCGCCGCCGGCACTACCAACATATCGCTCAAAGTCAAAGCTAAAGAGGAAAACGGGGGAATAGAAGATTGAGAATTGGGAGTTGGGGTTTGAGCCATTCTCCCGCGTTCCAATTTGAAATTAGTGCTAATATTGTTTAATTGCAGTCGATCGACTGTAGCGGGTTTGGTCGAGGCGATCGTACCTGTCAGCACCGGCATTGCAACTGTTCCAGTCAGCTTGGCATCCGCCTTCACTTCCCCCGCCACAGCCACGGGTAATACTACTTTCTTCCCTAACTCTGTTTCCACCGCACTGACAACACTTGCCAAAGCGACTGGTTGCACGTTCGTTGTCAGATTGAAGCTAGCTTGTTGGAGATTAAAATTAGTTCCAGTGGCAACTGTTCCTGCTATTCTCAGCGGAATTAAACCGTAATTAGCCACCAGATTATCGACTATCAAATTAGTTTCCTGAAACCGCAACTGACCGCTGCTATTTTGTATAATTTGTTTTAAGGGAGAAATACTCGCTTGCACTCCTCCAAAACTAGCCGTTCCGGTAATTCCCGATACTTTATTGTCTCGCAATTGCACGGTCAAATTGCCGTTAGCCAGACCTTTTTGTAAATAAATACCGGGAAATTTCAGCAAGCGATCGAGGTCGGGCAAAGGCAAATTTTGACCTTGCAACTGTAGGTTAGTTTGAGCAGCAGGTAACAGAGAATCTGCTTTTACTATAAAATTATCGCTATTAGTAAACTGACCGTTTAGTTCGTAGAGAATGCGCTGATTTTGGTCGCGAAATAGAGCACTGCCATTTTTCAAGCTTACAGAAATCGGAGCCGAAGTTTTCTGTCCAACTGCGGGACTCGGCACCAAAACTGCGGCGGCATTTTCAGCTCGAATTGCCTCAAGTTCAGTTTTAAATAAACCCGGAGATTTCCGCTCGGCAGTGGGAAGATTAACCCAGCGGCCTGTAGCATCCTGTTCGATATAAGCGTTGGGTTTAACTAAAGTAATATCTAATTTGAGAGTGCGGTTGAACAGCAGCGGCCAAATTGAAAATTGCACTTCCACTGCTTCTGTAGAAGCGTAATCGGGATCTGTAGGAGTTGCAGGTAAAGTCGATCGGCCAAACCGCAAACTTGTCGGAGAAAATCTCTCCAAACGTCCGAGTTGCACAGGCCGCTTCAGCAACTGACTGACTTCAGTTTCCACCAAAGGAGCTAACTTTTCCCGCACCCACGCCTGTGCTACTGCAACCCCAACCAAGCCGAGAATGGTCAATCCCGTACCGCTAAGCAGCAGCAGACGCCACCAGCGGCGGTGGGGACGGGGTGCGAGTTGATTTTTGTTATCGTCGGAGTTAGTCATGAGTGTTTCTCAGAAATCAGAGAATTCAGGAATTAAGGGAATCAGCCGATTTTAGACAGGTATAATTTCTGCGATCCGCCTGGGTGGCTTCTGCCTTTGGTAGACTCACAAGTGAGGTAGGAAGTGCCGTAGGGGCGTTAGCGTTGCCCGCCCCTACGGGGGCTACGCCAACGCACAGGAGCGAATTTCAAGATTCACGCCCCCCACTGCGGGGCAGAGTCCAAGAACCTTTACCAAACTTAATCAAAACACGCAACAAGACCTAATACCAAGTCCTCCAACTCCCCTAAATCCTCTCGATCCCCGCGCGTGCAAGATCGGGGGTCAAATCTAAAATCTAAAATCTAAAATCTAAAATCTAAAATCTAAAATCGCCCGATCGCTCCTAAGATAAAAAAACGGTGGTTAAGAAGGTCTTTAAAACTTATGCGAGTGTTCGTCTTACTCTTCAATGCCCGCACCGAGAACGAGGGAATTCATACCATTCAACTCGGCGATCGCAATAAAGTTCTGATGTTTGAGTCAGAAGACGACGCCACCCGCTTTGGCGTGATGTTGGAAGCTCAGGATTTCCCCGAGCCCACTGTCGAGGCGATCGACGATGAGGAAATTAAGGAGTTCTGTAACAGTGTTGATTATGATTGGGAACTGATACCGGCGGGGGCGCTGGAGATTCCGCCAGAAAACAATGTAACACAGACTCAGTGGCAGCCGGAGTCCGAACCCGATTCCGATCCGGATTCTGAGGTTTCCCAAAACGAACTGGATTCTATTCGCCGCCGACTCGAAGGACTTTTGTAATAGCCATTAGTCATTAGTCAGCAGTTATTGGTAATGGGTAATGGGTAATTGCCTCTCTGTCGGAAGTAGATTTAGCCGATCGCCCGCAAGCGCAAATTTCGAGCTTTTGAGTCACGACTTCACCAAGCTAACCAGCGGGCCGGCAATGCGTACCCTATTGTGTACACCTAATGACTGTTGACTGTTGACTAATGACCAATGACTAATGACCAATGACTAATGACTAATAAAAAAACATGAAGAATTTGGAAGAACGGGGCCATCTGCTGACTGAACAGGTGAATACCAACAGCGAGAATTTAGACCAACTCAGTTCGATCGAATTAGTGGACTTGTTCAACCGGGAAGACGCCCAAACCTTAAGCGCGATCGCCCGTGCCCGCGAAGAGTTAGCCCGAGCGATCGACATTGCAGCCGAGTCTCTGCGTCTAGGAGGCCGCCTGTTTTACGTCGGTGCGGGTACTTCCGGGCGTTTGGGGGTGCTGGATGCGGCCGAGTGTCCCCCCACCTTCTGCACGCCGCCAGAACTCGTACAGGGCATAATTGCCGGGGGTGCGGGGGCTTTGGTGCGGAGTTCGGAGGATTTGGAGGATCGGGCTGAGGATGGGGCTGAGGCGATCGCCCACCGTCACATTACCAACTTAGATGTAGTTGTCGGGATTACGGCTGGGGGTACGACGCCGTTTGTCGCGGGCGCTTTGCAGGCGGCACGCCAGCGGGGGGCGAAAACTGTGTTTATGGCCTGCGTACCCGTCGAACAAGTGAATTTTGAGGCTGATGTTGATATTCGGTTGTTGGTTGGCCCGGAGGTAGTGGCTGGTTCGACGCGCTTGAAAGCCGGTACAGTCACAAAAATGGCTTTAAATATCATTTCCACTGGGGTAATGGTGAAGCTGGGCAAGGTTTACGGCAATCGGATGGTTGATGTGGCGGTTACTAATAAGAAATTGCGCGATCGGGCTGTGCGGATGTTGCAAGATTTGACTGATTTGAACCGGGATGAAGCGGGTTTTTTGCTCGAAAAAAGTGGCAAGTCTGTTAAGTTAGCTTTGATGATGCACTGGACTAATTTGGAGAAGGAAGAGTGCGATCGCATTTTGGGAGAATTTCAAGGGAATTTGCGATCGGCAGTAGCATCGATTGGTCATTAGTCAGCAGTCAGCAGTCAGCAGTCATTAGTCATTAACAACTGCCAACTGCCAACTGTCAACTGTCAACTGTCATTTGCGATATCGATGCAAAAAATTGTGAAATCTCTGCAGTGGATCTGATGTGATAAACACTTTTGGTATTTGGGGCGCGATCGACATACTCGCGATATCTGGGAGTCAAATACTTGTGACACAACCAAAGAACGCGGTAACTATTAATTGAACTCTTCAAGATCGGACTCTTTTGGGGCCAGCCTTCTGGCGGTATAAACTTACCTGTAATCAGCCGTTTAGTCACCCACCAGAAATGCACGTATAGGGGCAGATCGACAAAAACCAGAGTATCTGCCTCGTTGAGTCGAACCCAGACGGTTTCCATGCAACCAAAGCCGTCTATAATCCATCGGTCAGTAGCCAAAATTTTCTCATGGGTACGCTTATATTCTTCATTTGGAACCTCAGCGCCCCCAGATTGATATTTAATCTTATCCAAGGCGTAAAGTGGCAAACCAGTGATTTCTGATAATCTCTTGCTGAGAGTTGATTTACCGCCTCCAGCGTTGCCAAACACGGCTACTTTTTTCATACAAAATCCTCTTAGTAATCATGCAGTTTGTAGCAAGATTTTGGAGAATTGCTATAACAACTGAAGTAGTAGGGTGCGTCAGCTTCGACAATCTGGGCTACCCATCAAATCCCCCTACCAACTGACGCACCTTACAAGCTGCATAAGTGAAATTTTACACTACCGATTCCCCGTTACCCATTCACAAAAACGATCGCCGTAAGCTGACTTTCACTTACACCCTGCACGATTCCCAAATAATTACTGCCAGACTTAATCGCCCAAGAAGCGACGCTTGCACCTCCATCCAACTGCAAACTCACAGCTTCAAAAGTCAAGTTTGCAAATCCGATACCGTCAGTCAAACCAATTTTATCCCCAGCCCCAAAATCGGTAATCACATCTGCACTAATTAAAGTAGCCGCAGCAGACAAACCTCCTGCTAAGATAAACGTATCATTTCCGCCGCCGCCCGTCAGCATATCTTGCCCGCGATCGCCCGCCAACAAATCAGATCCGTTACCGCCAATCAAGACATCATCTTCTTTTCCGCCGCGAATAGTATCGTTACCGTCAGATCCGATTAGTCGATCGTTATCGTTGTTGCCGCTGATAAAATCATCGCCAACACCGCCATCAATTACATCGGATTCTTTGCCACCCCATAAGCTGTCATTGCCGCCGGCACCATTAATTGTATCCGCACCTTGCATCCCATTAATGCTATCAGCACCTTCTCCCCCCGTGAGATTGTCTTTGCCGGAAAGGGCAAAAATTGGCAATCCCGCAGCATTTGTCGGTATTTGAGTATCGGCACTATCTGATAGGAAATAATTGCCGCCGCTGGCTGTATTTTTGGGTGCTGTCGTCGGGCTGCCGTCCCCTGTAGCATTGGGTATTGGCGAAGTAATAGATATAGTGTTTGGTGTGGGAGTTGGTGTGGGAGTTGGTGTCGGTGTCGGTGCGGGATTGACACTACCGTCAAGAGAAGTCGCAAAAACTTGCGTCCAATAGTGATTGAAATTTTCTGTGCCTGTATCGTCGGCTAAGAAATAGTAACCAATCCCAATTTCTTTGAGATTGGGGTTAAGAATGTTAGCCCGGTGGCCACTGCTGTTCATCCAAGATGATACAACTTGTTCGGGTGTAGAAGAACCCGCAGCGATGTTTTCTGCTGCTGCTGAGAATTGATAGCCCGTTACAGTAATACGACTGGTGAATGACGAACCATCTTTGCCTGTATGGGAAAAGAAGTCTTGCAGTGCCATGTTTTGGCTGTGATTTTCCGCAGCATTTAGTAACTGAGTATTTAAGGTTAGTGGCGACAAACCTAATTTACTGCGTTCGATGTTGGTAAGTTCTAAAACTCTATAAATAAAGTTTTGATTGGTTGAAGTTGGTGCGAGTTGAGAGGCAGATCGCTCTCCTGTTAAAATGTCCGAGGACTGAGAACCTGAATTTTGTAGTTGTTCAAGCATGGGGATGATCGAGAGTTTTAAGACATGGTTTTGCTGGTAGATTGCTTACCGTCTTAACGATAGTTTCCCCGATCGCTAGCTGGCTGGACACAATTCAATAATTGTATTAATTCCTGCCGCTGCTTTATCTATTTTGATTATAGCTGTTATCAAAGTGGGGATGTCAAGAGGCTGGCTATGATTGGAAAATGGAAGAGTACGCTCGAATTTAAGGAGAGTTTCAAAGGAATGTGCGATCGCCCGTGGCATCAATACAATTTTAGATTTTAGATTTTAGATTTTAGATTTTTCCTGATTAGTAAGGTTTGCGCTACGCACCCAGCGTGCTGGATGGCTGACTAGAAACCCGGTTTCTACGATTTTTGCAGAAGAGAGGAACGACAAATATAGCAAGAAACCGGGTTTCTGAATTCTGTGTGCGATCGCGAACAGAGTTTTTAGTAGAATCCTCACAAAAAATTCTAAATTAATTCAAAATTCACAACCGCGCAGGCTTGTTCCGGATCACAAAAGCAATCTCAAGATTTCAAACTATTTTCTTGTCCGGCTTTAGCCTCCTGAGCAACTTGCTCAACCTCATCTTTGGCGAGAATTTCCAAAGCTGTCTGTGCTTCTGCACCGCCCAACCGCCCCAAAGCTTGGGCGACTCTGTAACGGATCTGCCAATCTGCATTGGAAGCGTAGGGAAGCAGCAGCGGCAGCGCGCGTTTATCTCCCAATTCACCTAATGCGCTGATCGCAATGGTTTGGATCAATTCGTTTTCAGAAGTTAGGGCATTTTCTAACATCGGAAAGGCTTTCGGATCTCCCATTTCTCCCAAAGCAGCAACGATGCTCATTTGCACCAGCCATTCAGAGGTACTGCTATAAACTTGCTGCAAATCTTCTAAAGCATCGGTTAATTTCAATGCGCCCAAAGCATCGGCTGCTGCTGCTTGCACGTCGGGTTCGGGGTCGTTGTTCAGGCTGTGGAGCAGTACCTCTAAAGCGTTTGGCAGATTCTGGGTACCGAGGGTTGATAATTGGCTGACTGCTGCGTAGCGAACCCGGACGTTATTATCGCCGATCGCAATTTGAATTAGTTTATAGGCGATCGCGGGTTCTAGTTGTCGCAGTTGGTTGACTGCTCGCAGTCTTTCGCCAAAATCCTCGGAATTCAGCAATTGTTCGACAGACTCAGGGGTAATGCTCATTCGATTTTAGATTTTAGATTTTAGATTTTAGATTTGGTAATTGGTAATTGCCAAAAGCGAGCGAGATTTAAGGAGCGATTCCCTACGGGATAGCTTCGCTTCACGACTCATTTTCTGATACAGTCCTGGAACTGCAACAGCTAATTTAAGACTCCGCAGCCATCGATCGGATAATATCTCCCCTAGTGAGGATGCCGATTACTTTGCCCGCAGTATCGACCACCGGCAATCGGTGGATACTGCGATCGTGCATCAGTTTGGCAGCTTCTTGGACAGATTGATCTGGCCCGATGGTAACGGGTTCTTTACTCATCGCTTCTCCTACTGTTTGTCCTAAAGCCTTGTGGAGTTCTCGCTCGTAACGAGATGGATTTTCCAAATAAATCACGCTGTCGAGCACCATGATATAAGCGGGCGGAGTTACGCCGGTTTCCCGCCACATCAAGTCGGTTTCGGAGATGACTCCTACCAACAAGTCATTCTCATCTACGACGGGAAGACCGCTAATGCGTCGATCGGCTAAAATTTTAATCGCTTCGTTCAAGGGCATTTCGGGTCGCGCCAAAATCGGGTCGCGGCTCATTACATCGGCTACTGTTTTTGGCATGATTAGGGGTTGATTGAGTTGTTGCTCTAAATCGATCATATAGGGAAAGGGCGGCACAGACTGAAGAAAGGCAGCTCTGCTGAAGGGATTCGTTAGAAAGTAGAAGGAAGGAAAAAGCTTGAATGCCAGAATTTTGCTGTTTTTTTCGATCGCACTATAAAATTCTGCCCTTTGCCGGACTCCGGCGAGCGATCGGTCTGACAAGATTGTTAAGATATCTTAAAGAGCGGATAAATCCTTACCAATGCCAGAATCTCCAGCCACAGAACCAGACTCCCAACCAGAAGCGCGCTGTGTATTGGTTTGCCAGTATCAATCTTGCCTGAAAAATGGTTCAGCAGCAGTGCTAGCTGCTTTTGAAGCTCAACAAGTTGCAGGGGTGAAAGTTGAGGCTACTAGCTGTCAGGGACAGTGCACCACTGGCCCGACTGTACGAGTTACCCCGGACGAAATTTGGTATTGTCGAGTTAAACCGAGTGATGTACCCTTGATTGTGGAAGAGCACCTCAAAGAGGGAAAACCTGTAGAGGCGCTGTTCAATCCGAGAATTCATGCGCGTTATTATTATTAATATTGACTTGATTCGGTGAAACTTCCAAGCTCTGGCGCATCTAAATTTTAATAGTTATTATTAAGGAACTGGCACTGTGAAAATCCAAGGAATTGCGCTTAGTTTGTTCGTCCTAATTCTGGGGCGTCCGTCGGCGGTTGCTGCTCAAACCCAGGCGGTTGCTGGGGATATTTGTCCTGGGGATTTGGGGGCACAAGTAGATGCGATCGCCAACCGTCCCGAATTTAGCCGATCGCGCTGGGGCATTTTGATTCAACCTCTATCTTCTACTACTACTCTCTACAGCCGCGACGCCCAAAAATATTTTATTCCAGCATCAAATGCCAAGCTGCTAACTACAGCCGCTGCTTTACAGAAACTCGGTGCAGACTTTCGGATTAAGACATCGGTTTACAGTGGCGAAAATGGAAGTTTGTACGTTGCCGGCAGGGGAGATCCGAGCATTGCTGAGGCTCAGTTGAAATCTTTGGCGCAGCAGTTGAAGCAGCGGGGAATCAGTCAAGTTAACCAGTTGATTGGCGATGACAGCTATTTTCAAGGCAGTGCAGTCAATCCGAATTGGGAATGGGAAGACGCGCAAGCTGGCTACGGAGCGCCGATTAACAGTTTAATTTTCAATCAAAACGCGATCGACCTTCTCTTGTCCCCGCAGGCTCTGGGGCAACCTCTCAAAGTTACTTTTGCCGAACCAAAGCTGGCAAATCAGTGGCAACTTCAGAACAATTCAGTAACAGTCGCCCAAAACGAATCCGAGTTTATTGAAATTGGTCGGGAGTTCGATCGACCTATAATTCGAGTGGGCGGACAGTTGAAAGTTGGTGCAGAACCTGAATCAGCTTATGTCGCAGTTGTCAACCCCGCTAATAATTTTTTGCAGTATTTTCAACAAGCCCTGGCGGCTGAGGGAATTCCTGTTAAACAGGCTTTAGTTGCATCGGCTTCTCGCAATTTAAATCAAGAATTAGCGACTGTTGAATCGCCACCGCTGGCGGAATTGGTGAGAGAAACTAATCGAGTAAGCAACAATCTTTATGCAGAAGTTTTATTGAGATTGTTGGGGAAAGTTACAGACAAGATGCCCCTGCCACAAACACTCACAGGCAAGATGCCTGTGCCACAAGAGGATACAGGTGAAATGGGTTTGAAAGAGTTAAAAACAGTTTTAACTCAATTAGGAGTAAATCCAAACAGCTACAGATTAGCCGACGGTTCCGGCTTGTCTCGGCACAATTTAATTACTCCAGAAGCCTTGGTGCAAACTTTGAGACTTATGGCCAATTCACCTGCTGCATCTATTTACCGCCAGTCACTGCCGATCCCTGGCGAGAAGGGCACTTTGAAAAATCGCTTTAATGTTACACCAAATCGCGTAATTTTGCAAGCAAAAACCGGAACTATGAGCGGAGTTTCGGCGCTGTCGGGATATATCGAAGTTCCGAATTACGAACCCCTGGTGTTTAGCATTATCGTCAATCAATCTGACCTATCGACTGCAAAAATGCGATCGGCAACGGACGAAATTGTGCTATTATTGAATCGCCTGCGCCGCTGTTAAAACAATACATTTAAGGTGAGAAACTTCAACTCAGTAGTTACACCTAAAACACCGGACACCCCAAAACCCTACAAGTTTTAAGTTTCATTAGATTGCACTGACGGGGATCGAAAAGCAGCTACAATAAAAGTAGAAAAATTAACACCATTGGGACGTTTTAGCCTGCTACCAGTCGGCGGGTTCTGTACTTCCCGAAAATAAGTCTAACTTTCCAACTATGAATTCTTTAGATTCCGAACAGCAACACATCTTTGTGGAAACCAATAACATCCGCCTGCACTGCGTTTCTCAAGGAGAAGGCGAACTCGTTCTCCTCCTGCATGGGTTTCCAGAGTTTTGGTACTCTTGGCGTCATCAAATCCCTGCTTTAGCGCGTCATTTCAAGGTGGTAGTGCCGGATTTGCGGGGCTACAACGATTCCGACAAGCCGGAAAGCGGCTATGATTTGGATACGCTAAGCGCCGATATTCGCGGTTTGATTGCGAGCCTCGGTTATACAAAAGCTCACGTTGTAGGTCATGATTGGGGAGGGGCGATTGCGTGGCACTTAGCTCAAAAATTCCCCGAACAACTCAATCGCTTGGCAATTTTAAACGCTCCGCACCCGCAGCGATTCGTGCAGGAAATGGCGAGCAATTTAGATCAAATCCGCCGCAGTTGGTACGTTTTGGCGTTTCAGGTTCCCGGCATTCCCGAATGGTTGATCCGGCAAAACTTGAAAGATTTTGTGCACAATGTTTTCCAAGGACAAGCTGTTCGCAAAGGCTCTTTTAGCGCTGAGGAAACTAAGATTTATCAGACTGCTTTAGAAAAGCCGGGAGTATTAGCCGCCGCTATCAATTATTACCGCCAGATGTTTCACCCGCAGAGGCTTTGGAATTTGGGGCAGAAATTAGAACCTGTGACAGTGCCTACTTTGGTGCTTTGGGGAGAAGAAGATGCGTTTTTGAGCCACAAACTTGTAGAAGGTTTAGACAGATTAATTACGGCTCCGTTTAAGTTGAAATTAGTTCCTCACTGCGGTCACTGGATTCAGCAGGAAGCGCCGCAAACGGTGAATCGAGAATTGCTGAGTTTTCTGAGACATTCTTCTTCTTCTGTGGCTGTAGCATAGAAAAAAATTAACGCTTGCAAATAAGAACGGGCAAGATGCCCGTTCCACAAGAAGATTGAATTTTTGTGGAACGGGCATCTTGCCCGTTCTTAATATCTGACGCACCCTACTTATTGATCAATACGCTTGGGTTAAAACTGTTTATTCCTCGGAGATCCCCCTAAATCCCCCTTAAGAAAGGGGACTTTGAGTAAGTTCTTGTTCCCCCCTTAAGAAGGGGGGCTAGGGAGGATCGGGCTTAACTGAACCGTATTGACTTATCGATCAGTCCCAGAGCAAATTTTCTTGGATCAGCAGTGCAATCATCGCAGTTCTGGAACAAACACCGAGTTTGATAAAAATTCGCCTCACGTAAGTAGCAACCGTCCAGTGACTAATATTTAAATTTTTGGCAATACATTTGTTTGGCAGGCCTTGGGCTACTAATTGCGCGATCGCTCTTTCGCGTGGGCTCAGGCTAATTTCCGGTTTGTAACTTTTGCTTTGCATACTTTTGCAATCAGGTAACGAGTTAAAATCTAATCAATTAAGGGTAGAATTTCGAGTTTTTCTCGAACTTCAGATAAAGGTGTTTCCCAATCAGATGCAACGTCCCAATTAATTAACCGAGTGGCTAATTTTCCGTGTTTTAAGCCTTTGATAATTTGTCCGATCGCGCAACTTAACCCGCCGATGGGTCCAACTAACACTAAAATCGCACAAGAAGGACGAAATACTTGAGCGCGAGTAAACGCTTGAAGTACCAATTCATCTTCTGTTGAAGCTGAAAGACCAGTCAGAACGTGCCACACGTCGTGGTTTCGCACCAATCCAGTCTCCCGATGCGATCGGCTCAAAGCCTTGTTTGTCTAGAAACCGCGCCACTGAGCACCCTAATGTTCCTGCTGGCAGTTGGCGCAATTTTGCCAATTCTATTTCAAAATGTCGATCGCTCTCAATTTGAGGATTAATTGTTTGAGCCATCTTTAATATAACTCCTAATTGACCGTCAGCCATAATTTATTCTCCCTTCAACAATGATTTAATTTTAGAGAAAATTAATTTGTGTTTGTCAAGTTCATTTTTGCGCTTAATCAAGACGACTTTTTTTACCTACTCAGCTTAGAAACCGTACTTTCTGTCACAGCAATTGGCTTTCAGGAGCTTTTACATTTCTTTACAAACCTTCTTAGATGTGAAATCTGCTATCTGTAAACATCGCCCTAGTGTTTGGAATCCCAACTTGACTCACCGGGAAGTACCCGTAAAATCTACAGTATTTAGCGGTGATTGGAACTCCCTTACTTACGTATATAAATTTATTCTGCTGCTAATTATTAGAACCTGCAATGAGTCAGAAGTGGAAGCTTGCAGGCATGGTGATGCAGGTGCATACAAGTGAAGAGAGCTGAAGCAAGCTGAAGTAAGGTGAAGTTATGCAGAGTTGATGTTTAGGAATTACGCAGTAGTGCCAATCCCCCGTGGTTGCCCAATTTGTAGTGGTAATCATGGGGGATGGCCCGTATGTCGTTAGAATGCCGCTCAAATGAGTGTCACTCATTTGAGCGACTGGTCAAATATGTTCACCAACAGCTACAAATAAAGTAGAGATTCATACAAGGTGTTACTATGAAAAAACTTTCCATTTTGTTATCCACAGGAGTTGTGTCATTGATTTGGTGCGCTGCTGCTAGCGCTACCACTTATATTAATCCTAACGGTAAAACTACTTTAAACTTGTCAGAAAAAGGAAACAATCGCAGCGGTTTTTACTTAACCAAAGTAGGCAATCGGGAATTTTTGGGCAATATTCAAATTACCCGTTCCCAAGGAGCAGCAGGCTCTTACTATTACAATGGGACTTTCAAAGACACTGCGACAGGCCCTGGCCGAAAAATTGTTTGTTCTGGAGATATTGCCATTATCAGGCGTCAAGTTGGAAGAAGCAGCCAATTGGGAGCCGAAGTTACTTGGAAGGTGAAAGCAGGAGAAAATTGTCCTTCTATTGGCCAGACATTTAAAGTAAATTTAGTCGAAGCTTTACCGCGTCCTAATGCAAGTGGCGACTATACTTCTAGCAATGCTAATACTTGGTCGAGTCCAACAAATGGTCTTGTAACTTGGCCTACTTGGCGAGTCACGTCGCGAGATGGACAACTCAACTGCCGCAAGAACGCAAACGGAGCAATTCAACAAGTTTACCGCGCGGATAGAGATACAGTTGCTGCTGAACTCAGGGGAGCAAATGCGATTACGATGGCGAACGGTCAACCCTGGTTGCTGACAAGACAAGGCTGTTATGTGCGCGCTAATTCTCAATACGTTCAGCCAGTTTCTATGCCTGAATAAGTGTTCGTAAATAGGGAGCATCTCAATGAAAGTAGCCTAGCTAGAAATTGGAGTTAGGAGTCAGGAGTCAGGAGCCAGGAGCCCAAAGAAGTATTTTTACAAATATGAGATGCTCCCGCCAGATTCTCCCTCAGTGGTTCTGGCTTTCCGATCCCCTCAAACGGCAATCGGATTGTTGCCTCAATTAGCTTGTTAATTCGTTTTAACGTTTTCTTATCTTGCCCTTGCCAATATAAATAATCGCCCCAAGCCTCATCCGTCCATACTAACTTTCTAGTCATCCAACAAATTTCGCTCTACCACTTTCCCCTGCTTAAACTGAGCAATAGAACGCTCCAAATGGGCAGCATTGGCGGGAGATTTGAGTAAATGAACTGTTTCCAGCAAACTATTAAAGAACTCTAGCGACATCACCACGGCATCCTCCGCATCCCGTCTAGTGATGATGGTATAGTCCGTATCTTCCACTACTGCTTCCTTTCGCTGTGTTACTGGTTTACTGGTGTACTGGTTTACTGGCTGTACCTGCAAGTCCTACTCTTAACCCATTTAAGCGACAAGCGAGCCGAAGCCGAGCGAAAATTAAATTCGAGGCTCGCTTGTCGCTGTTGAGCGTTACTTTCGTTCTTTGCGAAAGTAACGAGTAAAACGAGTAAACAACCAGTAAACGAGTAATAATTGAGGACTAAAAAACTTAGATTTCTTCGTCCAAAACTTCTACATCATCTACATCATCTACATCATCTACATCATCTACATCATCTACATCATCTACCTCAATAGGAGCGACAGAATTAGCAGAAACCAGAGCACCAGTCTCAAGTTTCTTTTTAACTAGCTCCTCAATTTCATTTTTGAAATCGATGTTTTTCTCCATGTGCTGGATCACTTTGTCTCGTCCTTGAGCTATGTTCTCTCCGTTGTAGCTATACCAAGAACCTTTTTTCAGAATTACTCCCATTTCGTCGGCCAAGTCAGTCAGACAGCCTAAAGTAGAAATGCCTTTGCCAAATACAATGTCAAATTCGGCAATACGGAAAGGCGGAGCAACTTTATTTTTAGCAACTTTAACTTTCGTGCGGTTGCCGTATTCTTCTGTACCTTTTTTCAAGCTTTGAATGCGGCGAATGTCAAGTCGCACGCTGGCGTAGAATTTGAGTGCGTTACCGCCGGTTGTGGTTTCGGGGTTGCCGTAAGTTACGCCGATTTTCTGCCGCAATTGGTTGAGGAAAATGACGGTACAGCCGGATTTGCCGATGTTGCCGGTGATTTTCCGCAAAGCTTGGCTCATCAAGCGCGCTTGCAAACCCATGTGGGAGTCGCCCATGTCGCCTTCGATTTCGGCGCGGGGGACGAGGGCGGCTACGGAGTCAATTACTACGATATCGACGGCGACGGAACGGACGAGTTGATCGACTATTTCTAGGGCCATTTCGCCGGTATCCGGCTGGGAAACTAAGAGATTTTCAATATCGACGCCTAAAGCTGAGGCGTAGGTAGGATCGAGGGCGTGTTCGGCATCGACGAAGGCTGCGATACCGCCGGATTTTTGGACTTCGGCGATCGCGTGGAGAGCTAGAGTTGTTTTACCGGAACTTTCCGGGCCGTAAATTTCAATAACTCGACCTTTTGGCAAACCGCCGCCCAAAGCAATGTCCAGTGTCAGGGCTCCGGTGGGAATGGTTTCTACCCTCATGCGAGTGGAGTCTCCCAATCGGACGATCGCCCCTTTGCCAAAGCTGCGCTCGATTTGGGAGAGTACGGAAGTTAGAGCTTTTTGCTTTTCTGAGTTTTCAGTGGAAGTTTTTGACGCATCTTTGCTTTTTGCCATTTGCGGTACGCGGGTAGACCCCTTGCGGAGCTTGTTGATTAACTGTACAACACGTATGTTAGCAGTTATTTTTGGGGTCTGGAGGTTCTGGGAGCATTTGGTTGAAGATTCTTGATTTTGGGGTGGTTCAGCCTGCTCCCGCCTTCAGAATGCCCAAGATGTAGAAGATATTTAACTGGTTCCCAGGCTCTGTCTGGGAACCGATGTAAGCGAGGCTCTGCCTCGAAAAGCTGACATTAAAATTGGAGGCAGAGCCTCCGGATCTGTGTTACCAGGCTCTTCCTGGTAACAAGTAATCGCCACAATTAGGACAAGCATGGCATCTACAACACATCAAGACACATCTGTCAATAGCAAAAATTCCGGCTGGTTGATTAACTTATTGGCGATCGGCATTTTACTTGGTATCGGATTTCGGTTTTTTGAGATCGATCGCAAACTGTACTGGCACGACGAAGCTTACACATCAATCCGCGCCGCTGGTTTCACCCGCCAAGAAATCGACAACGAACTATTCCAAAACCGGATTATTCCTGCACCACAATTGCAAAAATATCAGCGGATTAAACCGGGAAGTACAGAAGCAGACACGATTCGTTCTTTAGCACTAGAAGACCCGCAGCATCCGCCTTTATACTTTCTCATGGCTCGTTGGTGGATGCAGGAATTTGGCAGTTCTCTAACAGCATCGCGCAGTTTGCCAGCAATATTGAGTTTGCTGTCGCTGCCTTTGATGTACGCTTTAGCTCAGGAACTTTTCGCCTCGAATTTGGCGGCGTTATTAGCAACAGCACTTTTGGCTTTATCACCCTTTGACATATTGTTTGCTCAGACAGCAAGGCAGTACAGTTTGCTAACAGCCATAGTTATTGGCAGCAGTTGGCTGCTGCTGAGAGCAGTGCGGTTGCGGGGTTGGAAAAATTGGGTATTTTACTCGCTGGCGATCGCTCTTGGTTTCTACACTCACCCATTCTTCAGTTTAACACTCATCGGACACGGAGTTTTTATAATTTCTTACTGGCTGTTTGTCAAAAAAACAAAATTGCGAGGTCATGTAACTAATTCCCAATTTTTTTTAGCAGTAACAGCAGCTTTAATATTGTATATTCCCTGGATTTACGTGCTGGCCACCAACCTGGAACGAGCATCAGTTACGACAGATTGGACGCGAGTATCTCCGGGTTGGCTGTATCTTGTCAAATTGTGGATACTCAGCTTTACAGCCTTATTTTTTGACTTCGACTTCGGGTTTGATAATAGTTGGACTTATCTGCTGAGATTGCCATCTTTGCTGTTAATTGTGGCAGCCCTTTACACAATCTGCCGCCGCACTAGCAGTTCAACTTGGCTGTTTATTGTAACATCAATTTTTGTACCTTTTTTGATACTGGCATTACCGGATCTAATCCTAGGTGGCAAACGTTCCGCCGTCAGCCGGTATCTGATTTCCTGCTTTCCAGGAGTGCAGCTAGCAGTTGCTTACTTGCTCGCCAGTAACGTGAAAATTCAGCAGCGGTTTTGGCAAGTCATTTTAGCCCTGGTTTTTACAGCAAGTATAGCATCCTGTACCGTCAGCGCTTTTTCTGATACTTGGTGGAGCAAAGACTTGAGCTATTTTAATGCTGAAGTTGCGAAAATTATTAACAAAGAGGCGATAGCTAATCGATCGATTAAAGATACAATTGTAATTAGCGATCGCGGCAACGATTTTACTAACATGGGAGATTTGCTTTCTCTGAGTTATTTGCTCGACAAAGACGTGCGGCTGATGCTGATGAGCCAGTCGCCGGAAATCGAGATGCTGAACAAATATTCGGCTCCCCTAGTGTTCCGCCCTTCGGAAAAATCGATCTCGGCATTTAAGCGAAATCAACGGCGGTTAGAGCCGATATTGGAATATGCCAGACTTTTTCGAGCGCGGCGAGCTTCTTAAAGCAGATTGACAGAAATGGACGATCGTCCCCGACACTCCCCGGTAGGGTACGTCAGTGGATTTTAGATTTTAGATTTTAGATTTTAGATTTATTCCACAGATGAATCTGGGAGATTAAACTTTGGTCTAAAATTTTTGGAGATTCACGATAGGAGTACGTGGCACGGTATCGGTTTTTGGGCGGGGGCAGAAAAAACTGTTTGAATTGCCTCAAATATTTCGACTGACGCACCTTAAATCACTATTTGGGCATTTTTGTCAATATTCCCCGTAAGGTGCGTCAGAAAAAAACTGTCTGAGTTGTCTCAGGTATTTGGGCTGACACACTTGACATCATCAGCAATAATTATTTGAAGAGTTAGGATAAAGCGCCATGCAAGAGTTAAATAATTCATCTTCCGAATCCGCGCAGAAGTTTCGCGATCTTCAGGCAGAATTACGGGAACGTTGGCGAGCGATAGAAGAATTCGACGGCGGAGATTGTGACATTATTATCATTCCTTCTGTCAGCTTAGATCAGCAAGAAATGCAGAAAGTTGAGGGTGCTTACCACTACGAAGAGCGGCATTTATTTTCATTGATTCGCCTGCGAAATCCCCGCACGCGCTTAATTTACATTACCTCGGAACCCTTGCACCCGATGATTGTGGATTATTACCTGCAATTGCTGCCGGGAATTCCATTTTCTCACGCGCGCGATCGGCTTTTGCTGTTCAGTGCTTACGATGCTTCTGCCAAATCCCTCACCCAGAAAATTTTAGAGCGCCCCCGCTTGATGGAGCGCATTCGTCAAGCAGTGCGGCCGACAAAATCCTATATGGTTTGTTATAACTCGACGCCCTTAGAACGGGAGTTATCTGTTCAATTGGGGATTCCTTTGTTGGCTAGCGATCCGGATCTGTTATACTGGGGAACCAAAAGCGGTAGCAGGCAAATTTTTAAAGAATGTGGCGTGCCTTATCCTGACGGTTCCGAGTTGGTGTGGAATGCGGAAGATTTAGCGGAAGCTGCGGCGGATTTGTGGGCAAGGCAGCCGCATTTGCAACGGATCGTAATTAAGTTAAATGAAGGTTTTTCGGGGGAAGGGAATGCAATTTTAGATCTGAAGTCCCTCGCAGGTAAAACATCTACAGAAAGAGCGAAGGCAATTGGCGATAGCTTCCATAATTTGCGCTTTCAAGCAACGGGCGAAACCTGGGAAAATTTTAGCAGCCGCATTCCCGAATTAGGGGCAATTGCCGAAGCATTTATCGAAGGAGAAGAAAAGTTCTCGCCCAGCGTTCAAGGCAGAATTGTCCCCAGCGGCGAAGTAGAAATTCTCTCAACCCACGACCAAATTTTAGGAGGCCCAGACGGTCAAATTTTCTTAGGTTGCCGATTTCCTGCGGACGAATCTTACCGGCTGGCGTTGCAAGAATTGGGATGGAAAGTAGGGCAAAACTTAGCTAAAAAAGGGGCTTTAGAGAGATTTGGAGTAGATTTTCTCGCTGTAAAGCAATCCGATGGGAAATGGGATATGCAAGCAATAGAAATTAACTTACGTAAAGGAGGCACAACTCATCCGTTTATGGCTTTGAAGCTGTTAACAAACGGTCGGTACGAACGTTCTACAGGATTATTTTACAGCCTGCAGGGCCGTCCCAAATATTATGTTGCTTCGGACAATTTGAAAAAAGAGCGCTATCGGGGATTATTACCGAACGATTTGATGGATATTATTGCTGACAATCAACTGCACTTTGACAGCGGTACTGAGACGGGCAGTGTGTTTCATTTAATGGGTTGTTTGTCTGAGTTTGGCAAATTGGGAGTGACGAGTATTGGCAATTCGCAGCAAGAAGCTGAGGATATGTATAACAAAGTTGTGAAAGTTCTCGATCGCGAAACGTCAGGCGATTTTAGATTTTAGATTTTAGATTTTAGATTTGATCCAGTCATATCATGTCCGATCGATTAACCATAATATCCCGACCGGGGCGGGTTTTTGAGATTGTCAATTATTGACGATTATGGTTGGTGAACCCGCCCCTACCTAATTTCGGGTGATCGACCGGACATCATATCAGTCAGTTTAGAGCCCCCACTTCGCAGAAGTTGTCGGGGATCTAGCTAATTTTTAGCGGGATAAAGGGGCGTGGGGTCGATCGAACCTGTGCGGTTGAGCGGCCAAAAACGCACAATTGCCCTACCAATGATATTTTGCTTGGGTACAAAGCCCCAATAATGGCTGTCACAGCTTGCGTTTCGGTTGTCGCCGAGCACCAAGTAAGAATTTGGAGCTACAACTACAGGCCCGTAGGGATACTGTGGAATTTCTTCAATATATTTTTCCTGTAGCGGCTGCTTGTTAATAAAAACTTTTCCCTCTCTGACTTCCACAGTGTCCCCTGGAAGTCCGATCACTCGCTTGATATAGGCATCTTTGATCGGTGGTGGCTGTCCCGTGCACAAACTAGCCTGGTCAGGAGGCATAAATACGATAATATCTCCTCGCTGGGGCTCTTGGAATCGATAGCTTACCTTATCTATAATTAATCGATCGTTAATTTGTAGGGTTGGGAGCATCGAGCCGGTGGGAATGTAGCGTGCTTCGGCAACCAGGGTGCGGATACCAAAGGCCAAAAATGCTGCTAAGCCGATCGTCTTAATTCCTTCGATCCAAGGATTTTCGGTTTCTTGCGGAGGTTTTTCGTCGGCTGACTTGTCTAGACGAGTCATAGGGTATTGTAGTGACTGAGCTGGATACGAATTATAAACTTAATAATGCTTCCATGCTAGCACGCTGTTTACTGAATTAAGGATATCTTATGACTGCCCAATCAAGTTTGTTAATCCGTCGCGCTCGCATTCTTTTGCCCAATGGTGAGTTTTTGGTAGGAGATGTACAAATATGCGATGGCAAAATTGTCCAAGTGGCTGCTGAAATTGTCGAATCGGGCGATCGAGAAATAGATGCGAAAGGCTTAACTCTGTTACCCGGAGTAATTGATCCCCAGGTACACTTCCGGGAACCGGGTTTAGAACACAAGGAAGACTTATTTACCGCTAGCTGTGCTTGCGCTAAAGGCGGCGTGACATCGTTTCTGGAAATGCCGAATACGCGACCTCTGACCACAACCCAAGCTGCCTTAGATGATAAACTAAGTCGCGCTGCCGAGAAGTGTTTGGTGAATTACGGCTTTTTTATTGGGGCTACTCCTGAGATTTTACCCGATTTGTTGGATGCCAATCCGACTCCGGGAATTAAGGTGTTTATGGGTTCGATGCACGGGGACTTATTGATGGATGATGCAGCAAATTTAGAGGTAATTTTTGCGAAGGGCGATCGACTAATTGCGGTACACGCAGAAGACCAAGCTAGAATCAACCAGCGTCGTCAAGAATTTGCTGGTATTACCGATATTGCAGTTCACTCGCAAATTCAAGACAATCAAGCAGCTTTATTGGCAACTCAACTAGCAGTAAAACTTTCTAATAAATATCAGCGCCGACTGCATATTCTGCACCTTTCAACGGGGGATGAAGCTGAGTTTTTGCGTCAGGAAAAACCGAGTTGGGTAACGGCAGAAGTAACGCCGCAGCATTTGTTGTTAAATACCAGCGCCTATCAAAAAATTGGCAGTTTAGCTCAAATGAATCCGCCTTTGCGCGAGCCCCGCGATAACGAAATACTTTGGCAAGCTTTACTCGACGGCGTAATTGATTTTATCGCCACAGACCATGCGCCACATACATTAGCAGAAAAAGCTCAAGATTATCCGAATACGCCGTCTGGAATGCCCGGTGTCGAAACTTCTTTGCCTTTGATGCTGACCCAAGCAGTAGAGGGAAGATGTACAGTGGCACAAGTTGCTAATTGGATGTCGGCGGCAGTTGCTAAGGCTTATAAGATTCCGAATAAAGGGCAAATAGCACCGGGTTTTGATGCAGATTTAGTCTTAGTTGATTTGGAGAAATACCGCCCGGTAGTCGGCGCAGAGATGGCGAGCAAGTGCGGCTGGAGTTCCTTTGAAGGATGGAATTTAACTGGATGGCCAGTTGTGACTGTTGTGGGAGGAAAAGTTGTTTTTGAGAATGGTAAATTGGATACAAATGTGAGGGGAGAAGCATTGACATTTGACGCTGAGTAAGCATGACTTTAACTCAAGTGTTATAATTGGGTATTCCTGCATCGCAAAGGCGATATTACCCATGCTTCTTCAAGAACTAGAAACACAACTCCTGGCCTTAACTCCTACTGAGAAAGCTGAAGCCATCCGGCTTTTAACCCAAAGTTTAAACAATAGCTGGCCAGGAATTACCAAAACTCCCGACGTGTGTGGAGGCGATGCTTGCATTGCCAAAACTAGACTTCCCGTTTGGCTGTTCGTGAGTTTGCGCCGTCAAGGTTCAAGTGATGCTGAACTTCTACAATTTTATCCCCAGTTGAATGCTGCAAACTTAGTAAATGTCTGGACTTATGCTGAGGCTAACTCCGAAGAAATTGAAACAGCACTCCGAGAAGAAGCAGCAGCAATGATGCAGGAAGTATAATTTATGGCACGTCTCTATGCAGATGAACAGTTCCCGTTTCCTGTTGTGGCATTGCTGCGAAATTTCGGTCACGATGCCCTGACTATTCAAGAGGCAGGAAATGCCGGAGATGATGACCCCGAAGTATTAGCTTTTGCTGTGAATAACGATCGGGCGGTTATGACGCAAAATCGTCGGCATTTCATTCGCTTGCACGCTCAACAACCAAATCATGCGGGTATTATCGTCTGTACAGACGATAAAAATCTAGAAAGGTTGGCAACACGCATCAATGATGCTATTGCTGGTGAAGAAAATTTGAGAGGTAAATTGATTCGAGTCAACCGCCCGCCGCAGTAAGTACGCGCGAGCGTAGCTATCCCGTAGGGAATCGCCTTTTCTCAATTTTCCAATTCCCAATCCAATAACTCGCCAGTCCGCATCTCTTGAATTTGCCACCCGTTATCGAGATAAGTCCAAAAAATTTGTCAATAATTATCTGGTTGGTAGTGCAATCAGGACTGAACCCCAAATTTTTGCTAAACTTATAAAAGTATATTCCCTTACGATCGAGGCGATATTACCTATGCTCCAAGAACTAGAAACACAACTTCTTGCCTTAACTCCGATCGAGAAATCTGAAGCAATACGGCTGTTAACCCAAAGTTTAAGCAATAGCTGGCCGGGAATCACGAAGACTCCCGGAGTTTGTGGCGGTGATGCTTGTATTGCCAAAACTCGGATTCCAGTGTGGCTGCTTGTTGGTTTTCGCAATGAAGGTTCAAGCGATTCCGAACTTCTACAATTTTATCCCCATCTAAGTGCTGCTGATTTGGTCAATGTTTGGACTTATGCTGATTCACATATAGAGGAAATTGAAGAAGCAATCAGCAAAAATGAGGAAGCATAACTTATGGCACTATTGTATGCAGACGAACAATTTCCTTTGCCAGTTGTGGAATTGCTGCGGGCTTTTGGTCACAATGTGCTTACTGTTCAGGAAGCAGGAAAAGCAAATCTGGGCATTCCCGATCCTGAAGTCCTAGAATTTGCTATTACTAACGATCGAGCTATTTTGACATTAAATCGGTTTGATTTTATCGGGCTGCACAACCGAAAGTCAAACCATGCAGGTATTATTGTCTGCACAAAAAATCGGAATGTAGAAATGTTGGCAACACGCATCAATGATGCTATTGCTGGTGAGGAAACTTTGAGGGGGAAATTGATTCGAGTCAACCGTCCGACGCCGTAAGTTCGATCGCCTTTTCTCAAATTTCCAATTGCCAATCCAATAAGTCGCCATTACCAATTACTTCAATTTGCCGCCCGTTATCTAGATAACTTAAAGAAATTTGCAAATAATTTTCGGGTTTGTACTGCAATCTTTCCGCCCATTCGATCGCCACAATTCCCAAATCCATTTCTAACCCGTCCCAATAACTTTCTAAGTGCAAAGCCTCCACTTCGTCGGGTTCTAGTCGATACAAATCTAGATGATACAGCGGAATTCGTCCTCCAAAATACTCGTTAATCAGCGTAAAAGTAGGACTCTCGATCGAGTCTGAGATTCCTAAACCTTCAGCGATGCCTTGAACCAAGGTAGTTTTGCCCGCACCTAAATCTCCTTGTAATAAGATTACAGTGCCGGCGGGGAGCGATCGACCTAACGCAGCACCAAACTTGCGCGTAGCCTCAGAATCTGGAAGCAGAGTTTTCATTTCAATAATTAGTCATTAGTCATTAGTCATTAGTCATTAGTCATTAGTCATTAGTCATTAGTTACTTGCTTGGGGCTGCTAATAACCAATAACATTAGTCTGCACCGTCAACAGTCATCAGTCATCAGTCAGCAGTCAGCAGCTTAAATGTTCTGGGCGCGGCCGTACCAACGCAGCAACATTCCCGCCAACCTTTGAGAATTGTGGCGAATTAAACCCGTATTTTGATCTTCATCCATGACATTGGCGATGACAACTCGCCGCCCCAATTGCGTCACGGCTTCTCGATCGAGCACAACCGGATAAGAATCCTCCTGAGAATAGCGAATCAAAGCCTTTGCAGAAGGGACTTTTCCTTGAACTACTACAGCATCGAACAGCGGCCGGCCGCAAGCGCGGTCGATCGCCCGAATGTGGTCTGCAACA
The DNA here is from genome assembly GCF_036702395.1 of Microcoleus sp. D3_18_C2. Lineage (NCBI taxonomy): Bacteria > Bacillati > Cyanobacteriota > Cyanophyceae > Oscillatoriales > Microcoleaceae > Microcoleus > Microcoleus sp. D3_18_C2. Next base: position 61,278 of record NZ_JAUBTG010000019.1, on the reverse strand, counting down.
CTGTATCCGTCAGTTTCCCCCGGCTGAGTCATAATATTGCACACATAAATGCGGGGAACTTCGCTATTGGCGATCGCATCAGCAATTTCCGGCACCAACAAATTCGGAATGACACTCGTATAAAGACTCCCCGGCCCAATAATAATAAAATCCGCTTCCCGAAGTGCTTGGGCGACCTTGGGCAACGCCGGAGGATTAGCAGGAGTGCAGCCAATTTTGATGATTTTTCCGTTAGCTTTTGTAATGCTTGACTCCCCCTCAATCCTGCGGCCGTCCGCCAGTTCTGCCCACAAAGAAACGTCGCTCAGAGTAGCCGGCAGCACCTCTCCCCTAACTGCTAAAACTTTAGAACTCGCGGCGATCGCCTGTTCCAAATCTCCAGCAATATCGCTCATCGCTGTCAAAAACAAATTCCCAAAACTGTGACCCACCAAACCGTCACCAGCCCGAAAGCGATATTGAAATAACTCAGTCAATAACTTTTCCTCATCTGCCAAAGCAGCCAAACAATTGCGAATGTCTCCCGGCGGCAATACCCCAATTTCCCGCCGCAGCCGCCCGGAAGACCCGCCATCATCCGCCACCGTGACAATAGCAGTGATTTTGGCGCTGTAATCCTTCAATCCCCTGAGCAAATTGGAAAGGCCCGTACCGCCCCCAATTGCCACAATTTTCGGGCCGCGGTGCAAGCGACGGTGGTTGAGGAGTCGATCGACCAGTTCCTCGTTGCCTTCGGGCATCAGCACTTGGGTAATAGAGTTCAAACTGCGAGTTTGTCCCCACAGAATTAATAAAATCCCGCCAGCAATGATGATCGGGCCCGACACGTAATTAGGAACAACTTCCGCAATCCACGCCAAAAAATTTCTCAATAATTGCAATAAGAAGAAAATGGGAGTCATCCCAGTCCAAATCGCTAAACCCAAAGTGGCAAGTACCACGCCGCTGGCACTAATCAGCAGCCACCGTTTCACTAACAGTCCGGGGGCTAACCACTTAAACCACTGGTGAACTCGCCCGTTCCGCAAAGAAGGGGGGTAAGGATTTCTGGATTGGGCAAAAACCTGCTTGGCTTTAGCCAAGACGCGGAGGGCTTTAGGAAGTGAACTAATTGACATGGTTAATTAGTCTTAAGGGTATTGGAACAGCTCGATCTGACAAATTTACAATACAAGAGAGTTTTGATTCTGGCAGTCAATTTAAGTAATTAGTGATTAGTCATGAGTCATGAGTCATTAGCTAGACTGATGACTGATGACTGACAACTTATTGATAACATCCTATGGCTGAGCCACTAATCGAACTCAAGGGGGTAAGTAAGTCCTTCGGCCAGAACCCGATCCTCGATCGAGTGGATCTGAGGATTTATCGGGGAGAGGCCCTGGCAATTATTGGCCCTTCCGGGACGGGGAAATCTACGATTCTGCGGATAATTGCGGGTTTGTTGGCCCCGGATGCCGGTGAGGTTTTTGTTCAGGGACAGCGCAGAGTCGGATGGGTGGACGACGTGGCAGATCCGATCGGAATTGGGATGGTGTTTCAGCAAGCGGCTTTGTTTGATTCGCTGACGGTGGAGGAGAATGTCGGTTTTTTACTTTACCAGCATTCTAAGCTGCCGCGCCGCCGCATTCGGGAATTGGTGGAGGAAAAGTTGGAGATGGTGGGTTTGCCGCGAATTGGCGAACGCTATCCGGCGCAGTTGTCTGGGGGAATGAGGAAGCGGGTAAGTTTTGCCCGCGCTATCATGGCGAATCCTGATAATGACAGGGATAATCCAGAGGTTTTGCTGTACGACGAACCGACGGCGGGTTTAGATCCGATCGCTTCGACGGTAATTGAAGATTTAATCAGGGACTTGCAGGCGGCCCAAGGTGTTTGCAGCACTTATGCGATCGTCACTCACCAAGACAGTACCATCCGCCGCACTGCCGATCGCATCGTGTTTCTCTATCGAGGCAAAGTGCAGTGGGAGGGAACTGTCAATGACATTGCATCGACAGATAATTTACTTATCCGACAATTTTTTAGCGGCAGTGTTACTGGGCCAATTCAAGCGCTTGGATAGTCAGCCAATTTTAGATTTTAGATTTTAGATTTTAGATTGAAATGACCGATGATGAATGACTAATAACCAATGACCAATGACTAAGGAGGTAATATGCGATCGCGAACTGTAAGAGAAGGTTCTGTCGGGTTCTTAATTTTAGTAGGAATCGGTTTATTTGGCGGCTTAGTGCTCTGGCTGCGGGGCGTGCAGGTAGGGAACCGCAGCTACAAATTCGCCGTAGAATTTGCCAGCGCCCAAGGAATGCAAATAGGTACGCCCATCAGGTATCGCGGGGTTGCAGTCGGTAAAATTACCGCCCTCCAACCGGGTTCCAACGGCGTAGACGTGACGCTGGAGATTGCCCCCGGAACTTTAGTGATTCCCAGGGATGTTACGATCGAAGCGAATAAATCGGGTTTAATTGGCGAATCGTCGATCGACATTACCCCCAACTCGATTTTGCCAGAATCATTAGTTACCGCCAATCCCGTTAGTGCCGACTGTCCCCCAGAGATTATCTGTCAAAATTCGCGCTTAAAAGGTCAAGCTGGAGTCACTATCGATGAACTAATTAAATCCACAGTCCGCCTAGCTAATTTCTACACTGACCCCGCGCTGTTCAACAATATTAAATCTCTTGCAGAAAATACAGCAAACACAGCTAAAGGTGCAGCTAAACTCACTCAAGATTTATCAAGCTTAACTCAAACTGCCCAAGCGGAAATAAAAACTTTAAATCAATCTGTAAGGGGAGACCTTGGGAGTTTAAATCAATCTGTCAAAACCGAAATAGCAAGTTTAAATCAATCATTAAAGGGGGAAGCTAGCAGTTTAAATCAATCATTAAAGGGAGAAGCTAGCACCTTAAATCAATCGCTCAAGACGGAAATATCAGCCGCCGCCGCTGATGTTTCTAAAGTAGCAGCTACTGCGGACACTTCCACAAAAGCCGTATCTGCCGCTGCGATAAATTCTGCTAATGCAGTAACTCAAGCAGCCAATCAAATTACATTAACAGCCAACCAAGTCAATTCTTTAGTAGCAACCAACCGCGGCAGTTTAGTCTCTACTCTGAATAACATCAATCAAAGCAGTCAGGAACTGCGGGTAGCTGTCAGCAGTTTGAGTCCGACAATAAATCGAATCAACCAAGGACAATTGCTGAACAATTTAGAAGTTTTATCAGCGAATGCGGCCCAAGCTTCTAGTAACTTGCGAGATTTATCCAGCCAGGTAAACAATCCCGCCACTTTGCTATTATTGCAGCAAACCCTAGATTCTGCACGAGCTACATTTCAAAACGTCCAGAAAATTACTTCCGACGTGGATGATTTGACAGGAGATCCGGCTTTCCGCAACAATATTCGCAGGTTATTCAACGGATTGGGAGGCTTATTGGGTTCGACAGAACAACTGCGACAGCAAGTTAAAGTGACTCAAACATTAGCTCCCCTTTCTGAGAAAGTAAATGCGAGTAAAACTGCCAGAAATCAATCAGTAGAGCCGGGATTTCCCAGCTTGCAAAAACAGCCCAAATTGCCTGTTATACCTTCTCAAACTGCAAGATCAGCAGAACCAGTGGCTCCCGAAAATACTCCTTAAAACAGGGTATCATTGAATAACCGCAATTATTGCAAGATTCGCGAGTTGCTTTAGTTACTAAGGTGCGGCTTTCGCAGCCGGCATTAAAGTTATTGTCCAAATCCTATTAACAAAAAACTCTTTCTATCGCAACCAGGAAAATAAATGACGCAAACATTATCGAAACCGGACGTAACCAAAAGCCAGTATACTGTAACTTGGGAAAAATTGCCAGACGACTTTAAATTACCCGACGATCCTGTCGAAAACATCGACCAACCACTTTTAGCCGCGGCCCTCCGAGAAGCCTTGGATCTCGCAGGATTTATCCTAGCTTCAATGCTAATAGCTTCCAATTTTGGACTGTGTGCCAAAGTTAACGACAAAACAGTAGTAAAAGCACCAGATTGGGTGTATGTTCCCTCGGTATTGCCAGCAGAACCAGGAGAGGTTCGCCGCAGTTATACGCCCAATGCTGAGGGAGAAGTACCTGCTGTAGTGATGGAATTTTTATCGGATACTGACGGTAGTGAATATTCAAATAAACCGACATATCCTTACGGTAAATGGCGGTTTTATGAGCGAATTTTGCAAGTGCCGATTTATGTAATTTTTGAAGCAAAATCGGGAGTGTTGGAAGTGTACAGACTCTCGACTTCGGGAGAATACGAATTGCAAGAACCGGATGCTAATCAGCGATTCTGGATAGAATCAATGGGTTTATTTCTGGGGGTTTGGGAAGGTGAAAAATCTCAGAGGACGGGTTATTGGTTGCGCTGGTGGGATGAGAATGGCAATTTGCTGCTGTGGGGTGCGGAACGGGTGGAACAGGAACGCCAGAGGGCCGAAGAGGAACGCCAGAGAGCCGATCGACTAATGGCATACTTGATTCGTCAGGGTATCGATCCTGATGGCATTTGAAGGTATGGGAGGTCGATCGATTTTAGATTTTAGATTTTAGATTTTCGATTGAATAATTGGGAATCAAGGAGCCAGAGCGATGGATTTTAGTTTAGATTTGCGATTTTCGATTGGGAATTAAGGAGCGCCATGACTGCAACAACATTAGAAGAGAAATTAGATCGGCCGTTGCTATTTCCAGGGTTAACTTGGGAACAATTCAAAACCTTAGAACCGATGCTGGATATTCCAGGGGTGCGGCTGTCATTTTTAGATGGGATACTGGAGATTCAGAAAATGCCTGGAAGAAAACACGAAACAGCCAAAGGACGTATCGGTGCGTTGGTAGAAACTTACATGATGGCGGCAGGAATTGATTTCACCCCTACGGAGTCTCTGACATTAGAAAATGAATCGCGACTGGTGAAGTGTGAAGCAGACAAGTCTTACGAATTGGGTGCTGATAGAGAACGTCCCGATTTAGCGATCGAAGTAGTCGTCACTAGCGGTGGAATTGATAAGCTAGAGGCTTACAAACGGCTGCAAATCCCTGAAGTCTGGTTTTGGGAAAACAGCCGACTGTCTCTGTATGCTCTCAGACAGCAAGGATACGAAGAAATTCCGAGTTCCCAATTGCTCCCAGAACTCGATATTGGTTTACTCGTCAGGTGTGTTAATATGCCGAGTCATGTTGAGGCAATTAAGGAATTCAAAAGAGCGATCGATGGGGATTTGTAGTCAAAAATAGATAATACATATCCCCGACTTCTTAAAAAAGTCGGGTATCTAGCAACGATCCAACGTTGTTGATGAAGTACACCCCGATCGCTCTCCGTAGTTACCCTGGGCCGTGTCCCTATAAGAGCTGGAACTCCTAAACTTCAGTGTATTCTTTGCCTTTTTGAGACTCTAACCAACGTTGATAAGCTTCCTTATCACCTCTAAAGGAATCGACAGAAACTTGACGTTCTGGCATGGGTTTGAGGGGAGCATCAATAGGGGAATATTGGCAATAGCAGATTACTACCATATCAAATTCACCGATCGGAATATCGGGAGTATAAGTCTCAACCCGCGCCACTTCCCACTCACCTGTGCGGTAATGAGTGCTGTAACCGTGCCGAGTTGGATCGTGTTCTGCTTCCACACGAACAAATTCTGGGGGGCGATAGCCAACTTCAGGAATTGGACCATCAGAAGAGTCAAAGTGTTCTGCCAAAATGCGAGTCAATGATTGAGTGTGCTGTAGTTTTCTATCTTTCCACCCAGGAGTTCTCGGTTCGGCTCGGAAAATAATGTATTTATGCATCGTCGTCCTCTCTTTCTGTGTCGTAGAATGATTTGGGAAATTCTGTTTGGCCTCGAAAAACACAATCAACTTCTAGACCGTTTGTATCAATTTCCTCTATGTCAAGTAGTTTCCAACCATATTTTCTTTGCATCTCATAGCAACAAGCTTCGTCGGCTGCTGCGTGTCGAGATTTGTCTTCGTCTGGATCGTAACGCAACCAGTTTGGATTATTTGGCATAATTGTATTGCTCCCTGTGTTGGGTTGACAACATTGGAGAAGTCGTCTGGACGAAGTATTTGCGGTACTGCGTCCGGGCGCGTCTTTGTAAAATTATAGGATAATTCAGGGCTTACGCACTCCGACGCCTAGAAACCGGGTTTTTTACCGAATCTGCAGATCGCAGTGAAGTATTCTCGTAAAAAAACCCGGTTTCTGACCACCCGTGCGTCCTGGACTGAACCCGACAATTGATTGAATTTGCTTGACAAATATCATTTAATATGGTTTCTAGGTTTCAGCGAAAATTTTAAATGGCGAAGGGCGATCGTTTTGCGATCGAACTTGGGCAATCTAGATATAGGCGCTTCTTGAGTGCCTGAAAAACAGCGACGCCAAGAGTTAGCAATGGAAAGTACACAGAAAAAATCTAGTGATAGTCGGGTTCATCGGAGCGATCGAATTAAGCAGATTTTTGCGTTAGTATCAATGGTTTCGTTTGGTGGTTCTGCGATTTTTGGTATTGTGAGTCTGTTCGGCAGCGGTTTGAGCAGCCAGCACCAACAAAAACCGACGCCTGTGGCTGTTTCTCAGGAATCTTTGCTGGCGGCGCAGGAACGGGGGTATGAGACGGTTTTGCAGCGGGAACCGCAGAATCAGACGGCTCTGGAGGGATTGGCCAATGTGCGGTTGCAGATGAATAATAAGGTGGGGGCGATCGAGCCTTTGGAGAAGTTGGTCAAGCTAAATCCCGATCGGGCGGATTATAAGGCGCTGTTGGGGCAGGCGAAGGGGAAGTAAGGGGCGATCGGTCAATTTTGTTAGTAAAATAGATTGAAAATCCTTAAATTGTATGTAGCTTCCTAATTAAAATACCCGACTGAGTTTCACAAAACGAAGGATTGAATATGGGCATAGTACGCATGGGACCACCAATAGAAATCATCTCCCAACTAAAAGCAGCTTACGGGATTAATAATTTTATTGAAACCGGAACTTATCAAGGCCATACAGCATACTGGGCAAGCCAAGTATTTGAACAAGTTTTTACAATAGAGTATTCTCAAGACCTTTATCAAAAAGTTACCGAAAAATACGGTCATATCAAAAACATAGAATTTTTGTACGGTGATACCAGAAACCTTCTTGACAATACAGTATCACAACTTGAAAGTCCAAGTTTATTCTGGCTTGACGCTCATTGGAGCGGAGGGCAAACCTATGGAGAAATCGATGAGTGTCCCTTACTCGCAGAAATCGAAATAATCAACCGATCCGATTGCGAACACTTTATTTTTATTGATGATGCCCGATTGTTTTTATCTCCTCCACCGCCACCCCATGCACCTCAACACTGGCCGGATATTAACGCAGTATTAAATGTGTTGAATTCAGGAAATAACAGCAGGCATATTATAATTATTGATGATGTTATTATTGCTGTTCCGGCGCTGGCAAAAGAACTAATTGTTCAGTATTGCCAAGATTTGCTCACTACTCTAGGCAATACAGGCAGCGGGAAACAGGAACACAATCATCAAAGCACTGGGGTGTCTGCTAATAATATCAATCAGATAGAGTCTATCAATAACTATGAATTAAAGATTATAGAAAATTTTATTGCTTCCGGTAATGTCGTTTTCGATATTGGCGCAAACATAGGTAGCTGGACAAATCAAGTATTAAACATATGCCCCGACGTTCAAATCCATTTGTTTGAGCCAGCACCGCCTATATATCAAACACTTCTACAAAACCTGGCTGAACCGATTAAAAGCGGTCAACTTGTGTTAAACAACTTGGCAATAGCACACCAACAGGAAATCAGGGATTTTTATTATTACGATAAATTTTCTGGATGGAGTACATTTCACCGCCGATTTGAAATCGAAAAACAATACAATATTCAGTCGCCTCAGCCATTTCAGATTTTAACAGCTACCCTTGATGATTATGTCCAAACAAGGGGCATAAAGCGAATTAATTTCTTAAAAATTGATACAGAAGGCGGCGAACTAGAAGTTCTTCGCGGAGCAACTAGCCTCTTGCAAAAAGGCAAAATAGATTATGTTCAGTTTGAGTATGGCGGAACATTTGTTGATGCCAACATCACATTCAAACAAGTCTTCGAGCATTTACAAAAATTTCGTTATACAATCTTTAAAATACTGCCCCATGCTTTACAACCTTTACCCGAGTTTTTACCAGAATATGAGAATTACGAGTATAGCAACTTTTTAGCGGTGAACGAGAGGTTCACAGCTTTGATTTTGAGTGAAGCACCAAATCTGCTCGATTTGCAGCAGCTTTGCGGAAAACATTCTGTTGCACCGCGCGGCATTATTCACATTGGGGCACACGAAGGCAAGGAAATTGCACGATACCGAGAAATGGGGGTGCAAAGGGTACTGTTTGTTGAAGCCAACCCTGCTGTGTTTGAACGTTTGAAAACGAATATAGCGGGTTTTCCTAACGTGCTAGCGGTGAATTGTGCAGTTAGCAACATCAACGGCACAAGCACATTGTATGTAACTTCTATGGATCAAAGCAGTTCTATCTTACCATTGAAGGATCATCAAAAGTTTTATCCAGAAATCAAGGAAGTTGAGCGTGTAGTTGTGGAGTCGAGAACTCTCGATACACTTCTAGAAGAACTTCAAATTAATCCCGCAGATTTTAATATCTTAAATATTGACATTCAAGGTGCAGAGTTATTGGCTTTGCAGGGAGCAACGAATGTTCTCAGATACATAGAAGCAATAAACACGGAAGTTAATTATGAAGAACTCTATGAAAGCTGCGCTTTAATTGACGAAATCGATGATTTTCTGGAGATGTGCGGTTTCGATCGCGCTGCAACTGCAACACCGTTCCATCCATCTTGGGGCGATGCGTTTTATGTGAAAAAGCCCGCAGTCACAATGTCCACCCTTGGTAGAAACGGACGGTTTGCCAATCAAATATTTCAGTATGCCTTCTTGAAAATCTATGCCAAAGAACATAACTTGAAAGTAGAGACGCCAGCTTGGATTGGTCAATATCTCTTTGGTTGCAATGATTCGCCCATTTCTCAGGAGTTACCTGTAGTTAGCGAAGAAACTAATAACCTTTTAGAAGCTCGCATACCAAAAGCCAAAGAAACCTTCAAAGATGTGGATTTTTGGGGTTACTTTCAGTACCATACAAAGTATTATGCAGCGCACAAGGAGTATTTTCGGTCTCTGTTCAAACCTGTGCCGACAATAGAAACTAAAATGAAGGATGCCTTGGATTGTTTGCGATCGCGTGGCAAAACAATCGTCGGTTTGCATTTGCGGCGGGGAGACTACGGCTACAGCGATTTCTTCATCGCACCGAGCGAATGGTACAGAGAATGGCTAAAAGGTTTGTGGGAAACTCTGGATGAACCAATACTATTTATTGCCAGCGATGAACCCGAAAAAGTTTTAAGTGATTTTGAGGAGTATAATCCCATCACGACCCAAGATTTAAGTTGGGAATTACCGGAAGCAGAATTTTATCCAGATTTTTATTTGTTGAGCCAGTGCAATATTGTAGCCATTTCAAATAGCTCATTTTCCTTTGCAGCTTGTATGCTCAACGAAAAATGCAAATTTTTCTTTCGTCCGCACTTGTCTGCCCAAAAACTCATTCCTTTCGATCCGTGGGATAGCGAACCGATTTTGCGGAATGTCAACGTTATCGGCTCTCCTAACGAAATTAACCCCGAATTAATAACAACTGCGAAAACAATTAATCTTGACTTGATTGAAGAAACGCTCCACGATTTAAACCTCAGAGAAGTTAATTTAATCATTTTCCCCAATTGGCATCAGTCAGAAGAGTCTCTCTCTGGCGAGTTGTCAGGAGTCATCAAAGCTGTTTTGGCTCATCGCGATCGATCTCGCATCACTCTACTGATAGACAGTAGCGAGATCGATCGAGAAGATGCTAACCTTATTTTGTGCAATGTTACCATGAATCTGCTACTGGAAGAGGATTTAGATGTTGGCGAGGTGCCGGAAATTACATTAATCGGACAGATGAGCGAAATACAATGGGAAATTCTCTGGCCCCGTCTCCGCGCTCGCATTGTATTAGATCGAGAAAATAAACAGATGGCACACAGAGCAGGTAACTTGCCACAGTGTAAAATAGAAAGCTTCGCAAATATCAAATTATAAAAAGTAAGTTTAAGTGAGTGCAACTATGAACAATAACGTTTCTCAATCGCCGTTCAACAGGATAATTCCACCTGAAATTAAAAATGATGAATTTTATCGGGCACTTCAAAGGATTGTTCAGAACGAAGATATTAAAACAGTCTTAGAAATTGGCTCGTCATCGGGAGAAGGAAGTACAGAGGCATTGGTGACAGGGATGCGGCAAAATCCGAACAACCCAACGCTATTCTGTATCGAAATTTCACAACCTCGCTTTGCTGAACTAAAAAAGAGATATGCTAATGATGATTTTGTCAAGTGCTACAACGTCTCTACCGTTTCTTTAGAAGAATTTCCCGAGGAAGAAGAAGTTATCAACTTCTACAACAACATTAATACAGGTTTAAGAGTTTACCCACTAGAACAGGTAAGAGATTGGCTGCGAGATAATATAAAATATGTTGAAGAATCCGGGGTTGAGCCGAACGGCATCAAAAAAATAAAGCAAGAAAATAACATCGATATTTTTGATGTAGTGATAATAGACGGCTCTGAATTTACGGGGCGAGTTGAACTCGACGAAATATATGGAGCCAAGTTTATTATGCTTGACGACATAGATACGTTTAAGAACTATCAGAATCATTGCAGATTACTTTCAGATTGCAACTATGTACTGGTAGAGCAAAATCTATTTTTGCGTCACGGTTATTCGGTTTTCAAGAAGACTGAAGCAAGAGAAAAAAACACCCAAGTTTCCGATATACCGCTACATTTTTTCACAATCGTTCTCAATGGACAACCGTTTATTCGTTACCATATCCAAGTTTTAAAAGAGTTACCTTTTCAGTGGCACTGGCATATTGTTGAGGGTGTAGCAGACTTGAAGCACGATACAGCTTGGTCTTTAAGCTCAGGGGGAAAAATTGCGGACGAAATTCACAACAACGGACGCAGTAATGACGGAACTGCTGAGTACATTGACGAACTGGCAAGACAATACCCTGAAAACATTACAGTATATCGCAAACCCGAAGGTGTTTTTTGGGAGGGAAAACGCGAAATGACGAATGCGCCATTGACAAACATTAGAGAGGAAGGTTTGCTGTGGCAATTGGATGTAGATGAACTGTGGACAGCCGAGCAAATTTGTACTGCGCGGCAGATGTTTATCACTCATCCTGAAAAAACAGCAGCTTTCTACTGGTGCTGGTATTTTGTTGGAGAAAATCTGGTTATTAGCACTCGCAATTGTTATGCTCAGAATCCAGCACAAGAATGGTTGCGTACTTGGAGATTTAGGCCGGGAGCATTTTGGGCCTCTCACGAACCTCCAAGATTAGCGGAACCTAATCCTGACGGTTGGCGCGATGTGGCTAAGGTCAATCCTTTTTTACACGAAGAAACTGAAGAAGCCGGGCTAAATTTTCAACATTTCGCTTACGCCACAATAGAACAGTTGCGCTTTAAAGAGGAATACTACGGTTATGCTAATGCTGTTGCTAAATGGACCCAGTTGCAGCGGCAAACTAGATTCCCGGTTTGCTTGAGTCAGTATTTTCCCTGGGTTAAAGATTTAACGGCGGTCGATACTGCAAAGGCTTGTGACATTCAGCCGATCGCGCAGAAAGAAAAAGATAGCAATACCTGGAAGTTTGTACAAATACCTCAGCAACAAAAGTCTGCCAAACCTCAAAAGCCATTTCCCCAAATAATTGTAGACGGCGTATTTTTTCAGCGCTATAAAACTGGAATTGCTCGGGTATGGAAATCTCTCTTAGAAGAATGGGTAGAAAACGGTTTTTCCGAACACGTAGTTGTTATTGACAGAACGGGAACAGTGCCGGAAATTCCCGGCATCCAGTACCGTCCTTTGCCTGCTTACAACTATGACACAGCGGATGCCGATCGCGCAATGCTACAGCAAGTCTGTGAGGAACAGAGCGCTGACTTATTTATCTCGACTTACTACACAACTCCCCTATCAACTCCCTCTGCATTCATAGCGTATGACATGATTCCAGAAGTTGAAGGAGTAAATTTAAATACACCGATGTGGCGTGAAAAGCATTTCGGGATTCGCCACGCATCTGCATACATCGCAATTTCCGAAAATACAGCCCGTGACTTAGTAAAGTTTTTTCCAGATATTGCCTCAGATTCAGTAACTGTAGCTCATTGCGGAGTTAACAGTAAATTTTCACCAGCAAGTCCAGAGGCAGTTAATCATTTTAAAAACAAGTACGGTATATCAAAGCCATACTTTCTTTTGATCGGGCCTGGAATCGGCTATAAGAATGGAACTTTGTTTTTCCAGGCTTTTGCTCAACTTGAAAGCAGACAAGGGTTTGAAATTGTCTGTACAGGTAGCGATTTGTTATTAGATACAAAGTTTAGAGACTATACATCAGGTTGTGCGGTGCATATCGTACTGCAACTGAGTGATGAAGAGTTGATAGCTGCTTATTCCGGTGCTATTGCACTGGTTTATCCGTCGAAGTATGAAGGTTTTGGCTTGCCTGTGCTGGAGGCGATCGCTTGTGGATGTCCAGTCATTACTTGTGCAAATGCGTCTATACCTGAAGTCGCAGGAAAAGCTGCATTATATGTGAACGATACTGATGTTAGCGGACTGGTGAATGCGCTTTGCGAAGTGCAAAAGCCGGATGTTCGCAAGGCCTTAATTGCTGCAGGTCTCAAACAATCGCAAAATTTCTCGTGGTCGAAAATGGCGAAAACGGTGAGTTTGGCTTTGATAGATGCAGCATTCTTGCCTTTAAAGCTGCGGTCAATCAATTTAATCGTTTTTCCAAATTGGCTAGCATCAGAAGAGACGATTTGCGAAGAACTTACGCAAGTTATTAGGGCGATCGCCTTTCACCCCGATCGAATGAAGATCACATTACTTGTAGATACTGGCAACATTTCTGACGAGGATGCAAATCTGATTTTATCCAGTGTCGCTATGAATCTGCTGATAGAAGAAGATTTGGACGTTACTGAGTGTGCCGAAATTTCCTTGGTAGGACAACTGGAGGAAAAACAGCGGGAAGCGCTGTTGAGTCGCATCCAGGGTAGACTTGTCTTAGAGAACGAAAATAAACAGACGATCGCAGCAGCAAAAGCAGAAAACCTTCCCTGCTGCGATCTCTCTAGCTTCAGTCGCAAGCGAGCCGTCCAATCAGAAACAGGAGATTGGCAGTTCATTTTACCAGAAAGTGTATTTCTCACAATTTCTCAAAGACCAAATAATTTTAACGAAAAAAACCCTGCCCTTTTCTACTTAGAATACCTCCAAAGAAACTGTCCGACTATCGATTTAGATACCTTGTCGCGCGTAGCTTCAAGTCTGGAAAATACATCTTGGGACGAACCTGTATCAGCGACGGATTTAAACAATTTTGCTGTAGTCGCCTTGATAGAAGCAGAGCAGTGCCAGGAATCATCCCTCAAAGAAATATATATCAATACAGCTTTAGAAGCCTTAAAGAGTGCAGTAGATTTATACAATCATCCACTCTGTGCAGCTCATTTTGCCCTAGTTCTTGCCCTGACTGGAGAATCCGATGAAGCAATTAAAGAAGCTTTTCATTTTTTGGTATCCCTTGGTATTCAGCAGTCTGCTGGCGGCTCACTAGAAAAAATTCCTCCAGCTCTTGTTTATCTGCCGCAGACTGGTAGTAGTTTGAAGACGTACCAAGCAGAACAGCTAACTCAAATTTTACAAGCCGAAGACGCTCGCAGTCAATCGATATTATTGTTAATTGAAGCACTAGGTCGATCGCAGATAATTTCTTACAATGAATTTGGCATGAGGCTACTGCACCTAACGGCTCAAGTTTTACCAGATTCTGGTTCCATAAATTTAAAAATAGGAGTATACAGCCTGCTAAACGATCAATCGGAAGGAGTCATGTATTTGCACCGTGCCAAACAAATTTCCTCGGATTCAGCACCCGTGCTGCAAGCTCTATACATCGCCTGTAAAGATTTAGAGCAGATAGAATATGCCCAGCAATGGCTAAATTTTGCTAGAGAATTGGGTCAACAGCATCCCCATTCTCTAGAGTGGAGATGGACTGACTTAGAAGTTAACAGTCCCTTCACTTACGTGCCTTTTGAAACTCAACTTTTATTAGCAGTTGAACCGAGGTTTTACGGTTGTATAACCAGCAGCGTATTGATTGCCGAAAAAGACTGGTTTGAAAAAGAAATGGAATTTTGGCGCAGTGCGATCGCACCAGGCATGACTGTTATCGATGTGGGTGCTAATGTAGGAGTTTACACCTTTAGCGCTGCTCTCCGGGTCGGTTCCCAAGGCCACGTGCTGGCAGTAGAGCCTTTTTCTGGCTGCGTTAGCTATTTGCAAGAAACCTGTAGAATAAATCATCTAAACTGGGTGAAAGTTTGTGCCGGTGCTGCCAGCGATCGCTCTGGAACAGTTCGCTTATCTCTTTCCCCTGCCAGTGAATTAAACAAAATCGCCACTGGCGAAGCTGGCGCAGAAATGCAGCCCGACTGTTTTGAAGAAGTCACCTGCTTTACTCTAGACAGCTTGATTGAGCAGGAAAACTTGAGCCGAGTAGATTTCCTCAAAATAGATGTTGAAGGGCACGAACTGTCAGTATTGACAGGCAGCGACAGAATATTATCTGAATTTGCTCCCGTCATTATGTATGAAAATATTGTTGCCGGAAGTAAAGACAGCAATTTACCTGTTGCTGACTACCTTAGAGGGAAAGGATATCGATTATTCCGCTATCAACCTTACTTGCACAACCTAATTCCTCTAAACTCCGCCGAGGAGTTGCACGGAAACATGAATATAATCGCTTTACCCCCAAATCAAAGTTACCTATTAACTCAAGAATAATCATTTTTAGAAAAAGAAGAGGATACTTTGATTATGACATTTTTTATTGAAAGCTTAAAGAAAAGCGGTCATTTAGAACAAATTAACATGACAGTTTGTAATGTTGGCTGTCGTAAATTAACAAGCCAAGATGACTATGGCAGCCAGGGATGGAATATTTTTGCACCTCGGCTGACTATCTACGGTTTTGATGCAGATGCAGATGCTTGCGAAGCCGCCAATGCTGACCTTGAAGCACGACAAGTCAATTGGACTGAAAAACATATTCCTCTAGCCTTAGCAAAGTCTGTAGGTGAATCTACACTTTATGTCACACAACATCCCATGTGCAGTTCGCTTTATCCACCGAATGAACCTTACTTGGAGCGTTTTTCAGGACTACCCGAACTTGTGAACTTAGATTTTTGTATAGAACTTGAAACCACCACTTTAGATGAGTTCTGCCAGCAGGAAGGAATTGATGAAATAGATTTCCTACAAATTGATGTTCAAGGGGCAGAAGTTTTGGTATTAGAAGGTGCCGTAGAAATTTTAAAACGAAGTATTCTAGCTGTTCAAGTTGAAGTCTCGTTTTCAAATTTATACTTAAATCAACCTTTGTTTGCCGATGTAGATATCTCTCTCAGGAACCAAGGTTTTACACTATTTGATTTAACCGGGGCTCGCCGTTTCCGCAGCCATTCCCCTATTGGTTCAACACTCCGCGGCGGACAATTACTGTGGGGAGATGCGTTTTACTTCCGCGATTTAATTGGAGAAGACATTGATCCAAATATGACAACACCTGACAATATTCTTAAATTGGCTTGCATTGCCGATATTATGAATTTCCCGGACTACGCTTTAGAATTATTGGAATATCTGACTTTGCAACATGGCAATAACCCCCAATATAACTTTGCCAACAATATCATTGAGGGCCTAGCTCAATTTCCCGAGCTAGTTAAGCAGGGACTAGGTTCCCTGCCTATCGTTGCCAGAATTCGGGATTATATTAGTGATTGTGATATTGACTCGTTTGAGATTATAGCTTAATAAGGCTAACTTTGGAGATAAATTTGCCACATCTGCTCGTATGCTTTTTCCATCTCTCGCGTAAACTGCTGAGCATTCCAAAGCGGAGAAGTTTGCCTAGACTGCAGCAGTTTCCACGAAATTTGTTGCCGCAAAGCAGCATCTTTCCCTAAGCGAATTCCCCATTCCACATATTCTTCATCAGTCCAAGCAATTCCCTCTGTTACCCCTGCATTCATCATCATAGTATAGCTGTTGCGTGCCGCAAATTGCTGCCCGACTCGTGTCACCAGGGGAATGCACATCCAAAGAGTTTCTAGAGTGGTTGTGGCTCCATTGTAAGGATAAGTATCCAGAACTACATCCGCAATACCTAAGTTAGCTCGGTGAACTTCCTCCGAAGTAACTGTTGGCAAAAATCGCAAGCGATCGCCCTCCAAACCCTCTTCTTCGGCGAGCTGGTTAAAAAACTGTTTAATGGATTTTTCGTCAGCCCCCCCTTTAATTAAAAAATAACTATTAGGCACTTCCTTCAAAATTTTCATCTGTAGTCGCGCTGTTTCTTGATGGCGCTTGTAACCGCTCTGACTACTGAGATACACAATAGCATCGTTAGGAATCTTCAACTGATCGCGACGTAATGTTGGCACTCCCACTTCAAAACCATCCACAGCTATGTAAGTCTGGGGCAAGCGCCAGATTTTTTCACTGTAATAATTCTGGGCCGACTCCGGCAGCACGTATGGATCGGCAATAAAATAGTCAATTGCAGGCACTCCTGACGCATCCCAACCCAACCAAGTGGCTTGAACGGGCGCGGGTTTCATCGCCATCACTTCACAGTTAATATCTAGAGTAATGCTGTCTAGATCGATCAGAATATCAATCTCATCTTTATCGATTTGCTCGGCAACGTTGGTACTGACAATCCCGCACCGATAGGCTTTATCAACGTGATTGACATACCATTCTTGTAAAAAGTGATCGGTATTAACATAATTGAGAAAATAGGCATGAATTTGAAAGCGATCGCGATCGTGGTGCTCAAACAGCCATCGTGCTAGCCAGCCCACAGAATGCCTTCTCAGGCAGTGGGACAAATAGCCAATCTTCAGGGGCTTAGCAGAAATGCCCCGGCTTTTTCGAGCTAACTGTCGCTGTCGGTACCCCTCTATCAGCTCCTGGTTGTTGTTTTGAACGTTGACTTGGCATAGTTGAGCCAATTGGTTGCTAATGTTTCTAGCATTTCTTGGCTCGTCCTGAAAGTATGGGTAAAAAAAGCTAGTAACAAATAAGTCGTCAACAGTCGATAAGTTAAGCGATGTCGGCTGCTCTGCTATCAGCAACTCCTGATCAGACTTGAGCCGCTTGAGTATCGCACAAGCTTCTTCCCAGTATCCGCCTGCACTCATCAACCCCCGCAAAATCAGGTGATTCGCATAAACTTTAGCGGGTAACTCTTGTATTAATGAATAGAAAAGCTTAGCTGTCTTTATCCCCTGATCGTATTCACCGGCATTCTGATAAAAACAAGCCAAGTGGCGAACCATCTCTGGATTCTCTGAATCTAAACGCAAAACCAGTTCAGCCAAGCGTATTGCTACTCTAGTTATTTTTAATATATAGCCTAGCTCGCAAGCAGTTTCTAATAAAATTCTGATATAAACTTGAGGTTCGCGGACATGAGCGAGACAAGCTTCTGCAAACTCCAGCGTTAACGGATGCGAGGGTTCGCAAGCCAAAACACTTTGCAATACTTGCATCAACAGAGCTGCCTCAACCTCAATTACAGGCTCTACCTGTAGCAACTCGATCAAGCCAACAGAAGTCAGTTCGTCTCCTGTAAAAGTCTCCAGCCGGATGAAAAGTTCAATCAAACGCAACAAGTTGTTAACATCCGCCGGATTAATTTCCCTGATATGCTGCCGAATTGCCCAAGCAACAGAGTAGTCTGACAAAACCTCCCGGCGCTCTGCTTCCATTTGCAGCACATCTAACAGTTGAGCTGTCCATTCCTCAACTTCTTCCGGTTCCCCGTCGGCCATGCCCAGCAGCCAAGTCGTTTGGGCTTCCATCTCTTGCCCCTGCAACAGCAACATCAACCCCAAGTGCCAGTAGTGGGACTTAGTTTCCGGCTCCGCTGCCATTGCCTGCTCGTAGAGGTTTGCAGCCTGAGTGCAATCTCCTTGGATTAGATATTGACGGGCTTGTTGCTGCCAATCAGCTAGAACAGTCGATGAAATGTTTTCTAAAGAGATTGTCATAGTAATAGTTATTAAAGATTTCCAGTTTTTATAAACCTCCTGAATAGCAATGGGTAGTGTAAACAACACTACCCACTTTCTTAAAAGATTCAGGTTAGGCTTGCAGGAACAATCCCTGCTTTGATGGCTTTTCTACTTCGACACTATGGTATAGTTAGTGTTGTCGCAAGTTAAGTCAGTAGGAGCACCAGCAGGAGTAGCCGGCGTATTTGCCAATGCCGGCGCCGCAGCTACACCAGCCACCTTACTTTCGCACAATACTGCCGTGCTGCTTTTGTCAACTGTGCCTGGTGCAGTAATCAGAGCTACTCCTCCTATATACGATTTGAGCGCTGTGCTTAGACCGAACGCGACATTTCCAACCTGGGTAGTGTTTGAGTCAATAGTCGCTCCTGTTCCTATAACACTGTATTTATAGTTCTCCGTCTGAGTTCTAATGCCCAGCCCCAGAACCTCAACGCTTGCGGCAAATTTACCGTTTTCAGCAAAGGACGCTTGCTGAGCACGGTTCATTGAACCAGCGTACTGCTTAGCTTCTGATTGCTTGGCTTTGTTAGCTTGGTTCAGGAAGGAGGGCAAAGCAATAGCAGATAGAATACCGATGATGATGATAACGACCAGCAGTTCAATCAGGGTAAAACCCTTGTCTTGTCTTTTTTGATTGAGGTGTTGCAGGAATCTGGCTTTAAATTCAGTTTTCATTGGTTGTTTCTCCTAGAGGGGTGGGATGCTTGATTTCTAACTCTTGTATGTAACTTACCCAGTTACCAGCCCTTTAATATCACCCCAAACTATTTTTTTTTTCAACTCCTGGCTTTAATGCTCCAAAAGCACATACAGAAAGACTTCTAAGCTCATCAAGAGTTCCTTGATTTCATTGAAGGCTCTCTCCTGATGCACAGGTTCCAGGGTTACAAGGTCTAGGGGTCTGAGGTTGAGCCAGCGCTCCGCTAACGAGATCACAGGCTGCGCGCCCTCCCACAGAGGCAGCAAGCAAGCTGCCATACTGCTCTCTATTAAAATCGGCACTAAGGTTGGCGAAGTGACATAACGGCTAATCTCGAAGGAACTCTGGTTAGTGATAGATTTAATCAGTTCTTCTTTTAACTGGGGAGTTCTGAGCTGAGGATGCAGATGCACCTTTGCCTGCTGCCAGTCAGCCACAGTCCATTCTGAAACTGGTACCAACGACTGAGCTTGGTTGGGAAGACCGCACCAAAAGTCTATCAAACGATGAACTGGATGTAAAAGTTCAAACAGGTGCAGCCGTTGTTCCACAGGAATGTCTGGCAGGCTCATTGCCAGAAACGCAGGTATGTTATTTGGCTCCTTAAACAAATCTGTCAAGTCCCACAACCGCCAACTCACCATACTAATAAATTCTAAATCAGCAGCTCTTAATGCTGAAAACACTTCAGGTACAGTATAGCCTTGATCTCCCAGCAGCAAATAGTTAGCCAGCATCCATTCTTCGTTTTTTTCGGCTGGAGAACCCCATGTTCTTGCCTTAATTGCCACGTCATCTTTTAGGTCTTGTATAATTTCTTTGGCTAGCTCTATCTCCATCTCCCTAGGATTATCATCCATCAATCCCATGATTTTGAATACTTTTTGAACTGCAAAGTAAGAACTTCGCTGGAGGGAGCTGTGGAGGTTTGTCCGAATAATTCCATCCGGTTTCAAAACTGCTTTCATAGCTTGCAATCCGACAACTGCGTCTGGCAAGAGATAAAGCACCTCGTCACAGTTGATATAATCAAACTGCTGGTTTAAGCTAGGCAGTTCTTCAATTGACAAAGCATGAAACTCCATATTCTCAAAGCCGTGATATTGCAAGCGCTGTCGGGCTAGCTTAACAGACTCTTCGGATAAATCGATGCCAACAATTTTGGCTCCCGGATTCGCCTCTGCCAAAATTAACGATTTGTACCCGCTGCCGCAGCCGGCATCTAAAATAACTTTTCCTTCAGTTTCTATGACTTTCTGATTTCTTATATAGTAAGCTGTTACCAAATTATGGATATACAGAATCTGATAGTTATTCTTAGGAGATGTCTCTAGGGGAATTCTAGGATAAGGGGCATTGTCAAATTGTTGACGAATTTTCTCTATTAACTCTGATTCTTGGGTATCCATTCTTAATCGCTCCTGATGTTGCTAAATTGTGCTGTGGTACTCCCTATTCTAAGATGTAAAGGTATCTCACCCGCGCATCGCCTGCGAAAAGCGATCGCCCCCACCTCACGTCCCAACTGCAAGCCCACCCGCAACACATATTTGCCATAATACTCTCAAAACCGATCGCGCAACCAACGACCACCTCCATGAACACCAACATCAGCCCCATCCTCAAAGTCTTCACCCTTTCCGCCGCCCTTTCCCTGGCCATCAAGTACGCAGGGCCTAGCTTATCCATACCCTCTACCGACCTCAACGCCCTAATCGCTGTCTTTACTCCCAGTATCATCTTAGCTGCTATCCTCGGCTGGCGATCGCGCCAACAGCAGCAGTAGAGACGGAATCAAAAAGTGCGATCGATCTACACTAGGTCTAAAGACTATGTTTTAGCCAAAATCTTAATTCCCCGTACAGCTTATCAAAACCAAAGTTGAGGCACTCACCATGATTCAAATTATACCTGAATTAGTAACATTCGATGAATTCATTGACTGGTATCCTGAGAATTCCGAACACCGCTACGAACTACACAATGGAGAAATTGTTGAAATGCCAAAAGCAACAGGCAAACATTCTAAAGTGGCCGGTTTTACCAGCGGCTGGTTATTTCTCGAAATAGAACGCTTAAACCTACCCTACTTCATCCCCAAAGAATGTGTCATCAAACCCATGCGCGAGGAATCGGGATATGAACCAGATATTATTGTAATTAACGAACAAACCATTGGAAACGAGCCGCGATGGGAGAAATCATCAATTATTACAATGGGTTCATCAGTCCCCCTAATCGTCGAGGTAACTAGCACTAATTGGGGTGATGATTATGCCCTAAAGCTTGAGGCATATGAGTCAATGGGTATTCAAGAATATTGGATTATAGACTATCTAGGATTGGGCGGCAGACGGTTTATTGGCAACCCCAAACAACCCACTTTTTCGGTTTACCAACTAATTGACGGCGAATACCAAGTCAAACTGTTCAGAGGCGGCGAGGGTATTGAGTCCCCAACTTTCCCAGAATTGAAGCTGACAGCGCAGCAGGTGTTCGCCAAAGGGAATTGAGGAGGCTGCTTATACTGATGTCCGAGTAGGGGTATCCGATTAAAGATGCGATCGCCCGCATCTAAGGTATCTTATAGAGATGCGATTTATCGCTTCAGGGCTGCAGAGCAATTAGCAAGCAGTAATTCCCCATACCCTATTCCTCAATCTAAAATCTAACATCTAACATCTAAAATCTAATGAAGCTAGGACAGTGGATGGGCTTATTAGCCCTCATCGCATCTTGTTACATCCTGTGGCAAATCAGGCAGGCCCTACTGCTGCTGTTTGCCGCCGTAGTCTTAGCCACAGCCTTAAACAGACTAGCACGCTACTTACAAAAATTCGGACTCAAAAGATCGATCGCCGTACTCTTATCAGTTAGCTTCCTAATCCTCGTATTCGTAGGCTTATTCCTGATAATTGTACCGCCCTTTACCCAACAGTTTCAACAACTTACCCAAAGAGCCCCTCAAGGAATAGAAAGATTAAATCAGTGGATAGATCAACTTGAGGGTCGCTTTTCAGGGCAATTTGGTCAGCGACTGCCAAATCTTGATGTTAACGACATCATGCAACAACTGCAACCTTTATTCAACCAACTCGTCGGCGGTGCAGGAGCCTTTGTAGGCAACACATTAGGCGTTATCCTCAGCTTTTTGCTCGTCATAGTTTTGACATTGATGACATTAGCAGAACCTCTATCTTACCGCAAAGCATTCATCCAACTATTTCCCTCTTTTTATCGGCGACGAGTCGATGGCATCTTAGATGAATGCGAAATAGCTCTCGGTCGATGGGTCATCGGCGCTCTCATTAGCATGAGTGTGATTGCTTTTTTGAGCTTAATTGGTCTGTCAGTCTTGCAAGTTCCCCTACCGCTAGCTCACGCTGTAGTAGCAGGATTTCTTAACCTAATTCCCAATATAGGCCCCACTCTGAGCGTCATCCCCCCAATGACGATCGCACTTTTAGATTCTCCCTTGCAATCCGGTTTTGTCTTCATCCTTTACTTTCTAATTCAACAGTTTGAAAGTAACGTCCTCACCCCCTACGTCATGGCACAGCAAGTATCACTGCTGCCAGCAGTAACATTAATAGCTCAAGTATTCTTCGCCACCTTCTTTGGATTTTTAGGCTTATTACTAGCCCTCCCCCTCACCGTTGTAGCTCAAGTTTGGATTAGGGAAGCCCTAATTAAAGATATTCTCAACCAATGGAGTGCCAGTCCTAAAACCTTAGCAGCAATCGATTCTGCTATCAATGAAAAACATGAATCTATAGGAGTCAGCGAAACCCTGCCAGAAAAATATTTACCAGAACAGAAACCCAACATCCCCGATCATTCTGACAATGAGGCTCCTGAAAATCAATAGTTAAAATTCATAATGACCGAAAGCATCCAGGATACAAGCCCCCGGGTTCATTCGTCCAGAAATAAAAAACCTGTATCCGATGAAACTTGCCCCCCGCATTTATCTCGCGCAAGTCAATTCTTTAATCTAAAATCTAAAATCTAAAATCTAAAATCGATTGACCAAGAATTTATTGAGGGTACAAGCCCCCCCATTTATCCGTGGAATCAATCGAAAGCATCTCAAATCGAAAATCCTCAAGAAAGAGCATTTATCTCGCGCAAGTCAATTCTTTAATCTCAAATCTCAAATCTCAAATCTCAAATCGATTGACTTGATAGTCACCGTCAACCAACTGGTAAGGATCGCGAATTAAATAACTTACAATTTTAATTGTTATTGTGGGACGGGCGGGACGCCCATCCCACAATTTTGTGGAAGTTATTTAATTCTCATTCCTAAACAGAAAAAGTAGGTTGTTTAGGATTGCCAATATAGCGTCGCCCGCCAAGTCCCAAATAGTCCGCAATCCAGTATTCAGAAATGCCCAAAGCTTCGTAATCCACCAATTTGTAGCCATAATCATCCCGCCAATTGGTACTGACAACTTCGACAATTAGCCGGACAGAACTACCCATCGTAATGATAGATTCCTTTTTCCATCTCGGTTCGCTGTCCATCCCTTGCCTGTCCAAAACGATCGCATCCGGTTCGTAACCAGATAGCTCATACCATTTTAGATTTTAGATTTTAGATTTTAGATTAGCCATGAGTTACTGGATATGGGTTTGGAGCTTGCCTGCAGTGACATTATTTTTTTGTGAAACTTGTATCATAATTGGTGGCGACAACGCATTCTTTGGGAACGAAGTAAGGAAGTCCTAGTCGTCGGATTTCAAAGTTGAGTTCAGCGACAAGGAAGCCCGCTACTTCTGAATGTTCTCCGGTTGCTTTAGGCATCTCAACAATAGCTCCATTGTGCAGTTCGTAACGGTTTTCAGAATTTTCAGGATACCAGTCAATAAATTCATCGAAGGTGACTGGTTTTAATATCGCTTGAGTCATGGCGATCGCCCTTTATTTGATTTATGATATTGTTATTGTATCCGTTATAATTTACATCTTGCATCATTATCAAGAACAGGCAAGATGCCTGTTCCACGAAAAGTGAATTTTATTGTGGAACAGGCCGAAAAGCCTGTTCATAAAAGGCTTGTTGAGAATGGTGCAACATCTCAGTTATAATATATTGATTTTATCTCAAACAACCAGCTCGATCGACATTCCATCAATCCCAAATCCAAATTACTCCAAAATCAATCAATTCAAAATCTAAAATCCAAAATCTAAAATCTAAAATATATGAGATCGATCGACGAAATCAACGATAAAATCAGCCAGGGCAAAGCCACAGTCTGGACAATCGAAGAACTCAAAACAAGAGTTCAAGAAACCAGCATTACCCAAGCAGCCAAAGAAGTCGATGTGATTACCACCGGCACCTTCGAGCCGATGGAATCCTCCGGTGCAATCATCAACCTCGGCCATACTGACCCGCCGATAAAAATCCGCCAGTGCTGGCTAGACGGCGTTTTAGCCTACTCCGGCTTCGGCGCAGTAGACCTCTACCTGGGAGCCACCCAAGTAGCCGAAGACGGCGAAGAATCCGGCGAACGGGGAGGCGGACACGTCATCGAAGACTTAATAGCCGGCAAACCCGTGCAGTTGCGGGCTTTGGGGCAAGTAACAGACTGCTACCCCCGCGCCTCCTTTGAAACCACGATTACCCGCGATACAATCAACCAGTTTTATTTATTCAATCCCCGCAACGCATATCAAAACTTTATTGTTGGCGTCAATGGAGGCGATCGCCCGCTGTTCACCTACCTCGGCCCCCTGCAACCAAACCTCGGCAACGCCGTCTACTCGAACCTTGGAGCCATGTCTCCCCTGCTCAACGACCCCGACCTCGAAATCATCGGCATCGGCACCCGCATCTTCCTAGGAGGCGCTCAGGGCTACATCACCTGGGAAGGAACCCAGCACTTCCCGCTGCAAAAACGCCAGCCCAACCGCACCCCCATCGGCCCCGCTGCCACCCTCGCACTCATCGGCGACGCCAAACAGATGAACTCCAAATGGGTGCGCGGCTGCTACTTCAAAAACTACGGCCCATCCCTGATGCTGGGAGTCGGCATTCCGTTTCCCGTCTTAAACGAAACCGTCGTCGCCCACTGTGCAGTATCAGACAAAAAAATAGTAGCGCCGGTGGTAGATTTCTCTATCCCCCGGCGCGTTCGTCCCACCTTCGGTTTAGTTAGCTATGCTCAATTAAAGACTGGCCGCATCCTGATAGAGGGCAAACCTGTGCGGGCCGCCCCCCTTGCGAGTATGTTTCTCTCCCGGCAAGTAGCATTGGAATTGAAGCAGCAAATTGAAGCGGGTCAATTTACCCTCACGGCCCCAGTTGCTCCCCTACCCACTGACAGAGTATTTCTCCCGCAAGATTTGTGGGGTGCACAAGTCCGGCTCGAATAAAGGATTTTAGATTGGCGATTTAGCGGTTGTAAATTAGTCTTGGACAGACTAATCTAAAATCTAAAATCTAAAATCTAAAATTGGTTCATTCCTCGATCGGCTTAGGCTTCTTAACCGGCTTAGGAAGAGGTTCCTTGGGGACAGGCGGTGGTGCTGCTGCGGACTTGATGGTAGGACGCCCTACAGGAGCACCGTCACCCTTCGGCTTAGGAGTAAACGGACGCTTCCCTCCTCCTTTGAAGCCACCGGGCGGCTTGCTGCCGGGGGGGAATTTCCGCTTTTTAATCGGCAGGGCACCAATATTATTAGCCTGCTCAATCATCAGACTCTCAGCTTTCAATTTGACGTGGAAATCCCAAAAAAACCCGATCGCTTTTGTTGCTAAATCTCCCTTGAGTTTCAACTTAAAAAACTTCATCTTGTCGTCATTCTTGCGGGGAGCTTGCTTGATTTTGACGATGACATACTTTTCTTCGTCTTGGGATTGATAAATCACCTCACCTCTAATCGAAAAATAGCCATCTTCAACATCAGGTTCCGAGGAAGGCAAAGATGCGGTCGATGCTTCGCCGCTAGCCTCAATCTCCGCTGCTTCCTGATTTTCTTCCTCATCAGAGGACGGTTCGGGAGATTTCTTGAGCGTTTCCGGCTCCCAAACCCCCATAATCTGGGCGTGCAATTTGCCGTCTTCTTGCCTGGTGCGGGGATAGACCACCCACAGGTGTTCTTGTTCCAGCTCCAGGTGATTTTTGACTAAACTCATAACTCTACCCAGCAAAACTGCGTCGATGGCAGTTCCGTCGGCAGCTATCAGCATACCCCGGGTGAATTGCTCTTCTGATGGCGTGTAGCGGCCCCGCACCAAACCAACAGCTCGGTACTGTCTGGGTTCGCTGGGGGGGGGAATGGGATGTTGGCGCATGACGGAGGGTATGTCCTCAGCGGCCTGACTTTCGTTAGCGGCCGGCTCGGCGTTTGCGGGCGGTACGACTGCTAGGGCTGGAGTATCGCTGACAGGTGTCGAAGACGCTGCAGGCGCGGGGGGTGCAGGAGCATTGCTGGGCTGGTCTTGTGGCTTTGTTTTGTCCTTGTCGGGGGCAGAACTGTAGCGTGGTCGTTGCAGCCTATCCTTGGACGCTGGGGCGTCTGTTGGTGTTGCCGGTTGATTTTGGTCAACAGGTGCAGCCAACGCCGAAGGCACCGAACTTTCGTCTGGTGTCTCAGGAATGGAATCTGTATCATTAGGCGGATTGACGGCCAGTTCGCTGGGCTGAGCCTTGCGATTTGAAGTAGATTTGGACGATTTGGAAGACCGGTTGGGAGAGGGGTTCATAAAAACTCCTTGCAGCGGAGACACATCCCTTAAGGGAAATTAGGAATAAACTGAAGAAACTGCTTTAAAAACTACTAGCACCTGACAGGCGGGCTTGCGCCCGGAGGTCTGGTTGTGACCCGTCAACGCCAACTTTCAACGCTACGTGTGCCGATCGGTTCGCTGGCTGCTACAATCCTTGCGAGCAAGGACTTTGGCAGTTGCTGACCGATCGATCGCCGATCGCGCTGAGCTGGAGTTGCTGGCTAATAGCATTTAGGATATTCAGCTTGCCTATTTTACTTAATCCAATTACCTAACGGCCTGATCCGCCATATTTTCGGTAATTTTTAGCTTGACCAGACTAAATTGGACAGACACCGCAGTCCTTGGGGCTGCAGGTCCCAGTGTCCAAAATTGTTTAGCTAGCATGGAGTTGTGGGTCTGTTACCATATTAGCTGCAAGTAAAAGGCTGCTTTGTCCGTTCGGACTTTGAAGTTAAGAACTTTTATGGTTGCATGGATCTAGTTAAATGGCAGATGCCCCTGGGCGATGCGTTAATTCTTAGAAAATAGTAGATTTTAAGCTGGGATAGTTGAATTATGGAAAAAGCAAATAAGCGTCGTGGGTTGATTACTGTGGTGGTGGTGCTGTCGCTCATCGCTTTTTTGGGATTTTCTCTCGTTCCCATTTTGGACAGTATTCTCAAGGCCAGCCAAGCCCAAAGTACGTCAACTCCAACACCTACTCAAACGGCGCAGTCTGGGGAGAAGCAATCAGAGTTGCTGCAAGCTCAGGCTAGGGGATACGAATTGGTTTTGCAGCGGGAACCTGACAACGTAACGGCTTTGCGGGGATTGTTGCAGGTGCGACTGGAGTTGATCGGGCAAGGAGTCGGCGACATTAAGGATGCGATCGCTCCTTTGGAAAAGTTGGCTTCGCTGAATCCAGAGACTACTGAATACGGGATTTTGCTGGCTCAGGCTAAGGAACGCACGGGCGATCGCGAAGGGGCTGCTCAGGCTTACAGGTCAATTTTAGCGTCTAGGCCTGGGGAAATTAAGGCTTTGCAGGGGTTGGTGAATTTGCTGCTGGTGCAGCAGCGGCCGGAAGCTGCGATCGGACTGCTGCAAGATACGTTGAAAGCTGCTCCGGCTGCAAATCTGGCGAAACCGGAAAGTGTGGATGTAACTTCAGTGCAGTTGATTTTGGGACAGGTTTATGCTGTGCAGAAGCGCTACGAGGAGGCGATCGCAATTTATGACGAATCTGCTAAGGCTAATCCCAAAGATTTTCGCCCGACTTTAGGAAAGGCGATCGTGCTGAAGGAACAGGGCAAAACAGATGAGGCAAAAACGCTGTTCGATCGAGCTACTGAGTTAGCTCCTCCTAACTATAAAGACCAAATTAATCAGTTAGCTAGTGGCACTCCTTCGCCATCTCCTGCGGCTACGACGACTCCGGAACCGGCTGCTTCTCCTAGTCCTGAAGGTGCGCTACCGAAACCTTAAGGAAAGTTTTAAGTAAAAAAGTTTTGAGTTGTCAGTGAAAGAGTTTGAAGTTAAAAACTTAATCGTTTAAAATCAAAACTATTCGCTTTCTTCTTCATTACGCAGAACTTAGGAAAAGGAACCCGGTTTCTACGATAAATCTTAGTTGGACGACGACAGATAGGGAGCATCTCACTTTTGCAGCCAAGCTAGAAATTGGAGTTTTGAGGCAGGAGGCAGGAGGCAGGAGGCAGGAGGAAAGAGGAAGAAGGAAAGAGGAAGAAGGAAGGAGCCAGAAGAAGTGTTTTTACAAATATGAGATGCTCCCGACAGATACAGGTCGAAACCGGGTTTCTAAGTCCTCGCGCCCAGCGTCCTGTTACCGACTACCAATTACTAATTACCAATTAGGTAAGACCTCGGAGGGAATTATGACCCAAAGCGTTGACCGCGTTGTTCTACCTCCTGCTTTTCCAGACCACACTCAATTACCAGAGTCAGACGGTACTTTTGTGAAAAATTTTCAGGAGCATCCGCAAAGTTTAATTTTAACTGATTCGATCGGGCAAATTTTGCAGCAGCGCCATCCTGACGGACAATATGCGATCGGTCAAGACTGTGGCATTTACTGGCGAGAAACCGAGCCGCCGGAACAAGGTGCAGAAGCTCCTGATTGGTTTTATGTTCCCAATGTACCTCCTAACATTGACGGTCAAATTCGCCGTTTCTACGTGCTGTGGCGAGAACACATAGCACCGTTAATTGCTTTGGAATTTGCTAGCGGGAACGGGGATGAAGAGCGCGATCGCACTCCTTTGTCTCGCACCGAGGAAGGGGTAATAACCAAACCGGGAAAGTTTTGGGTGTACGAACAGGTGATGCGAATTCCCTATTACGGCATCTATGAAATTAACAGCGGTCGATTAGAAGTTTATCGATTGATTGAGGGGTATTATCAACAGTTAGAACTCAATCAACGCGGTCATTTTCCCATTGCATCTTTAAGCATAGAATTGGGACTTTGGCAAGGCAGTTATCAAAATCAAACAATGCTTTGGCTGCGCTGGTGGGACGAGGAAGGTAATTTGCTGTTGATTGGCGATGAAAGAGCAGAATTAGAGAGATTGCGAGGGGAACAACAGCGGGAAAGAGGTGAACAAGAAAGATTGCGAGCCGAGAGTGCAGAACAGGCACGACAAGCTGAATTTCAGGCAAGAAGGGATGCAATTCCCAGGTTGTTGGGAATGGGTTTGAGTGCGGAACAGGTGGCGGAGGCGTTAAATTTATCTGTGGAGGAAGTTAGGGATAATGCTGGAGAGTGAGATAGTGAGAGAGAATTGGGGAAAAGGGCGATCGGTCTTAATAGACTTCATCATGAGAACCCATTTTGAGCAATAAAATAGCTTCCTCCTCATCTTCTGGATCGGTCACAAACTCAAATAAAATCCGATAATCATAATCTATTGAACACGACCAGATACCCGATAAATCTCCTGTCAGTTTGTGAGTTCGCAAGCTGGGGTTAAAGCAGTCTTCAGACAAAAGTTCAAGCGTAGCTTCAATTAAAAGGCGAAGCTGAGGATTTTTACGAACTAACTTTTTGAAAGTACGAATAGATTTGGGAGTCCAACCAATTTTCATCAATCATCTAACTCCGCCATAAAATCGGCTACCGAACCAAATTTAACATTGCCCTCAGCATACTCTTGACGAACTTCTGCAACTTCCTTGAGTAATTCATTTCGTCGCTGTTGTCGCAGACGATTCTGAAGAATATCTAGAAGCATGGCTTGATCTTCTAATGATAAAACTTCTACAGCTTCAAGAGCTTGCTGGAATTGAGATGTCTGTGTCGTTTTACTCATATTTTTTTTCTACTTATAATCACGATATTTTGTATTTGTTTTAGCAAGACTTATCCTAAGCTAGCATTTTTTAGTTGTGATGTGGAGAAATCCTGAGACGACTTTCAAAAGGAACACATTAGGTGTGAACGGCCCGCCCTACAAATTAATACCACATTTGCATCTTCTACAATCGCTTCTCACCCGTGCATCCTAAAGCAATCTACAAGGCGAGCTTACTCAGTAGTCACATAGAGCTTTACGAACCTCGATTTCTTCAGCAGCGATTTCGATGGCTTCGGGAACCCTTTGTTTATCGATAATGCCTGCATCAATGAGTGCATCAACGATCAAAGCCGCTAGCTGCTCGCTTGTTAAAGTTGATTTGGCTTCTTCGTTCTTAAATTCCTTTTCGGGAAGTTCGCGCATTGTTTTCTTTATCCTCTTTTTTTGCTGTTTAAAATTAGTAAGGTGGGCATCGCCCACCCGTACAAATTAATACTTCCTCTCCTGTGGCTCAAACATCGTAATCGCCACTGGCATATAAGCCAAATCAATCCCCGCCGGCGAATAATACGCCATTGTATGCTTCAAAAAATTGCCGTCATCGCGCTCAGTAAAATCTTCCCGCGAATGAGCTCCCCGACTTTCCTGCCGATTCAAAGCAGAAGTTAAAATCATTTTTCCGACAATAATCAAACTCCGCAACTCCAAAGCTTCCACAATTTCCGTATTCCATAACTTGCCTTTATCGTCTAAGTAAACCTCTTCATATTGTCGCTCTAAATCCTCCAATTTCTTTAAACCTTCCTGCATCAATTCGGCGCTACGAAATACACCACAATACTCAGTCATAGTATCTTGATACTGCTGCCGTATTTGATTGATGCGGTATTTTCCCGGACGTTCTAAAAGTGCCTGAATTTGCTCTTTTGCTTCCGTAATATAACGCTGTTCGTCTACTGTCGGCAACTTGCGATTTTGTACGAATTGTGCTATGGTTGCGCCAGTGACTTTGCCGTAAACGACACATTCTAAAAGCGAATTGCTGCCCAAACGGTTGGCGCCGTGAACAGATACACAAGCTGCTTCGCCCGCTGCAAAGAAACCGTCTACTAAACTGTCAGGACTGCTGCGAACTTGCCCGCTAACATTAGTAGGAATTCCCCCCATTGAATAGTGAACGGTAGGGCGCACAGGCATCGGCTGATTTACGGCATCAATTCCTAACAAACGGTGGGCTTCTTCCCAAGCAAAAGGAATTTTGCTCATGATTTTTTCGCGTCCCATGTGCCGCAAATCGAGGTAGATAAAGGGGCCGCCGGCACTACCATCAACATTAATTCCTCGGCCGGCGCGAATTTCTATGGAAATTGACCGCGAAGTGATATCCCTAGGCGCTAATTCCATCCGGGACGGGGCATAATTTGCCATAAATCGATCGCCCTCTGAATTAATCAAATAAGCACCTTCGCCCCGCACAGCCTCTGAAATCAACACTCCCACCGGATACAAACCAGTCGGGTGAAACTGCACAAACTCCATATCTTCCAGTGGCAATCCCGCCATAGCAGTCATCGCCAAACCGTCTCCCGTCGAGGCGTAATCGTTCGACGTGGTATTGTAAACTCGGCCGTAACCCCCCGTAGCAAACATCACCGCCTTAGCGCGCACGACCTCAATTTGACCGTCTAGCAGGCTGTACATAACTACGCCCTTGGCTTGGCCTTCTTCCAAAATCAGGCGCGTAACATACCACTCCTGATA
The DNA here is from genome assembly GCF_036702395.1 of Microcoleus sp. D3_18_C2. Lineage (NCBI taxonomy): Bacteria > Bacillati > Cyanobacteriota > Cyanophyceae > Oscillatoriales > Microcoleaceae > Microcoleus > Microcoleus sp. D3_18_C2. The sequence goes on along the minus strand of NZ_JAUBTG010000019.1, from coordinate 29,402 downwards.
GATGTGAACTCCGCAGCGGCGCAGATTGTTGACTAATTCGTGGAGGATGGCGTGACCGGTTTTGTCGGCGGCGTAGCAGGTGCGGCGGTGGGAATGTCCGCCGAAAGCGCGCTGGGCAATTCTGCCGTCTGGGAGGCGGGAGAAGAGCACTCCCATGTGTTCTAAATCTATGACTACACCGGGCGCTTCGCGGGTGAGGATTTCTACCGCGTCTTGGTCGGCTAAATAGTCTGAACCTTTTACTGTGTCGAAGGCGTGGGCTTTCCAACTGTCTTCGGGATCGACATTTTGGAGGCTGGAGGCCATCCCACCTTGGGCTGCGACGGAGTGCGATCGAATCGGGTGAGTTTTAGCGACGACAGCTACCTTTAAACTGGGGTCAGTCCGGGCAATTTCTACTGCGGCGCGGCAACCTGCTAAACCGCCGCCTACAATGATTACGTCGTGTTCTAGCATCTTTTTGAATTATTTTGAGTGTTCTGCTCAACTTATGGTGACGCAAAAAAAAACTTCCCACCAAAAGAGCAGGAAGTTTTTTAACTTTTGATTTGAATGGGAAATCAAAAGTTAAAATTTCACATTGGACTAGCCGGCGCTTTCGACAGGCTGCTGATTGGACTGATTTCCCGTTGCAGAAGGTTGAGTTTCCGTACCGGGTTCTACAGCAAGCACTTCAATGTTATTTAGCAGAGTTGTAACGAAAGCAAACAGCAAGAAGGGCAGAGACAGCACTAAAATCAAGCCGACGGTAGCCAAGGCGAAGATTTGGCGGGCGCTACTCCACAAGGCGAGTGCCGACGCTAGACTTAGGAAGATGACTATCAGCCAAACAATGATTTGACCGTAAATGTCGCCAAAGGTGAGCGTACATTTAAGGCGATAGTTTTGGATGTTATTCATTTGATGCCTCGCGAGATTGCTATTACGACTTGTCCAAAAATACTTTGACAGTGTGTCAATGGCCACTGTAAATTTCTAAGTTTAGCTGCCGCAACCTGGTTTTAGGGCTGTTTTAAACATTTTTATAGAAGTTTGCAACAACACTTTATGAATTTTTGTTTCTGACTGGGAAATTTGGCCGAAACAAGACTTACGCACTCCGACAAAGAAACCGGGTTTTTTACTGTTTTGGCGGGCTGTAACGCGTCTTTTCGCAAAAAACCCGGTTTCTGGCAACCCCTGCGTCCAGGACTAAGCTGTTCTGAATCTAAATCGTATTTTTTGTGCGGGCTATAAGCCCAACCCCTACTCCCCACAAGAACTTTATCAAATTTTAGTTCACAGTTTAAATGTCCAACAGCTTACGAAACAAAGGCACAAGGGGAAAGTCTACTTTTTGAGGGAGCCCCGACTTGGTAAAGAAATGTTAAGCTGCGTGGAAATGGAATCAACCTTTATAGCGTCGCACCTGTCTTTTCGCCCATGTCTTCAGAGAGCAAATTGCTGATTTCGCGCTGTTTCCTGGCTGGTTTGGGAACGCAGATGTTTATGTACCGCGAAGACCGGATTCCCCAAGAGAGTCCGGTTCTGGTGGTGAGCAATCACCGCAGTTTCTTAGATCCTGTGCTGCTGACGGCGGCTTTGGGTCGATCGATCCGCTTTGCTTGTCATCATTACATGGGTCAAGTTCCGGTGATGAGGGAAGTGGTCACGACTTTCGGCGCTTTCCCCTTGGAAGCACCGGAACACCGACAGCAGCATTTTTTCTCTCAAGCAACAGCGCTACTGCAAGGCGGGGAGATGGTGGGGGTGTTTCCAGAGGGTGCAGAACCGATGGTGAAGCTGACTGGCCCGAATACTGTGGGGAAGTTTCAGCGGGGATTTGCTCATTTGGCTTTGCGGGCGCCGGTGCGGGATTTGGCAGTTTTGCCGGTGGCGATTAGTTCCTTTGAGGAACAGTCAATACGATCGGGTGTACCGCTGAAGTTGTTGAGTTTGTTCGATCCTTCGGAACCGCTGTTCGATCGATCAGGGTGGCATCCTGTGATAATTTATCAGCGAGTTAATGTTTTAATCGGCCGGCCTTATTGGATTACTGTCGAGAGACAGCAGCAATATCAAGGCAAAAAAGCCAAAGCAGTTGTTGCTGAACTCACCAACCACTGTCAGGGGGAAATTGCCGAATTACTCCAACGAGGTTGTTTGTAAGTTTGTTGACTGTTGACTGTTGACTGTTAACTATTGGCTGGTGTCAGCTTTCCAATCTAAAATCTAAAATCTAAAATCTAAAATCGATTGACTTGAATCATGGCAAATGCTAACAACAAGGTTCGTTTCCTAACCCCCAAACCCCCGAAACCCGATCGCCCTTTATTTGTATTTCTGCCCGGTATGGACGGGGGCGGTTTGCTGCTGCGCTCCCAAATTCCTAAATTAGCCAATCATTTCGACATTCGTTGCTTAACTATACCGGCTGACGACATGGCTAGTTGGGAGGTACTTGTTAGCGAAACAATTGCCTTAATTGAAGCAGAAAAGCAAGCCGGAAAGCCGAAGCGGCCGGTTTATCTGTGCGGCGAGTCATTTGGGGGCTGTTTAGCGATGAAAGTTGTGTTAGAAGCTCCTCAATTGTGCGATCGATTAATTTTAGTCAATCCAGCTTCTTCGTTTCGACAGCAGCCTTGGGTGCAGTGGGGCTCGTATCTGACTCAGTGGCTGCCGGCCAACCTTTATCCGCTGTCGGTAATCGGTTTATTGCCGATATTAGCATCATTAGGAAAGATTGGGCGCGACGATCGCCGCGCTTTGCTAGAAGCGATGCAAGCAGTACCGCAAAACACGTCTGTGTGGAGATTGGCGTTAGTGCGATCGTTTAATGTTGACGAAAATCAGTTGCGCGGTATCAAACAGCCGACGTTAGTAATTGCTAGCGGTGCCGATCGGCTGCTGCCTTCTTTAGCAGAAGCGAAGCTTTTAGTCAAGGTAATTCCCAAAGCTGAAATGGTGCTGCTGGCTAACAGCGGTCATGCTTGTTTGTTAGAAACAGATGTTAACCTTTATGGGATTATGCAAGCTCGCAATTTTTTGACAAAATCCGAAGAAAATCTGTCATTAGTCAATAGTCATTAGTCATGGGGCATGGGGCATGGGGCATTGGGCATCTCCGAAAAACAATCTTATCGGCATCAGCAATTAGCAATTAAGTAGATGAGTGGGAAAATACATAAGTATGTCATAGCTGCATGAAACGAAGTGAAACGAAGCAATCGCAATGGTTCTGGCAGATTTACATTCCGTTACCTAGCGAGGTTTCTTTGCGCCTACCTACTTAATACCTCTTGGATGTCGATGGTCAGGAACTGCAATAATAGCTTCAATTAAGTTCAGAGACTGTTGGCGAATTAAAAAAGGGTAATACCCCTCATAGGTAAAATGTAGATAGTGTAGGTTGGGTAGAGCGCGAGCGAAACCCAACTCTTTTAAAATAATGTGTTGGGTTTCGCTGACGCTCTACCCAACCTACTACATCTATGTGAGAAACACCGCGAGTGCTGGTTTTAGAGGTGAGGGGTGAAACCCTATGTGAATTCGCCAACAGTCTCTTAAGTTCATTAGCGATACACCGAGTTAGGATAGTATTTGCGATCGGGTCAGACCCGATCGCAAATACTATGATACATTGCTTTTTCAAGCCTATGCCTTTAGATGTGCGCTTCCTGACGTAATTCTTTATCCCTGCGTCGCACGTACACGAACAGATCGACTAAACCCAGGTATATCATCCCTTCCTATATGGGTTACTCTTGCCGGAACTATATACACGCTTCTGGATATACATTGTTCCGTGGGGGTAGCGTTTAATCTTTCCATTTTTATGTCACTTGAGTTGGAACTTGCCATATAAATCAATATTAGGGAACCCGGTAAGTTATCAGTTGTCTGGAAGCAAATCGTCATATTGCTCCTATTTTGTGGCTTAAAATCGACATCCTCTTGAAGACCGAGAGTCTTCTCTCCTAATAAAATTTTTTGTGCTAAGGCTGTACTGGCGAAACTAAAAGAGATGCCAACAGCAGCCATTAAAACTGCTGGTAGTTTTTTGACAATGCTCATACGACAATACCTCGTTTGTTGAAATTTAGGTTGATTAGTGGTTTTTTCTTCCCACATCTTTTAGACGTTTTCCCACCGCAATTTGGGAATTTTTCGAGTTACAGGCAAATTTTCTCTCCCAAAACCCACACTCAACCCCTCTAACCCTTTCCCAGATTGCTTTTGGGCTGCTGCAAAATTTTCTCGACTTCCCCACGCGCCGCCCAACCTATCAGCTACGCCCTTGGGTTTACCTGGGGGATGCTACGCTTTTGCGATCTCACTCAATCCCATCATCTTCTGTGATCGCCCTCCAGCTTACGGCATCGTAGACATTGCACTGACAATTGAGAAGGTGCGTTACGAAGAGAGCGATCGCACCCTATAAGAGAAGTGCGATCAAACTGTCCTTACCCGCCGCAGGTATCGATCTTTTCAGTTCTTAACCTTTTCGTGTATAAAAAGTTATCGCAAAGAATAGGTCATTGTAATCATAATTTGGATCATTTGGATCTGTAGCAGAATCTTCGCATGCGTACTGGAATGTTGATACTAAAGTGGTTGCTTCATCATCATCAAGGTTTGCGCTATCTGTTATGTACGAAATACAGTTACCAAAGGTTAAGGTATATTTTTGCACCTTCCCATTGGATTTAGGAGGAGTAATAAAAGAACCAGTCACAGACTTAGATAAATCTATACTCTGGATTTCAGTATCTATATATACATGACCATCCTCGTCTTCCAGCTTGATTGTATGCGACTTCTCACTTTGAGCAGTAGCGTACCAGCTAACAGCTTCGCTAGGCTTGATTCTTAATACATCGGTATTGCATTGTATAATCCGAGACATAATTAGTTCTTGCTCCGTAGGTTTACTGCGTATGTTGACAACTGGAAATTTGAAACCCTTGCTGCGCATCGATGGCAGAATTTAAAGGTAATTTTCCTGTTCATCCTCATTTATTAGACGTTTCCCCACCCCAATTTGGGATTTTTTCGAGTTACAGGCAATTTTTCTCCCAAAAAATACACTCTCAACCCCTAGAACCCTTCCCCTTCTTACCCTTCAAGCGCAGCAAACTCTTCTCAACCTCCCCACGCGCTGGATACAACAACTGCTGACTCAAAGCACTTTCATAAGCCTGTATCGCCCCCAACGGATCTTTCAACCCCACCAAGGCTCTCCCTAACCAGTAGTCAGCCATAGCCGGGTTAAACGCTCTCAATTCCTGACATCCCTCACCGGCAACTTTCCACCAGCGCTGACTAGCCCCAACATCCCCCAGCACCTGGTAACTCTCCGCCAGCCACAGCGCCGTCGGTACGAATTGCAGAGAAATTCCCGCTGGTAACAACTTCCATCCTTTCTCCAACGCCTCCACCGCTTCTTGATGTTTAAGAGCCAAAGCCAACACCCGCCCATGACGAAACCAAGCATCAACTAACTGCGGCTGAAGTTTTGTGCCCTGCTCAGAAACACTACATCCTCGTTCAATCTCTTTGAAGTGTTCCACCAACACCCGCCCCGCAGTCGCCCAAACACTCCAACGTTCAGGAAATCGTTTCAGCATCTGTTCTACCACAAAACGCAATTCTTCCCAGCGTTTGGCAGCCGGTAAAATTTCACACAAGACCTGATAAATTGCACAATTATCGGGATACAGTTGATAAGCATTCGCCATCATCTGTGCTGCTTTTTGATAGTCTCCCGTGTCGTATAAGCACCTGCCATAGTAATACCAACCATAAGGATGATTGGGGTGTTGGGCGGTAAACTCTGCTAACACCTCCACACCTTGCCGCCAATCGCCTCGGAAGATGTGATAATAGCCCAGAGAATTGTGAGCCTCAGCCCCATGAGGAGTTTGTAGCAGTAAAGAGGTAATCATCTTTTTCGTCAGTTTCCCCTCTTCACCAGAAACTAATCTCATCTGAAGACGTTGCTCAATTTGTCGTTGCAGTACCCTAAAATCATTCGGAAATAGAGCTATAAGCTCGCTCAACAGCTCTGTTGCGGCGCTCATATCCCCCACCGCCAGATTCGCATCTTGGCTGTAAATCAACGCCACAACATCATCTGGGTTGATTGCCAAAATTGGCTCCACAGCACTGATCACGCCAAGATGATTTTCTATCTGCTGATACACCTGTATCAAAGCGAGCCGGTGAACGACTTTTTCAGGTTCTAAATGAGTTGCTAAATTAAAGGCAATAATTGCTTTGTCACTCTCACCCCGACAAACTGCAATCAATCCCTTGATATGATGCTGAGTCGCTTCGTTTTCGTAACACGACAAGGCTTTTTCATAGACTTCTATTGCCTCTTTTTCTCGTTTCATTAGCTGCAATAGTTTCCCTAGTTGCAGCCGCACACCCATTAATTGCGCTTGTCGCTCAATCACTTGATGATATTCGACAACCGCTTGTTGCCAGTCTCCCATCTGGTAAAGCAAATTAGCTAGTTCTAACCTTTTTTTCCATCCTTGGGGATATTTCTGAACATACTTACTTAAAGTGTTCAATTTCTGCTCTTGTCTAATTGGCTTTTCTTCTAAGAAAAAGTGAACATTCATCTCTAGCCCAGAAGATTGGCAGAACTGCACCAATGATGTGGCAAAGTATCCAGACATAATTTAGACTGGCTATAGATAAGGGGAAATAAAATAATTTACGTTAATCCGATTATGTCTTAGTTACTCAAACTAAACAAGCTATAAAAGATTAATTGTTAGCAAGGAAAATCAATGCGATCGCGTCAATCAATGGCTCTCTCGTAAACAAAAAGCGATATCTACAACGGGCGTTGCCTACGCACTCCGAAAAAAAGCGATCGCGCCCTTCGTCGAGTGGGCAAGATCGCTTTTTCTTCAATTTTTTGAACACTGAAATGGAGCAGCACTAAGTTGGTAATGTCCCCAAAGTCAAAGAGATTTCACTCTCACGCATTATGGATTATTTTACCTTTACATTTTTCTGGCTTCATCAAATATCTTGTCTAGCTCCTCGGAGTCCTTACGGTTGGCAGATTCCCCTGTATCGTCTGCCCAAATTGTTAGCATTCTAAAACATAGCTTAACTGATAACACTTTTTGAGTGTTGCAGTAATCAAATAATCTTGTCTTCCTGTCTGCTGGATTCTTCCATATCTCGTCAAATGATTTGAACGTGGCATATCCCCCAGGTACTTTACTCAGCATATCCCTGAACTGACCAGCAATTAAATAAGTATCTGGTGTTAAATTTAACTGCCTAGACGGAATACTTTCCACAGGAAGCTTTACCGTGTCTGACTGAAACTTTTCAGAGGTAATCGAGTTGGTAGCAGCAAAGCCGCTGACTGATGTAGATGACCACAGGAGACTTGCCACGAGTGCGATCTGGATTTTGCGGGATGTACTCATTTTTTGTTAAGAAAGATGTAACTAATGCCTAGACTCTAAGCGGTTTGATCTGACCGCTTATTTATTAGTTAGACGTTTTCCCACCCCAATTTGGGAATTTTTCGAGTTACAGGCAAATTTTCTCTCCAAAAATCTCCCCTCAACCCCTAGAACCCTTGCTCATCTTACCTTTTGGCTGCTGCAACATCTTCTCAACTTCCCCACATGCGGGATAAACAACGGCTGACTCAACGCACTTTCATCTCCAGACTGGAAGGGTAGTAGAGATGTAGGAATGATGGGTTGACACTCCCCGGCCTTGAAGGCGCGGGGATTCTTGGATCATCCAGTCGATTTGCTTGTTGATGTCACCACCAGCGAGTAGAGATCGGTCTGTCCCCCAGCGTGAATTCCGGCGTGCCCCGCCGTATTTAAATTAAATTTTGCCTGCTTTAACCCTTTCGCCAAAATGTTCAACGCAGCATTGTGGTCGCGATCCAATATCGTACCGCAACCACAAATATGGGTTCGAGTTGACAGGGTTTTCTTGACTAGATTGCCGCAATTTGAACAGTTCTGAGAGGTGTACTGTGGTGGAACAGCAATGACTGTTTTGCTGTACACTTTCCCGAAATATTCCAAATAATGATCAAGTTAGTGACCAGGCTGCATCGCTGATTGATTTAGCGAGCTTGTGGTTTTTAACCATATTCCGAACCTGAAGGTCTTCGTAGGCTACAAAATCGTTAGATTTTACCGCGCACAACGCCGTCTTTATGGCGAAGTCTTTACGCTGCCTGCTGACTTTCCGGTGTTTTCTTCCTAACTTGTTGATCGCCTTTTTCCGGTTCTTGGAACCTTTCTTTTTCCGAGAAACTCGCTTCTGCAATCTCTTCAAAGCTTTTTCACTCTTTCGGAGGTAGCGAGGATTAGGAACTGTTTCGCCGTCGCTATCAGTATAAAAGTGGTTCAATCCCACGTCTATTCCAATAACCTTACCAGTCGGAACAAGTTCCTCTTTCCGCTCCACGTTGATACAGAATTGGGCGTGGTAGCCATCGGCACGGCGCACAATCCTAATTCGTTTAATCTCATCAGGCGCATAAAAATGCAAATCCCGACTACCGATTAACTTGAATCTCCCAGCAGCAAATCAATCTTTAAATGTTAGGCATCTTTTGTCACTAGAAAGCGACCAACCGGACTGCTTGTACTCAACAGAGCGAGTATGTTTCTTGAACTGCGGGTATCCTTTTTTTCCTGGCTTCTTAGCTTTGCAGTTAGCAAAGAAACGCTGGATAGCAAAAATGGCACGTTCGGCGGAAGCCTGACGTGCCGTCGAATTAAGCTTGCCTGCCCATTCAAACTCTTTTGCCATAACGGCGCATTGTTTGTACAGGTCTACTAGCTTAATCCCTTGATTATCTATCCAATGTCTAAGAGTTTTGTTTCGCACAAATTGAGCCGTCCGAATCATGTTGTCGATGATTCGATACTGCTCCGCTTTGCCCTTCAACTTAAACTCTAATACTATCATTTCAATAGTCTACCACTATTACAGAAACTTTGATTTGCAAGTCTGTATCTTTAACGAATCTTCACAGTCTCTGTAATTAAAGCCGTCCTATAAGGACGGGGCTTTAGACCCAATTTCTTGGTAAAGTTTCCAGACATAGTACGGTGACTTGATAGCTAATTTCTTCATCCTGGCTTTTTGGGGGAATTAGTGATTCCCAATTGCATTGGGGTTGAGACTTTTCTGGCAAAGGAATTACCAACTTTAAGGCGGGCGAGGAAGAATTTAGAGGAGTATCATCTTCACCGGCCAGATATTTGGTTAAATGCCTTCGCAGAATACGTCCGGCTTTGGTCACGCATTTGCGGACGTTTTCTTCAGAGCATAGAAAGAGCTTGGCAATATCTTGATAAGATTTATTTTGGTAGTGGTATAAGACAAAAGTATCGCGGAGTCTGGGAGGCAAGGAGTCAATTTTGTGGTAGATATATGCCGGCAATTCCAGGTCTATAAGATTAGGTTCAGTAAATCCTAAGTTAGAATAAAGTGCGGGATAATCTTCAAGTTTAATCTCGTCTATGTTTTCAATTATTAATGTTTCTCGTTTTCGTTTTCGATGGAAATCTATGCAGAAGTTATAGAGAAGTTGAGTTAACCAAGCTTTAGGACATTTAATTTGAATTCCATAGTTTTGCCATTCATTCCAGGCTTTAAGCATTGCCTGACTCAATACTTCTTCGGCATCGAGTGGGTTTGAGTTCATCCACTTGAGACAGCAATGGGAAAGATAATCTTGATGCGCCTGCCATTCTTCCCAAAAAATTGTATTTTTATCTTCAGTTTCATCCCACAGGATTGATGCAGCCACTGATTGAGAAGATGACCTGATTTTTTGAGGTCTATGGCTATTGCTTTCCATTTACATTTACAGGAGATTCCACATTTATGAAGTACACCCGCCTATCTTGACATCTCCCCATGCCTAAAGGCGAGGGGATTCATAAGACCACAATTTAAGTCTTACAGGTGCTGAAAAGTCACCTCTACCAACTCCACTTAGATCGAGTCCAAGTATTGTTGCTACTTTACGACCAATATTTGCACAACCATTGCAATCTGCATTAATTAGCCACCCCTTCGCTGTCCGATATAATCCACGTTTAATTCTTGTTCCCGAAGCTTTCCACCACTCGGATTTTTCGCCGATTTTAGGCAGTTCGTCAGCATCGAGAAAAGAAGTTTTTGAAGTAGAGGATTCTTCGGTTTCGACGAATTTAATTCCGTACTGTTCGCCGAGTTGAGCAATTCTATCTTTTAACCTACGCGTGGGAATCTGAACAAATTTTTGATTGGTATTTGTACCCAGATTTAGCGAATCTTTCTGATGCTTGTTCCATCCAAATATGACTGTACCAATCTTGGATGATATACAATGATCGATAACCTTACGAGCAGCTTTATTAACTGCATCCCGCATTGTTCTATTTCTGCTTTCGGTCAGCCGTTCCAGTCTTTTCGACCAGAATCCATTGTCTTTTCCAGACATCAAGCTTGCCACTCGTTTGTTATAGCCTTGGTTGATGGACTTGAGATGCTTTCCGTCTACGATGAATGAAGTTCCAATATTGCTGACACAAGTTATCCAGTTGTCCATCCCGTGGTCGATCATCAATACATAATCAACGTTGACATCGGATTGAACAGCTTCTTTTTGGTAAACCAATTCTAGATAAAAACATCCGTTTCTGGGTAAAATCCTGTACTCTCGAATCGAAGAATGCTCCTTATTAGATGGCATCGTCAGATAGAACGCATCTATGCCAAACCAAGCTTTAACTTGCTTCCCTAAAGGAAATCGCAACATTCCATCTTTTAATTTGACTGATCTACCTGTAAAAGTTACAAGGGCTAATCCACCTTGTCTGTATCCAGGAAGTCTTGGATGTTGCGTCACTGTCCCTTCTTTGATTCCAGCAAGCCCGCCCAAATAGGATTGGAAAGATTCAGCAACGCTAGTCAGTATCTGCTGTGCGGTATCTGAATAAAAAGCTTTATAATGAATGTTTCGATTGTCCGTTTCTAAAACTTTATGCAGCTTGGCTCTACTCGGTATCCTGCCAGTTTTGAAGAATAGTTGTCTGGCATAATAATTTCCACAATTAATTAACTTTGAGGCTTCACTACACAAGAATTCTAAGACTGCTTTCAATTCTTTGTCTGGACTAATTAGATTTTGCTGGCATCCATACATTCTGTTTTCCTCCTTGCTCTATATTAGCATAGTATTCTTGATTAAAGGTAAGGATTCAGGTCTAAAAACTTGCGGCTCCAACGCTTGTCTGGCAAGGGTTTTAGGGCAAACTAAGGGTTTTTGTCTTTCGTGGTTAATTGTCAATAAACGAGGATAAGTGACAGTTTTTCGTGGTTTATTGAGAATAGAGATTGATTTAGTATCAAGCTCCATATCTAAAGTCTTTGCCCAGCAAGGAGTTCAGTGACCTGAATCCTTACCCACTGCCTGACAACTAACGACTGAATCCCATCCCCCTTAATTGGGGGATTTTCGTGTCTACAAGTTTTGTCTACAATATGTTGACAGTGTAGACAGATATCAGTTAGTGTAGACAAATACTGTATACAGGTGTCTACAATGAGTCAAAGTCAAGTCGTATCATTCAGGGCTTCTGGTCATTTTCTGAACTGGATAGAAGCTCAGAAGCTAGACAGTGAGTCGCTTAGTCAAGCTGCACAACGCATTCTCAAGGAAGTCTCAGGCACGTCTACAGCGCTGTCTAATTTGTCTACACCTATAGTGTCTACAGTGTCTACAAACTTGTCTACACAAAGTAATGATAGCGTCGTGTCTACAGAAATTGTAGACACTGTAGACAAGGCTGTAGCCGATCGCCTTGACCCGGTGATGGAGCGGATGGCCGCCATTGAGGAACGGCTGGGAAAATTGAGTGCCTGAGTGATGGCAAAGATGAATCACTCAGGCAGGAATTGAAAGCGGCCAACAAGCAGCTTGCAGAATGGGATAAGGAACTGAACCAGTTGCATGAGCGCAATGGTGACTTAGGACTGAAGGTGCAAATGCTGGAGCAAGAACTCAAGGAAGTGCAGCGCGATCGGGAAGAAAGTAAAAACTCGGCTCCGACCGTCGCAGAATTTCCAGAGCCGGCCGACTTGCTCAATCAGTTAAAAGCGCAGCGTAAAAAGTCGAGGGCGGACTTGGCAGATATGGAGGTGGTTTTGGACATATTAGAAAACCATTGGCGCGAAAGTTGAGCGGAAAATGGTTTTTCTTGCTATGCAGTCAACCTGAAACCCTTAACGGACAAGAGAATTGTTAAACGGAGAGGGTGGGATTTGAACCCACGGAACCTTGCGGTTCACCTGATTTCAAGTCAGGCGCATTCGACCACTCTGCCACCTCTCCCGGCGCATAAATTTTATCATACCAGCAAATGTCTCTAACTACAAATAGCTGCAGATTCAGTGCGCCGATAAAGAATTTGTTCTCTTTCTACCGCGAAATCTTCGCCTACCCATACCAGGGACACTTCCGACACTGCTCCATTTTCCAGCAGGACGATCGAGAAATTCCGCAATTTCGAGCACTCTCTCTCCACAATTCGCGGTACGCTGGCCGCATTCAAATACACCGTACCCTCTGCACTCACCTCCAGCGACTTCCGCAACTCGTGCTTTGTGTGCCGCAGTTTGTGGTGCATATGACCAAAAGTTACCAGAGGTATGTGCTTTCCTGTGGTACGAGTTCGATCGATCGCCTCCGCAAAATCCGGGTCGCCCCAATCCCCTCCCAGTGGCTTCCAATCTCGCCCGCAGGGGTCTTCAGGAGCCTCTCCTAACCCCGTCGGGCCCGTGTGACCCAAAAAAATCACATTTTCGCAATCGGCATCCGCCGCAGCCGCTGCAATGCGCCGCGCCGACTCCTCAAAACTTTCTACCCCAAACCACTCCGAGTAAAAATCCCCGTACTTCCACTCCGAGCCCCCCCAAGTAAACGGGCGGCTTCCCACCACAGTTACGCCCAATTCGGGAAAATCCCGTTTCCCGTAACCGACGTGAGCTTCTCCCATTAAATCTAACTGCTGTTTTACCCAATTTTCTTGAGTGCGATCGTAAGGACACTGACTGCGGCCCCACTCAGTCGCCGTGTACCAAGCGTCGTGGTTCCCAAACACCGCTGCTTTCGGAATGTCCAATTGGGCGATCGCCCGCACCACCTCCACCGACTCATTGCCAAAATCCCCCACAAACAGCACCAAATCAACGCCCAGATGCTTCAGGGCCTCGCCGTCTTCAGCTTCCCAGCGATCGTGAACATCCCCAACCACCGCAATTTTGATAGATTTAGCCTCATTCATGTGATTTGCGTTCGTTCGATCGATCCCTTACCGCTTAAAAATTCCTACTAAACTTACCAATTTTCGGCAAATCCAGCCTTCACTAATTATACAGTGCAGCCTCTCCCAGGGAATTTGAGATTTTAGATTTTAGATTTTAGATTTGCTCAGCTTTCTTCATCTTTCACTCCAGGGCGCAAAAATTCTCTCCCCCTTTGACATGAGAAGCGATTGGCCTGAAGTTAAGCCCGTTAATCACCGACTCCAACGCCATAAAACTCAAGCGAGTCGGGACAGAACCCCTAGACTGAATTATTCCTCCCTATCAGGTTCCGCCGACCTTTCTTCATCTTCAATTGCAAATTCGCTGATGTAATCTCGCACGACACGCTCGAAGAACAGGGTGGCCGGTAAGCTCGACCAGTCGCTGTAGTGACCGAAACCATAGCGCAGAGATTCTACCAGTGCAGCAAGGCGATCGGGCTTGTCATTTTCTTGTCGCAAGGTAACAACAATCTCAAGGGGATTGGGAGTTGTCCACTGACCCAAAAACGGCGGTTTTCTTGCGATTTTGTCAACTTTTAATTTAGCTTTATTTAAAAGTTTGCCTTTGGAATCATCAGATTTATTTGCAGCTTCGTCAACTTTTAAATCAGCATTATTTAAAAGTTTGTCTTGAGAATCCTCAGCTTTCTTGGCAGCTACGTTAATTTTTGTTGAGCGATAGCAACTTTGACCGCGTAATTTACCTGGTTTTTCATTTCTTACAGATAGATAAGCAACACAACCCGTTTGATTAGTTGCACTTAGTCGAAATAATCCCTTTACACTAGAGGCTGAAGGAATTTCAAGGGTTGAAGTCAGTTCTTTTTTTGTCCGCGTATCTTCCAGAGAAGTTTCTGTTAAATATCGGACTTTTTTATCTATAATTCCAGGGGCGAGGTCTTGGCGAATCCGAATTATCCGCGCGCCTTTCCATTCTTGCTCCATATGTTCGTGCAAGGGGCTTCCCGACTGGGTTTCAAAATTAATCTGATTTGCATTCATTTTAGAATCGGCAAGCCAAGACCAAAGTTTCACGCAGTTGGAAGAATCGATCGTAACTAATGGTTGATTTCCCTCCTCTACAGAATTGGAAATAATCTGCTTGACAAATTCCATGAAACGATTCCGACGCACATCTTCTTTGTCAGCCAGTTTCACGGGGGAGATTTGGGAAATGAAGGCGATCGCATCAGAAAACTTGCTCCAAGGACTGATTTGTAAACTATTCCTATCATAAGCACAGCACAGTTCGCACTCGCCTGTCTCCACGTTGAGACGCATAGCAATTGGTAAAAATGTCTTCTCAATAGAGCCGCGAGCGCGACCTTTCTGTTTGCGGACGATCGTAATCCCAATAATTTCTTTTGGTCTGGCTTCTTGAGGAGTATCTTTTAGCCATTTGTCAACCTTTTCCTTGACATCATCAATGCGGCCAGAATGAGCCCAAAGTAAGTCTTTTAGGGCCGCTTGCACTCGATGGGAAAAATTATCGAGGTTGAGAATATTTTTGTCCTTAGTTTTTTCAATCGGTAGCAGAAACTGCACGCAAGAACCAGCGATTTTAGCCAGTGCTTGACGGGAGGAGGGTTTATTCACCGAATCATCATGTTTCTTGTCTGGATACCATTCCCGTGCCATTACCAGGCAAAAAGTTCGCTGTTTGCGTAAAGCAAGTTGTTGGACGATCGACTCCCAGGCTTTTATGCGGTTTTGCGATCGCTCTTTCGCTTTCAAATTTGCACCGGGCAATGACTCTTTGGGCCCGTGAGTATTTGCTGGCAAACGATTAGCCATGAGTTCGATCGTATCACCCCAGAGAACACGAATGATCGCTTGCAGCATTTTTAATTCGGTTTGACATTGTTCTTCGTAAAAGATAACAAGCAACAGTTTTTCGTTAGGATATAGCCGACGCATAGCTTCCTGGTTTGCCTGAATCATCGCCTTAAGTTCATCAGTCTGGTTGAGAGACTTAGAGTGAAATTTTAGGGTTTTTCTACCACCCAAAATTTTCTCTAACTTCATATCGAGATGTTTGGCCAGCAAGCTGTTTAATGGATCGTCCTTCAAGCTTTCCTTAAATTTTTCCAAGTATTTGGGAGTAAAATCAGGACAGTCACCTTTTTCAAGGATTTCTAAAGCAGCACCTAACAGAGTAGGCAAATTAATCATGCGCGAGGCTGTATTGTCTTTTGTGTGACTTGTGCCTTTGATTTTTACTTCCGAGTAATTATCGAAAGGTTTGAAGCCGAGCAGGTTCAAAATTTCAGCAATCTTTTCAAAAGCTTCTAATTTATCAATCTCCGGTACACCAGCCTCAATCCCATGTTTCCCTTCTTGGAGTCCGTTGCGGTATGTTAACATTACTTGACAGCGTTCTGTTGAAGCTTTACCCAAAGCAATTTGGGAACCATCAATATTTTGACCGTTAGGCGTTTTCAGCGGGAGTTTGAGCTTGCCGCGCAATGCTTCAAAATCTTTATCGATCGCCCAAAACCAATTTTTCTTTTTGTCGGGTTGATTTTTCTCAGGTTTTTCGGAATCGGAAAGCACCGTGTAGCGAAAGGTGCGATCGCTATAATCATCAGAAAAGACAAAGCCGCTAATATTTGCTGAGTTATAGCGTGCAGGTTGTAACCCACTTAACCAGCGGCGTTTGGAAACATCTATCTTCAATAAAGGCTGGTGCAAAGAAGGATAGGTTACAACTTCTAAGCGTACCACCAGACTGAATGTTCCTGTAGTGTCGGGTAGAGTAATGGGATCGGTAATCAATTCTGCCATCCCAGTTGTGAGGCTACCACTGCTGGAAATAACCCGCTTCATTGTTCCTAGCTCCTGAAAAATCTCTTTTCCCGCGATCGCACGAGCTGCATAATCGACTAACACGCGATAATCATAATTGTTGCTGTGTTTTGTAGTTCCTGTATTTGGATTCCATTTCCAAGGTAAAACTTGAGACTCAGACGGAGTAATTGTTAACAACTCCTTTCGATCGTGCAAATCTTCCAAACGGTCGATAACTTCCACTAGCCCATCTTCTTTTTCAGCAAAAGGTTTTAGGAAATTTGTTATCCACTCGTTGATAATTGGGCGTAACGCTTTCTGGATATCTTGTGTACTTTCGGAATTTAAGTAAGCAAATGGTTCCGGCTCATTTACACTTTTAGAATTCAACGAATAGTTACTCAAACCTACATTTGACTGAATCCGTGCGGCACTGTCAAGTCCTACTTCTAACAAACCTCGCAGCGAGGCATAAGGGAGATTTTTGATGGCTGAATCGCCCTTGCAAGCAGCTTTTTGGATAGTTGAAAGCTCATGTAAAGCAGATTTTGTCCAACCTAGTGTCAAGCCTTTGACTGTTACTGGCTCGATATTATCTGGCACGGTAAAAGCTAGGGTAATTTCTTTCAGACTCTTATTCGCAAGAGGAATGTAAAGAGTGTCTGAAACCACAGTAGCTTCAGTTTCTTCGTCATCATCGGATTCGATTTCGTCAAAAATGTCGTCGTTCATGGTTGCATCTCCAATAATAGTGGTTTCCTTTATAGTCCTGGACGCATGGGGGCCAGAAACCGGGTTTTTTTACGAAAATATTTCGTTACAGCCCGTAGATTCGGTAAAAAACCCGGTTTCTTTGGTCTGAGTGCGTCCAGGAGTGCTTTACTTCGCCGTCGCGATCGAATTCAATTTCGTCCAAAATTTCGTCGTTCATGCTTACATCTCCAATAAAGGCGAAAAATCATTAAAATCGTCTTCTTCCTCTGTCAAACCTTCTGAATCGCGTAAACTTTCCGGGTAAACTATGCCATTAATGCGCCGCAGGGGCTCCAGAAATGCACCGTAAAGTTCTTGATAAATTTCTCGAATCACTGGATCGGGATGCTTGACGCATTCTTCTAAAATAATTCGCATTTGAACTAGCATACTGTCCCGCCCGGAGTCAGGTTCATTTTTAGTGGATTTAATAGCCCAAGCTGCATCGACAAAGTAAACTTGTACCGGACACCCATTTCGCATCCCGCGCCCGATAGTTTGCAAAATCCCAACCATCTGATTTGCCGTAAACGGTTTAAATAAATCTTCACCCAAACGGCTAGCCATGAGAGGTTCGCGCAACAGTCGATTCGCCGTTTTCCATAGTTGTTTTCTCGACTGTTTCCAAGCATTAGAAATTGCAGGCAAGCCTTCTATTTCAGTAAAAACTCGACTGTCAAATTCTTGGGTAGCTTTGCCGGCGAGGCTGTACAAAAGTTGCGTATCGTCAGTGGTGGGGTGGGGACGGGTGAGGAAATAAATTGTGCCAATCGCTGCATCGAGTTGCCTATCTCCTTTGGTAAAAACAATATTCACGCCTCTACCGATCGCCAACATCGGAAAAATGATAATATCGCAAGTTTCATCATCTCCTAAAGCCTCGCACTGAGCCGTGGTAACGAAATCTGTGGGTTGCTCTCCGTTTTTGAGAAAATTAACAACTGCTTTGGTTCTTTTGCCGATTTCTGGATGGTAATCGTTGATAAAATTCTTAACGTTCCGAGCTTGTTCGTAGCTGTTAACAATTAAGGCAGCTTTGCGGTAAATACCATGTTGCACGTCAAAGTTGAGGATGGATTTGTAAATTTCAGATTTCTTGGTTCCTCCTTGCACCAGCGCGTCTACCATTTTTTTTAAATTACGATCGCGCAATTCGCCTGCACCGCTATATCGGAGAGGTTCATCGCGCGATTCGCGATCGGGCAGCCATTTGAAGCGGTAAAAGCTCTTTTTGGGTTCGTGTTCTGTTTGCCGCGGTTTCAGCAGATAATCCGGCCCAGAGTTAATGTGATAAGCAGGACTTGCTTCGAGAAATGAGGTAGCTGAAGTCATTAAAACTGCCGGCGCTGTCAGTTCGCCATCTGCCTCAAATAACTGATGAAAACGGTGCATTAACATCCGAGGCGCGCCCACAAAAATAATATAAGACAGTTCCACATTTCGGGCTTGAGAGCGAGTAGTTTGTGCCGATTCACAACTGTATTTCACGCCCGAAAAAGACCCCAAAATATTCTCAGGAATCAGTTGTCGCAGTTCGGGTGTTGCCGTTGATTCGACAATCGGTTCCCGAAGCAGTCCTTCTGCTACCATTGTTCGAGTTTGCGGTACGATACGCTGATAGCCTAAAATCACAAAAGTAACGCAAACAAGTAAGGTAATCGTATCCTGAGCTTCGCCTGATGCAGTGGCATCCTTAAAACACAAAGGCAAAAACAATTCGGCAATTTCTTTGACTATTTTATCGCGCCGTTCGATCAGATTCTCCGCTAAATAACGACGAAAATAAAGAATTTGAGTTTCCCATTGCTGTTTGAGCGTGTCGGCGTTTATTCCCAGCCTTTGAGCGCACAGATCCATGTTTAGCCGATCGTGCGGTTCAATGCCAGTGCGATCGTAAAAAGCATGGTAAGCAGCCGTTTCCCAGAATTCTTTCAAGGCTCGACTTTTGCTAAATCCCTGTTTGACTTCCTCTTCGTCAAGGCGATCGCGTTTAGAAGTTTTCTCATAGCCATCCAACAAATCGCTGACTATTCTCAGAACGGTTAATAACTGATTCTCATAGCGTTGGCTCACTCGCGATGAGGGCATATTTTGAACGGCAGTAATTAATGATGTATTGCGATCGCCAAATTCCGATAAATTGCGGCTGTAAAGTTCTACATTGCGGTCGAACAATCGATAGTTTTCTCCGCGAGCAAAAGGATTGTGAATTTGCTCTTGAATGGCTAAATGGATAGATTCTTTCGCCCCGGAAAGTTTTAAAGTTGCAGCACCGTAAGCATCCAGATTTGATTGCACCATATCTGCTTCGTCAAAAACTACGACATCGAATGTCCGGGCAATTAATTCAAAATAACGAATGCGCTCGCGAATAGCATGGGGTGGTACTTCCGTATCCATTGAAAGAACGTGGCCGACCCAAATATCGGCATCTAGCAAATCGCGGGGTGCTTTGTGGCGACCGCACATCGTCCAAACCGGACAAAGATACTTTTTCATTTGCCCTTTTTTGCCACCGCTTTGTAAAATTTCATTGCAGGGTGCATAACCAAATCCCCACATCGAAGTATCAGCAGTAGAAAACGCAGGTAAGACGCAATTTAAGCCAAAAACTTCTGCTTGTTCCAAACTATAGCCAAAGCCGCCATTTCCCCCTGATGCTGCGATCGCCTCGGCAATATTGTTAGCGTGTCGGCGGCGAGTTCCATCGCTTTGACCGACTAGCATTCCCACTTTAATTTCATGAAATGCTAGTTCTGCCATGTACTGTCTGGCAACTTCAATAGAGGGAAACACAAACATCGCTTTATAACCGCGTTTTCCCAACCACACAGCTATTAATACGAGCAAAGTTGTTTTGCCCGATCCAGGCAGTCCAATTAAGTGCTTGATGCCTTCTAATTCGATGACTGTTTCTTCCCGCAAACCCTTGCCAATTTCTGGCACCTTAAGTGCAAAATGTTGAAACCGTTGTACCCAGCTACCCCGTCTTTTTTCAGGGTGATTTGCTTCGCGTTCATCCATCTCAACTGCTAACTCGTACAGTTCCGCAAGGGGAATGCGGATTTTTGCTTTCGGGGCGCGATCGAGGGAATGGGTGCGGCGCGGCGCAAGTGGGGCTGCGATCGGCCCAATTGGCACTCTCGCGGCTGTTGTTTCTTCACCTAAAGCAACGGCCATTGGCTGGCGGGGATCGGCAAAGGTGGCGCTGTAAAATTGGTGTGCTAAAGGCTGACCCAGAATTTGACGTGCTTGGGCAATTAAAGGGTCTTCTAGGGGGTCTGTGCGTTGAAAGTGAAGTGTTTCTAAGTTAATTTTATAGGTTCCTTGAGTTTTGTTGCGGTAGTGGCGATCGTTATAAATAGCAACGGCGTGTTTCACTGACTGTTCTGTTACGTAAGCCAGCGACATCAGGCGCATATTGAAAATGGCTTGGCGGGCTTTTGCCAACGCGGGTGCATTGATGATACTCGCCATTCCCGATATCGTTAAAGGGGCATATTCTAGGGAATTAGTTTCGATAAATTCTGCCATCAAGACACACAGCCAGCAAATGCGATCTATTCCCGTCCAGAAATCTGGTTTAATTCTCATATTTGATTTTCTTTAACAACTGTATGACTTGTGAAACAGACATAATTTCGAGAGTAGCAGGATCGCCTTTTTTATCGATCGCTGACCGGAAAGTAGAGAGGTAATCTGGCCGCTCCTCAATTAATTGGTCGCTGACGGCAATGATGCGGCGGCGGTAGTGAATCAGCCCTCCGATGCCAGTGCGGTTGAGGCGCAAAGCAAGGGAGACAGGACTGGTGTATGACTTAGCATCAATGCCGATATTGCGACCGTTAATTGCTACATCGCATAGGTCTGATTCTGGGTAAAGTTCGGCATCTAGTCCGTTTTTTATGGCTGCCTTAAAAATTGCTAATTCGTCGATCGCCGGCCCAGTCCAATAGGTTAAAATTTGCGGTTGGGCAATCAGCAATCGGTCTTGGTTTGGGTCTGATTTCTCCGAAACTTTTGCTGTTGAGGAGTTGTGACCGAGGCATTGGCGAATCGGACATCGCCCATCGGGAAAAAGTTCTTTATTGGGATAGGGGCGCATCAGCGTACCGCAATACGCGCAGCGATGAGCGTGTCCGTCAATTAACCAGACATCCGGCACGCTATCAAAAAAGGTGTCAACAATCATTCCCTGTAAAGGTGTTAAATCGTTGTCACGTAAATACTCTAAGAGTTGGTGTTCTCCGATGAGCGATCGGCTGCCAAATAGCGATCGCAAAGCCGTATAAGCTTTGTGCTGGCGGCGAATTCCCAATCGTTCAGTTGCGTCGCGCAACCGTTGGTACAGGCGGTGTTCGATGATATTATCTTCGCCAAAAGTACCTTTACTGTTGGCAATTACTGCACAATCTGGGGTTGGCACTCGCAAGTCTGGATCGATGAGAATTACTTGACCAGAGTCAAAATCGGCGTGACAAAAAATATCTAATTCCCACTGATCGAGGGGATATCTAGCACGTTCCAAAACCGTATGCACGCAAGCGGCGCGATCGCTTTTTCCAGATTCGATATATAGCCTGCCCAACTTGCACATAGCCCGATAAAGTTCCGATGGCATACTATCATCGTCTTGGCGAACGATGTCTCGATTGAGAATTCTTGTGTATTGTCGCAGAATTCCCTGGGCTAGCAATATAACAGTATCTTCAGCGAGATCGATCGTGCTGGCGTGTCCTGTGGGTAATGGCAATGTCGTTGTTTGCATTTGTGGCAACCAGGTTGGGTCTTGACCATCCACCTCGGCAAGAATTTGTTGCTCCAATGTTGCGTCGGGGAATGAGGGTAAAACTTGAGCGATCGCGGCCAGTGTCCAGCCTTTCTTGAGCAAAAGTGCTGTTGCCAGTCCTTCTAAAATCTGCCGAAACCGAAATTCTTGACCTTTCGGCTGTGACAGGAGTTGCTTGGATCTCCACGATCGCACAGTTCGTAAGGCTGGTGGTTCCACAGATAGCCCAAGCTGCTCAATCCGTCGTTTTAGTTCTTTTGTCAGAAACTCAGCAGTTCCCTCCCACTGGCGATCGTCTTCAAAGTACATAGATGTATAAAACCAACCACTTTACAGCGTATACTGATTACAGTAAACGATGTAAATAAAGGATGTCAATAGAGGCTACTCAAAATACTCGTGGCTCAAGGTAGTCATTTACCTGTGAATATCTTGCGGGATAAAGCTTTCAGTCTAATTAGAGTCAGGTAAAAACTTAGCTGAGTCCACTCTTGGATCGCAAAATCTTGCTCCCATTGCCAGTCAGTCGGTTAACCTATGGCAAATTTTCTACCTCTGGCCCAACTGCCCACCGTTTTTGGTGAATTCAACTATAATTCAAAATACACTTGAGTCCAGCCCGCACCTTCCCCGGAATATTCTAACTGTGTTTACCACCGCACCTGCTCCGAACTTTACTCAAACCCGACTGCCCGACGACTTGTTTGCAGCCATTAACGCCCTCAAACAAGAATTAAACGCCGTCATTCTCGCCCACTATTACCAAGACTCCGAGATTCAAGACATCGCAGACTTCATTGGCGACTCCCTAGAACTTGCCCGCAAAGCCGCCAACACCAGCGCCGATGTCATAGTTTTTGCCGGAGTTCATTTCATGGCCGAAACTGCAAAAATTCTCAATCCCGACAAATTAGTATTGTTGCCAGACTTAAATGCTGGGTGTTCCCTCGCCGACAGTTGCCCTCCCGAAGCCTTTGCAGCTTTCAAAGCGGCTCGACCAGGACATTTGGTAATTTCCTACATTAATTGTACCGCCGCAATTAAGGCAATGAGCGATATAATTTGCACCAGTTCTAACGCGGTTAAAATTGTCAACCAAATTCCCGAAAATCAGCCGATAATTTTTGGGCCAGATCGCAATCTCGGTCGCTACGTCATGGAACAAACTGGCAGAAACATGGAGATTTGGCAAGGAGCTTGCATCGTCCACGAAAACTTCTCAGAAAAAAAGATAGTTCAACTCAAAATCGAGAATCCCGAAGCCGAAATAATCGCCCACCCCGAATGCGAACCTCCCGTGCTGCGCCACGCTAATTACATCGGCTCTACCACTGCTTTGCTCAAATATTCTCAAGCTAGTTCCAGCCAAGCTTTTATTGTCGCGACTGAACCGGGAATCATTCACCAAATGCAAAAGCAAGCTCCGCACAAACGCTTCATCCCCGCTCCTTCAACCAATAATAACTGTGCTTGCAACGAATGCCCGCACATGAGATTAAATACCTTGGAAAAATTGTATCTCTCGCTAAAAAATCAAACCCCTGAAATTACCATGCCCCTAGATATTCAACTAGCAGCTTTGCAGCCGATCCAACGAATGCTAGAAATGAGCTAACCCCTGGCTATTTTTCAGTAAATACATTGTAAGCTGTTCGGCATTTAAAGGACTTGTGTAAGGTGCGTCAGCATCTAAGGTTTTCCGTTTCAGCGTAAGGGTTCGCGAATGACGCACCCTACTAGCCTCGTTACTGGTTTAAATGCTCCACAGCTTATGCTGGGTTGGCCGGGGCGATTAAATTAAGTCCTGGCCTAACCCACCAAGCTCGATCGGCAATCTGTGAATCAGTTGTCCACTCTTTCTCTTCTTTTCCTCTGCGGTGCCTGCCTTTAAAACTCATGAACAATAAATGATGTCGGAAAAACTGATTGTTTTCACCCGCTATCCCGAACCGGGAACAACCAAAACTCGACTAATTCCGGTGCTGGGAAAAACAGGCGCTGCTAACCTTCACCGTTTGATGGCCCAACGGACGATCGCCTGCGCGCTCTCTCTCGAAAAAACCCGCGGATTATCGGTAGAAATTCACCGAGCCGGCGGCAGCCAACAACTGATGCAAGAGTGGTTGGGAAGTGATATTTTTTGTGAAAATCAAATAGACGGTGATTTGGGCGCCAGAATGACAGCAGCGTTTCAAAACTCTTTTAATTCAGGGGTTGAGAAAACAGCAATTATCGGCACTGATTGTCCTGGTTTGAAAGCAGAAATCATGGCACAAGCTTTTGAGGCACTGAGCCACCACGATTTAGTTTTGGGCCCGGCAAAAGACGGAGGTTATTATCTGATCGGGCTGCGGCGATCGATTCCGGAATTATTCGGTGGCATTCAGTGGGGAACCAGTGAAGTATTTGCTTGTACGCGGGCGATCGCCCAAAAGCTCGCTCTCAATATTGCTTATCTTCCCACTCTTGCAGATATCGATCGACCTGAAGACCTCCTCGGTTTAGATATTAATATGTTGAAATAACTAAACTATATTTAATTTCTTTCAATCATTAGTAATTGTCATATTTAATTAAATAAAACTACTTGATTGTGAAACCATAAGGTCATAATATAGTAAGTGTATTTGTCTAACCAAATGCTGAATCTCAGTAGCAGTTAGACAGCGCTTGGGACAATAGTCCCAGGCGCGAGAAAAAACAAAAAATTAGCAAATAAATTAGCAACTAATAGATCGGCTTTGTACAAAACCCGCCCTGCCACAGGAAAGCCCAATGTAGGTGCGAGGCTATTGTAAAAAATGAGCAACTAATAGCTTGGTTTTTTACCAAACTCTCCCACCTTAATTAAGGCAAAATGTAGGGGCGAGCCTGGGGTCAGAAATGGGAAAAATCAGCTTTGTACAAAACCCGCCCTCTCTCTCACGGGTTGCTTAAGTCTGTATGTCGCCAGAAAATCCCAATCTCAAAATTTCCATTATCATTCCAGTCTTAAACGAAGCACCTACAATAGCCTCAGTCATCTCCACCGCCCTTGAGGCCCAAAATGTCGAAATAATTGTCGCTGACGGTGGCAGCAGCGACGGTACTACAGATATAGCAAAATCTTTTGGCGTCCGAGTTATCTCCACCCCCCCAGGCCGCGCCACTCAAATGAATGCAGGTGCCACCGCTGCTGCTGGAGATATCCTGCTGTTTCTCCACGCAGACACTCTGTTGCCTCGCGGGTACGACGATAGCGCGCGTCGGGTACTAGCTAACCCGTCTGCTGTAGCGGGGGCCTTTCAACTCCAGATTGACGCCCGCAGCCTGGGCCTCCGGCTGGTAGAAACAGGGGTAAAGTGGCGATCGAACTTTCTGCAACTGCCCTACGGCGATCAAGCCATTTTCCTCAACGCAGCTACTTTTGACCAAATCGGCGGTTTTCCCGACTTGCCCCTCATGGAAGACTTTGAATTCGTGCGCCGATTGAAAAAACAAGGTCGCATTGAAATAGTACCCCAGCCAGTCCTGACCTCCGCCCGTCGCTGGCAGCAGCTTGGGGTGATCCACACCACCGCCATTAATCAAATAGTAATCATCGCTTATTTCCTGGGAGTGTCGCCCGATCGACTCGCTTTCTGGTATAAGAGGCAAAAGAAAAATTCTTCCAAAAACTAAAGAATAGTGAACTTTTCTAAAGCTCGCCGTTAATTATGTAAATAGGAAACACGTCCCTGCGTAAAATATGACTTGAACGCCTCAACTTTTACGCACAGCGAGGACACACAGAATATGGCAGATCCCAGAGATGCAGAGCTTATTAAACCCTTTAACGGCGACCCCTTCACGGGTCATCTAGCCACCCCCATCAGTGCTTCTGATTTCACAAAAGCATTTATTGGGAACTTGCCGGCCTACCGCAAAGGACTCTCACCCCTAGTTCGAGGTCTAGAAATCGGTTTGGCACATGGTTATTTCCTCGTCGGCCCTGAAATCGTCTTCGGGCCCCTGCGGGATTATCCAGAAGCAGCTAATCTCGGCGGATTAATTACAGCCCTCGTATTAGTTCTGCTTGGCACAGCAGGTATGTCTGCCTACGGTTTGGTCTCTTTCAAGCAAGACAACACCAGCTACCCTAGCGCTAATCCCATGACTCCCGATTCCCTCAGAAATGCTGAAGGCTGGAGCCAGTTTACCGCTGGTTTCTTTATTGGTGGAATGGGTGGTGTCTTTGCTGCCTACTTCTTACTCGAAAACTTTAACGGCGTTGATGCCATTTTCCGGGGTTTAGTCAACAATTAGACTCGACTCCCACATATCCCTGTTGGAACACACTAACTTTAGTTTGGAGAATTTGATATGACAGGTTCCTACGCTGCCTCTTTCTTGCCTTGGATTTTGATTCCCCTAATTACCTGGGTGATGCCAGTTGTGGTAATGGGTTTGTTGTTTATCTACATTGAAAGCGACGCCTGATCCTTACCTCTAAAGTAAGACCTAAGTTGGAAAGCCGAAGTAATAAGACGATTGACGAACAATTGCTCTGACATTTCTAGATAAATCTAGGGAAAATCAGCAAAAATTGTTTTGAGATTGCTGGCTATCCGAAAACTTAGTTTCTTTACTCCCATCCCCAGAATTTATCTGTGGAGCAATCTTTCAGTTTTCTTCCTTCAAAACTCATAATTGCAAAAAAATCCTCCGCCTGCAGGCAGAGGATTTTTTTACAAAGAAGACAAATCATCCGCTCAGAGGACACAAATTGCCAAATTCTAAGCCACAATTGTTATGGAAACCTACTAATGAGGAGACAGCGATGCAATTTTTCCCCGCACGCCGCATCTTAGCTCCATTCCTGATCTCGGTACTGCTGCTGGTGACCGCCTGCGGCCAAACCCAAGCCCCATCACGCTGGGACAAAGCCCAGGAGGAAAGCACCCAAAAACCTGGTAAAGCACAGCAGACAACTGCTGACAAATCAACGGCTAGTAATCAAAACCTGCCCAAAAAGGCAGTTGCAGGCGGTAAGTTAAATAAATACTTCCCGTCTTCTGGGAGTGGATTCGATCGCGTTTTTGCTCAAGAAAAATCCGGTTTTGCTGAAGCTAAGTTGAACAAAGACGGTAAAAATGTCGCGGTTCTCTCAATTAACGACATCGCCGGCAACCCCAGCGCAGGTGCAAAATTCCAGCAAAGTACCAAGAAAATAGGCGGCTATCCCGCAGTTAATCAAGGTGCTAATATCACTGCTGTTTTAGTGGCAAATCGCTATCAGGTGAAAGTTCAATCCCGGACTTCCTCTTTTACCGCTAGCGATCGCGAAGCTTGGCTGTCAAAATTTAACCTGGGCGGCCTCGCCCGCCTCAAGTAGCCATGTCTTTTTTCCAACTCGGCGCCCGACTCAAGTCTGGCGCTATCAGAACTAAGTCGGCCACTATGAGACTGTGAAGTTTTGCAATCTGCCAAAAGTAATACCTTTGATTTTCGTTTCAGCATAAGGAGTTTTTTTGTGAGCAAAACAGTCTTTGAATTAGTCGATCAACTGCCTCAAGACAACATGACTGTCAAAGCCCTGCGAGCGCTTGACTTTGTGGTTCCCGGCGAGTGGAACAATTTAGTTGGCTTTGAAAATACCATTCGCACCGTTACTGGCGAAACAGACGAAGAACTGATCCAGCAAATTGGCGAGCGCGCCATCTACCTGTACAACGATAAATCTGAGGGCTACCAGCGCGCTCTCTGGCTCTACCAAACTATTGACAACGCCGACAAGGCTTTGGGTACTGCCGCCCTCGCTAACAAAGTCTCCCAAAATGTGCCGTTTTTGTCCCTTCTGGGCAATCTCACTCCCAAGCCGGAAAAAGCTCAAACGATCGACCTTTCTCTGAAGTTAGTCACTGAGTTGCTCGCTTTTTGCCAAATTAACGGTATTCCCGGCGACAGCATCGGCGATTTTGCCGCTTCCTTGGGCGACTACGGCGGCGAATCCTTGATGCGGATGGCTGCTTTGGTTTGTTTTGATGGTTTGATTCCCCTGGGCCCAGACTTTATCATGGCAACTCAGTCTTGGATTCAGAGGCTCTCCCCCAGCGATTTGCAAGAGAATCAGGCATTTAAGTCGATCGGCGGCATGATTCCTGGGGGCTCTCCCGCAGGCCAACTCGGCTTTATCGGCGAAAGCTTTAACTCGGTTTCTGGCTGGATGAGCTCTTTTGTGAGCGATCGAGGTTTGACTCCCCAAAACGTACTCGGCCAATTGCAGAATTTTGTAGACATTTCTGCCGACAAGGTGGACTACGTGGGCGCATTCCTCGATATCACTACCAACTACTACGAACACACTGGTGTTCAAACTCTCGCCCGCCGCTTGATTGAACGAGCTGTCGCTGAGATTTAGAATAACCAAAGGAGTTGTGATCTTGGCGGACGATCGCCCTGTGAGAGTGTTTTGAGTTCAAATTTTTTTGACTAGCCATTCTCTCAGGTTGGTTTTCGATAAAATGTGTGCCCTCAAGAAAGTCGATCGCCCGCTTGCTCAACTCCCAACTCCTTACCCAATCACTTTTACCAGGAAGCGTTAATGTCAGAAGAACCGAAAAATCCTACCGCTGGCGAATCCGAAACTCCCAGTGCTGCGATCGATCACGCCCCAAGTTCCGACGAACCAGACACAAGCGACTTACCCAGCACTGACAAGCCTCCAGCGGCTGCTAAAAAGCCCCCAGCCAAGGCCGAAGGCGACAAGCCCCCAGCTAAAGCTAAGAAGGAAAAAGCACCTGCTGTTGAAGACAAGCCCTTTGCGGAATTTATTCAACAAGATTATTTGCCCGCTTTGCAAACTGCTTTGACTAAGCAGGGCGTTAAGGATTTAGAGGTGAGTTTGGCAAAGCAAAAACTCCCAGTTGCTGGCATGAGTTCCGCCGGAGATTGCTGGCAGGTAATTGGCAAATTCCAAGAAGGTCAGCGCCAATTTAACCTGTATTTTCCTCAAGAAAATATTCAAAGTCAAAGGGCGTTTTCCTGCGCTGAAAATAATACCAAAACCAGCACTTTAGAGCCTTTTTTGATAGATGAGCGCAAGGTAACACTAGACCTCATGGTGTTTGGCGTCGTCCAGCGGCTTAACGCTCAAAAATGGCTAAATCTTAATTAACCTGAGTTCGGGATAAGAAGAGGGGGGGACAATAACTTACTCAAAGTCAACCCCTACTCCCCTTCTTAAGGCAAGGCTGTTTCATTCTCACCAAAAACATGAATTTTGACTCTTGTAGTGCCTTTCTTTGCCTACCCCCGACCTAGAGGATTTGATCCCACATTCCGCACCCCCAACTGGCACATAGGCAGATGGAGGGGATAAAAGTGAATCATCCGAGATAATAGTGAGTAAAAACACCCAAAAATCTGTGCAACGCTCGCATCACTCAGTTAGGAATTCCTAAAAATTGACATGAGGGCATTAATTCAATCTTCTTAGCCCATTAAAAGTCAAAAATCAGACCATTAATAACTATTAATTCCCAGCATATATCGCCCGCATTATGACAATAATACATCACTGCTGAATCAACAATTATTTAAATGTAAGTCAGTTTTACCAATCAATAATAGACTTCTTTTCACAACAAAAAATAATAAGACCGACAGGTGACTGGAAATAAATTTAAGATGGCTAACCGTTCTGATGTCAAATTAGAAACTTGCTGAATTCCTTGAATACACACGGCATGAATCGATTGAAAACTTTG